>JAGXBH010000005.1 GCA_018971185.1 Acidobacteriota bacterium
CACGTCGGTCAATGACGACTGCAGACTCGCGAAGATGGCGACCGACAGCACCACCCCGACGATCGTTCCGCGCCCGCCGAAGATCGAGACGCCCCCGAAGAGCGCGATCGCGACGACGTTGAGTTCGAGTCCCAGTCCGGTGTCCGACGCCGAACTCGCCTGTTGGAAGGTGTAGAGGAGGCCCGCGAAGGCGCAGAGGAACCCCGAAACGACGTAGAGGAAGAACTTGATCCGCTTGACCCGGATGCCCGAGAAGAACGCCGTTTCACCCTGGAGCCCGATGGCGTAGATGGAGCGACCCACGGGCGTCATGTGAAGGACCACGCCGAAGATGAGGGCGAGGACCACGAAGATGGCGAAGTCGTAGGCGATGTGGGTGTTGCCGATGGGCAGGCTGATCTTGGTGAAGGACGCCGGGAAGCCCACGGCCGTGTTGCTCCCCAGGACGATGAGCGCGATGCCGCGATAGAGCGTGAGGGTCCCGATGGTCACCGCGATCGAGGGGAGGCCGAGCGTGGTGATCAACAACCCGTTCAGAGCGCCGCCGATGATGCCCACCGCGAGGCAGATCGCCATCGCCCACCAGATGTTCCACCCGTGCATGAACAGGTAGCCGAGGATGCTGGCCGACAGTCCCAGCATGGAGCCGACGGAGAGGTCGATCTCGCCGGTGATGATGATCAGGGTCATCGGTAGGGCCATGATGGCGATCTCACCGAAGTTGAGGCCGGCGAAGAAGAAGGTCTGCATGTTGAGGAAGTAGCTGGAGACCGAAGAGCCGTAGATCAGGCTCACCACGAAGAGCACGACGAGTCCGGACTCCCAGCGAAGTCCCGAACGAAGCCATGTCTGCCAGGTACGCTGCTCGGTCGACGGTTCGACCGACAGCGCCGTCTCAGTTGTCGTCATGGTGCGCACCCTCCACTCGCAAGATGCGCTCCGCGCGCAACGACACGTAGCGGTCGAAGGCGATGGCCACCAGCAATAGCAGACCGGCCACCGCCTGATTCCAGAATGACGACACGCGCGCCGCCACGAGCGCCTGGTCGATCGTGTTCAATAGCAACGCCCCCAAGGCGGCCCCGAGCACGGTCCCGCTCCCGCCGAAGATCGCGACGCCACCCACCACGCACGCCGCCACCACGTTGAGCTCATAGCCCAGACCGGCCGTCGAGGCCACCGTGGCAAACTCGGCCAGCCACAGCGCTCCCCCCAGGCCGGCCAGCGCCCCGCTGATGGCGAAGGCACTGAAGATGCGACGCGGCACACGGACCCCGGCGAGGACCGCGGCGTCGGGGTTCGATCCGATGGCGTAGAGGTCACGCGCGGATCGGAACGTCCGCATCACGTAGCCCACGACCGCGACCACCGCGGACGCGATGATGAAGAGGGTCGGGATGCCCAAGATCGTGCCCGCCCCCAGATTGACGAAGGACTGGGGAATCTGACTGGGTTCGATCTGCACGCCGTTGTCGATCACGGCGTCGACGCCGCGGATGATGTAGAGCATGCCCAGCGTGACCACGAGCGCCGGCACTCGCGCGTAGGCGACGATCACGCCGTTCACCGCCCCGCACACCAGACCGATGAGCAGACCCGCGAGGAGCGCCACGATGACGGGCATGTGAGGATAGTGGGCGAACAGGTCTCCCACCAGGAACGCCGACAAACCGAGCACCGACCCGATGGAGAGATCGACGTTGCGCGTGATGATGACCAGGGTCTCGCCGACGCCCAACATAATGATGATCGCCGGACCCGCCAGCATCTGTTGCACCGAAGCGACGCTGGCGAACGAGGGGTTCTTGAAGTAGGTCAGGGCGAAGACGAGGATGACGGCGACGACGATGGCCAGCTCGCGAAAGCGCAACACCGCCGACACCAGGCTCGAGCGTGGCGACGTTCCCAACGACTGGCTTTCGAGGACACTCAACTCACACCCGCCTTCACCTGACCGGCGGCCGCGCGCATGATCGACTCCTCATCGGCCTCCTCCCGCGTGAACTCGCCCGACAAGCGACCCTCGTGCAGCACCAGAATGCGATCCGCCACGCCGAGGACCTCGGGCATCTCCGAGGAGATCATCAGGATCGCGACGCCCTGCTCGACCAGTTCGCCCAGTAGTCGGTGCACCTCGGCCTTGGTCCCGATATCGATGCCGCGGGTCGGTTCATCGATGATCAGCAGCCGGGGCTTTCGCGCCAGCCACTTGGCCAGCACGACCTTCTGTTGATTACCGCCCGAGAGGGTCTTGACGGGATTGGCGAAACGGCCGTACTTCAAGTGGAGTCGGGCCGCCCACTCGGTGGCGAGGCGTCTCTCCGACGATCGACGGATGAGGCCGAATCGGCTGAGCTCGTGGATGGAGGCGAGCGAGGCGTTGCGGTCGATCGCCATCTCCATGACGAGCCCCTGCTGACGGCGATCCTCGGGGACGAAGCCGATGCCGGCCCTCATCGCCGCGAGGGGTGACCCTGACTTGAGGGTCTGGCCCAGGAGGCGCACCCTCCCCGCGTCGACGCGATCGATGCCGAAGATGCCCCGAGCCACCTCGGTGCGTCCCGCACCCACGAGACCGGCCAGTCCCACGATCTCACCGGCACGCACGTTGAAGGAGATGTCCGTGAACACCCCCTCGCGCGTCAGGTGCTCGACCTCGAGGACGTTGAGTCCAGGGGTCCTCGCGTGCTCCCCGTAGAGCGAGACGATGTCGCGACCCACCATGGCGTAGATCACCTCGTCGATGGTGAGGTCCTCGATCGGCGCGGTTCGAACGAACGCGCCGTCGCGCATGATCGTGACGCGCTGGCACATCGCGAACACCTCTTCGAGACGATGCGAGATGAACATGATGGCGGCCCCCTCCTTGCGCAGGGTGGCGACCACGTCGAAGAGCCGCTGGACCTCGACGTCGCTCAGGGCCGCCGTCGGCTCGTCCATGATGATGATCTTGGCGTTGAAGGAGATGGCCTTGGCGATCTCGACGATCTGCTGGTCGGCGACCGAGAGGCCCCGAGCGACCCGGTGCGGCGAAAGATGGACCCCCAGCCGGGCGAAGACCTGGCGGGCGCGTTCGACCATCTCCGAGCGGTCGATTCGCCGACCGGACCGCAGGGGATGACGCCCCATGAAAATGTTCTCAGCGACACTGAGGTCGGGGAACAGTGTCGGCTCCTGGTAGATGACCGCCACACCCGCCTCACGGGCGTCAATGGGGCTCGAGAACCTGACCGGCTGGCCGTCGAGGGTGACGTGTCCGCCATCGGCGCCGTGCACGCCGGCCAGGATCTTGACGAGCGTGGACTTTCCCGCGCCGTTCTCACCGAGAAGGGCGTGGGCCTCTCCGGCGAACAAGGTGATCGAGCCGTTGACGAGAGCCTTGACGGGACCGAAGTACTTGGTGGCACTCTCCACCACCAGCACGGGTTCCCCCGTCGACGATGCCGGCGCGACGGACGGCACCGTCATCTCGCCTCCTGCCATCGTTCCCCCCTTACACCGTTGTCACCACCCCGACCCGCGCCGCTGGTCATCGAGACCGCCGCGACGAGGCCACTCCCCGAAATCGGTGAAGTCGGCCCACCTTAGCGAGATTTATTGAAACGTGTCAAGTACCTCCAGCGCGGTGCTGACGTCAGGTGTCAGGGCGCGGTGCTCGACGACGCCCGCACGACGAGCTCGGGTTCGAAACGCACCTCGCGGTGACGATGCTCCGGATTGCGCACCTCGTCCAACAGCAATTCGGCGGCCGCGACGCCCAGCTCGAAGGCCGGCTGGCGCACCGACGTGAGGGCGGGCGAGAGCATGGATCCGAAGATCAGGTCGTCGTATCCCACGACGGCCAGGTCCTCGGGCACCCGGACGTCGCGCGACGCCAGGCCGCGGAGTACCCCCAACGCCAACAGGTCGTTGGCGCACATGACGGCGGTGGGTCGTGGCACCATCGAGAGGATCCGCTCCACCACCTCCTCGCCGTGTCGCACGGTCAATGCGCCCACCGACAACTCGCTCGCCTCACGAGGTGAGCGCTTCGAGAGCGCCCGCACGGCCTTGCGCACGCCCTGGCGACGGTCACGACATTGTCGTATCGTCGTGGGTCCGTTGAAGAAGACGATGCGCGTGTGGCCCATGTCGAAGAGATGACGCGCCGCGAGCTCTCCGCCTCGCACGTCATCGACCGTGACCGAGCAGAACTCATCGGCCGCCGCCTTGCGGTCGAGCAACACCGTCGGCACACCTCTCGTCCTCAGTCCCGCCAGGCCCTCGAGGTCGGCGGCGGCCGGCGTGATCAGGATCCCCTCCACCCGGTGCTCCTCCATCGCCCGTACGAAGCTGGCCTCGCGCTCGACGGAGTCATCGGTGCTGGCCAGCATCAGGACGTATCCCTCGGCTTGCAGGCTGCTCTCGGCGCCGCGGAACATCTCGGTGAAGAACGGGTTGGACACGTCGAGCACCACGACGCCCACCGTGTGGGAACGCCCCCCGCGAAGTTGGTAGGCCTGCGTGTTACGAATGAATCCGGTCGTCTCCACCGCCTCCAGTACCCGCCGCCGAGTGGCCTCGGCGACGATGTCGGGCCGGTTCAACACGTTGGACACCGTCCCAGTGGACACGCCGGCCACCTTGGCGACGTCACGGATGGTCACGGGGACCCACGTCCGCGATTCATTCGTCGGAGGGGCCCCTCGGTTCTTTCGGGTCATGGAAGTGTCAGTCTCGCACCTGACCGTGAGGCACGCAAGGAACTCGCGCGCCAAGTGTCACCTCATCGCAACCATCGACGCCACGCCACTGGGTACCATCGTCGCCAGGCGGGGCAGTGAAACGTTCCACCAGAAATGTCGCAGTGATACTTGACACGTTTCAATCAGTGGATATAAGGTTTGCCGACTTCGACCACATCGTGATGCGTTCGTCGGCGAAATCGGATGTTCACTCGTCGTATCGACGTGGCAGCACGCAGTGCGAGAAGTACGCAATACGAGATCAATGGTCAAACGCCTCCGGTACGCGAGCATGGCTCACGCGCGGGGGGTGAGGGCGACATCTAGGGGGGAAGGGGGCAGTGCGGCGACACCCGGTCGTCGATATATGGACGCGAAGCGCGCCGGGGGCCATCGTGGCCGTCGGCATCAAGACGAGTCAATACTCGTGACTCTCCCGAAAGGACAACAATCAACATGAAATTGAAGAACCGCACCATCACGGCGCTCGCGAGCTCCGCGTTGGCGACCACGTTGGTCATCGGATTGGGTGGCTTCGGCCTCTCCACGGCGTCGGCCAGCCCCAAGCTGAAGAGTGGGCAGACCTTCTACTTGATCCCCAAGGACACCGTCAACCCCTACGAGACCCTTGAAGACGGGGGCATCACCGCCGCGCTCAAGACCCTCGGGGACAAGACCGTCGTCAACTCGGGCACCACGGACACCGCGGCGTCGCAGATCCCGGGCATCCAGGCGGCCATCCAGGCGCACGCCGCGGGCATCGTGATCGCGGGCAACGACCCTTCGGCCCTCTGCCCGTCGCTCGCACAGGCGCACGCCGCGGGTCTGGTGATCGTCTCGGCCGACTCCGACATCTCCTGCCCCAACCACTTGTTCATCAACCAGGCCAATACCGCGACCATCGGGACCTCCGAGGTTGACCTCCTGGCGAAGGAGATTGGCAAGAGCGGCCAGATCGCGATCCTCTCCGCGGCCGCCACGGCGACCAACCAAAACTCCTGGATCAAGTACATGAAGGTGGAGCTGAAGAAGTACCCGAAGATGAAGCTGGTGGCGACGGTGTACGGCAACGACCAGCCGGCGGCCTCGCTCACGGTGTTGCAGGGCCTGCTCTCGGCCTACCCCAACCTTCGCGGCATCATTTCCCCGACGACGGTGGGTATCTCGACCGCGGCCCAGTACCTCGACACGCACAAGTCGCTGCTCAAGCACCTGACCCTTACCGGTCTCGGACTGCCCTCGCAGATGAAGAAGTATGTGTTGGACGGCACGGTGAAGTCCTTCGAGCTGTGGAACCCGGTGAACCTGGGTCGCCTGGCCGGCTTCGCCGTCGCGAACCTGGCCTCGGGCACCATCAAGATCGCCGCGGGTCAGAAGTTCAACGCGCCGGGACTCGGTGAGTACACCATCCTGCCCCCGGCTGCGGGCACCGGTCCCTCGGTGGTCCTCGGACCGCCCTTCGTCTTCACCAAGGCGAACGTGGCCAAGTTCAACTTCTAGTTGAAGATGAGACCCCCGCCGCGCGTCGCGACGGGGGTCTCATCGCATCCGCTGTGTCCACCTTCACCGGTGTCCCCCCGCACAGCGCACGAACCCCGCCGAGTCACTCGGCGGGGTTCGTCGTTGCGCGAGGGATGGTGAAACTAGACGACGACCAGTTCGATGCCGAGCAGTTCGGACACGGCGCGCAGTTCCGCCAGTCGGTGGCCCGTCCCGAGGGCCCAGTGATGGGCCACCGCGGTCGCACTCCAGGCGTCACACCACTCGCCCGGGTCGCGACCGAAGTCGACGCGCGACGTCGTGTTCCCGATCTGCAGCAACTCACCCTGCACGACCTCACCCTCGGAGGCCACGAATCGCAGAGAGCCGTCGCGCAGTTGCGTGAGTCCGAGGGCCGTGACCGGTCCGTGTTTCACGTCGAACTCCACCGAGATGCCCCAGCCGCGCTTCCCGTGGAAGACACCCAGGCCGCGTAGTACAGGCCGCCGGTCGCTGATGGCCAGATGGGCGGGTCCATCGTGACCCATCTCGACGACACCGTCGACGAAGTTGAGGGCCTGGAGCTCGGTGAAGGAGCCGCCCGCGCCCAGCCGGTCCATCACCATCATCGCAACTGACGTCCGCAGTTCGTATTCGCCACACACGGGGCGATGGCTGGCGGTGAGCAGAGACGCCCCCAGGATCATCCCCGCCGCCAAACGCTCGTGCTGTTCGCCCTCAAGGCCGCGGTGGTAGTACGCCATCGAGTCGAGATCGAAGTCGGCGACGAGTCGCTCCATGCCGATGGCCACCCGCAATGACCAGTCCAGGTCGTCGGCAGCGACCGAGTCGAGTAGTTCGAACGTCTCGCGCACCTCGTGAAGGAGGAGCCGTACGTCATCGTCACCCACCTGAGCCACACGGACGCGGAGGTCGTCGATCTCGAGGACTTCGACGTGCCCACCGAGTCGCGCGGGGATGAGCGTGAGATCCGTCGACACGTCGTACATGCCCGGATAGAGATGGCCTAGCAAGCCGTGCCGCCCGCCGCGCAGCGCCCGCGCCACCGACGCCGCCCGCACCCAACTCTCGATCCGCCGCCACGCCCGCTCGTCCGCCAAGTACCCCGAGACGGAGCGGAAGGACAGCCCACACCGTTCGAAGGAGTTGGCCATCTCGGGCAGCGGGCACGCACCGCAGTAGGCGAGCCACGCGCCGGTGTCGAAGGTGGCGTGATCCATGGCCTCGGTCGGTTGGAGATTGATGAAGAGGACTTCGGCCTTCGTTCGAAGGGCGATCGGCACCACCATGGTGGCGGTCATGTACGTCGTGAGGAACATGACGATCAGGTCACAGCCGGCGGCGCGCAGTCTCTCCGCGGCGAGGTCCGCCTCTTGGGCGTCGGAGATGAATCCCACGTCCACCACCTCCGCGTCGAATCCGGTGATGCGGCGCGACACCTCGGCGGCCGACGCCTTCAACTGGGGAAGGAGAGTGGGGAACTGGGGCCAGTACGTGCCGAGCCCCCCGGCCACCAATCCGATCTTGGGCCGGGCGTTCCTCACCGGAGAGCGACGAAACGCCCCCACTTCGATCTGGCTCATCATGCCATCCCCCCTGAGGTCGTCCACGTGACGAACTCGACCCCTCAACTATGGCATCCCGGGTTGACACGTTTCAACATCTGTGGGGCGATTGCGACTACATTTCTTTCCCATGGTCCTGGACCCCGAACTGATGGCACTCCTCGGTGGCCCCTCCACCTCCGACCTCGACGACATCGCCGGATCGAGGGAGCGAGCCGCGGCAATCACCACCGAAGCGATCGCCGCACGCCGCACGCCGCCGGGCGTCACCTGGCGCGACACCACGATCAGGAGTGGCGACGGGTATGCGCTGGGAATACGCGTCTACTCATCAAGTGACCGTTCGACGCCGGGCGGGGCCCTGCTCTTCGTGCACGGCGGCGCCTTCGTCTTCGGCGACTTGGAACTCGAACATGATCGCTGCACGTTCTACGCGGCGCACGCCGACGTGACGGTGGTGTCGGTCGACTATCGCCTGGCCCCGGAGTTCCCCTACCCGGCGGCGCACGAGGACGTGTGGGCGGCTCTCGCGTGGCTGATCGACTCGGCGGCGGAGCTCGGCGTCGACGCCGGACGGATCTGCCTCGGTGGTGCAAGTGCGGGAGGCTCTCTCGCCGCCGGCGTCGCCCTTCGCTGCCGGGACGGGTCTGGTCCATCGCTCGCCTCTTTGATGTTGATCTACCCGGCGCTCGACGATCGGGGCGCCACCTCGTCGATGTCGAGGTACGAGGAGTACGACCCCTGGGACGCCCGACGGTCGCGCCAGATGTGGCCGCTCTACCTCGGTCGCGAAGGAGCGGCGCCGACGTACGCCGCGCCCGCTCGGGCCGAGACTGTGGACCGCCTCCCTCCCACTTTCTTGATGAGTTGCGAGGAGGACCCCCTGCGTGACGAGGACCTCGCGTTCGCCCTGCGATTGTTGGACGCGGGAGTGAGCGTGGAACTCCACCACTACCGCGCCACGTACCACGCCTTCGACGTGATTGGCCCCGAGACCTCGATCGGCCGACGGGCCCTCGCAGACCAAGCGGACTTCCTTCGTCGCACCGTCGGCGGGCGTGACCCCGAGACGTTGGCAGTGACCGATCGGGACTAGCGGCTCCGCGCACGGTCGGCCCGGGGCCACCCGGTCCAAGGTTCAGGTACGGGGTCGATAATCTTGAGAGGGCCGACCGCAGGTCACGGCGAACGATGGTGTCCGCCCACGTTGCGTCGAGTGCTCGGACGATCTCGATGCGGTGGGGCCCGGAGGTTAGACGTCGCTGCCGAGAGAAGTGCTCACGTGAGAGGGTGACGAATGGAAGACTCGCGCCGAGAGTCACCGGCGGGTTGGCCACGTCGACTGTCGCGTCGCGGCCCGGCGATGGTGAAGTGGATTTCGGCGCCCCCGCACGCGTTGCTGCCTCCGCTCCCCACCCGCGACGCAGGGCCCCGTGCGCGCCGCGGACTCGGTCCGTACGCCCTCGTCGCCCTCGCCGTCGCGTTCAATCTCTGGTCGCTCCGGTTCGAACGACTCAGTGTCGCCTACCCCAACGACAGCGGGATGCACCTGCAGATGACAGCCGTGGCGGAGAGCCTGCTGCGACACGGCATCTCGCCCTTCGACCATTGGTACCCGCTGTTATCACTGGGATCGCCGTTCTTCGTGCAGTACCAAAGCTTCTCCGCGGTCCTCACCGGCGCGCTGTCGATCTTCTTCGGAACGGCCGCCACGTACGCGTGGTCGCTCTATCTCCTCTTAGCGCTCTGGCCCCTCTGCGTGTACTGGACCACCCGTCTTCTCGAGTGGGGGGCCTGGGAGTCGGCGGGAGCGGCGGCGCTCGCACCACTGATCTTCACCGTGACGGGGCGTGGGTTCGGCCACCAGAGCTACGTCTGGATCGGTAGTGGGCTCTGGTCCCAGCTCTGGGCCATGTGGACCCTACCCCTCGCCTGGGCGTTCAGTTGGCGATTCGTCGCGCAGCGCAAGTCCTTCTTCGCCGCGGTCACGACGCTGTCGCTCACGATCGCCTTCCACTTCCTCAGCGCCTACCTGGCCGCGTTGACCCTGGCCGCGTGGATCGTCATCCGACCGAGCCAACTGATCGCCCGTACGCGCCGCACCCTCGTCCTCGGCGTCGCCGCCCTGATGAGCACGGCGTGGGTCACGGTGCCTCTCGTGGTGCACCTGAAATGGCTGGCGGTCAACCAGTTCCAGGTGGGCACGAGCATCAACGACTCCTACGGCGCCCGACGGGTCATGCAGTGGCTACTCTCGGGTCAGATCTACGATTGGCACCGCCTCCCCGTGATGAGCCTGCTGGTGGCGGTCGGGCTCGTCACCTGCGTACGACGGTGGCCCCGCGACGAGCGGGCCCGTGCCCTCGCCGCGGCGTGGCTCCTCAGTCTGCTCCTCTTCTTCGGGCGCACGACGTGGGGGCCGCTGCTCGACCTCCTTCCCGGGAATCAGAGCCTCCTGTTCCAGCGCTACATCATGGGGTTACACCTCGCGGGCCTCGTCTTGGGTGGCGTCGGGTTGGTCGCGGTCGTGACCGGGGCTCGCGACGTGATCGGTCGTCACGCGCCCCAACTGCTCGCTCGCGCCCGCGATGGCGCCCTCGGACGTCGCCAGTGGCTGCGTGTCGTGCTCGCCGTGGCGGCACTGAGCGGCGTCCTCGCCCCCGCGTGGACCCAGATCGCCACCTACGACCACTACTCGGCGTCGTGGATCACCTTCCAACGCGGCGTCGCCGCCACCCAGGGCGCGGACGTGTCGGCCCTCGTGGCCGACGCCGAGCACCGAGGCGGCGGGCGCATCTACGCGGGGATGCCGAGCAACTGGGGACACCAGTTCTACGTCGGTGCCGTCCCGGTGTACATCTACCTCGAGCAGCTCAACGTGGACGCCGTGGGATTCACGTTGCGAACGAGTGGTCTCATGACCGATCCCGAGGCGTACTTCGACGAACGTCGACTCGGCGACTACTCGGCCTTGGGGATCCACTACCTCCTCTTGCCCGTGGGCCACCCGCCACCCGTGCGCGCGACACTGTTGAAGACGGCCGGACCGTACCAACTCTGGCAGGTCGGGAGCGCGAGCACTTCAGCCCTTATCCAAGTGGTCGACACCTACGGGGAGATCCCCGCAGACAACGCGACCCTCGGAACGCGCACGGCGCCCTTCTTGAATTCGGACCTACCGGGTCGCGCACTCTACGCCACCATCGCCTACGCCGGCGCCCCCGCGGCCACGCCGACACTCTCGAGGCTCGCGGACCGCCACGGCCTCGCGGGCCGGGTCATCGACCAGGGCGCGAGTCTCCTCATCGGACAACGCGCGCGGGCCGTCATCGTCGCCGCTCGCCCCGCGGTGGTGCTGCTCAAGGTCGCCTACGATCCCGGCTGGCGCGCGAGCGTGGACGGGCGGCCCGTACCCACCATCATGGTCGCACCCGCCCTGGTCGGGGTCGAGGTGACCCCGGGCCGTCACGTCATCGCCTTCTCGTATCACGGATACGGCCAGTATCCACTCCTCGACGCACTAGGCGTCGCGACCCTCGCCGGCGTCGGATTCGTTTCTTGGTGGTGGCGCCGACGCGATGCTGCGCATCAGCGCGCGACGGCGGGACCCAGAGTCGCGGACCAGTGAGCGCGCGCGAGGACGAGTTGCACGTCGCTGATGTGACGCTCGAGGAACGCTGCTTCGCAGTAACAGAGGTACATGTGCCACATCCGGGAAAATTCCTCGCCGAGGTTGAGGGCCTTCACCTGCTCGGCGTGCGCGGCCAGATTCGACCGCCATCGTTGGAGGGTCTCGGCGTAGTGACGGCCGATGTCCTCCATGTCCACCACGCGCAGGTCGCTCGCCGACGTGCTCGAGCGAACGATCGCCTCGAGAGACGGCAGGAATCCCCCGGGGAAGATCATGTGCTTGATGAAGTCCTCGCGGTCCTTCGCTCGTTCGTAACTGAGGTCGTCGATGGTGATGGCCTGCAGCGCCATGACGCCCTCGGGTGTGAGCAGCCGCGCGCAGGTGGCGAAGTACGTGTCGAGTTGTCGCCAGCCGATCGCCTCGATCATCTCGATCGACACCAATTTGTCGTAGGTGCCCGTGAGGTCGCGGTAGTCCATGTTGCGAACGTCGATGAGACTTCCCAGCCCGGCGGCGGCGACTCGCGCGCTCACGTACTCGTACTGCGCGTCCGAGATGGTCACGGTGGTCACTCGGCACCCGTAGCGTGAAGCGGCGTGCAGGGCGAAGCCGCCCCAGCCGCTACCGATCTCGACGACCTTATCGCGCGAGGAGAGACCGATCTTGCGACACAACCTCTCCAACTTCGCGACCGACGCGTCGTACAGTGACGTCTCCGCGCTCTCGAAGTACGCGCAGGAGTACATCATGGTCTCGTCGAGCATCAGCGCGTAGAAGTCGTTACCGAGGTCGTAGTGAGCGCGAATGTTGGCGCGGTCGCGTTCCTGGTCGGCACCACCGGCGCGGCGACGCAGGCGATTGAGTGGCGCGGCGCGGCGCGCGAGGACGTCGAGGCGGCGCATCAAGGGTTCGAGGTTTCGAATGGCGTAGCGCACGAGGGTGGTTACGTCATCGCAGTCCCACCACCCGTCGGTGTAGCTCGCGCCGAACCCCTTCGCGCCACCGCGAAGTAGCGCGTCGTAGGTCCTCTCGTCGTGGATCCGGACCTCCACCTCGGGAGCCCCACGACCGTATCGACGCGACCCTTGCGCGTCGTGCACGACCAACGTGCCGTGGCGGGCCCGCGCGAGCAACGCGCGCACGACGGGCCGTGACCATCGTCGCGCGCGTCGCGCACGACGCTCACCCACCGCACCCGTGGTGACGATCGAGTCAACCACGCGGATGCGCGCCGTCTCGCGCGGGGACAGCGGAGTCCTCGCGGTGTCGAGGGTGAGAATGGAACGGCGCCCCTTTGCGCCACAGGGCCGCGGCCTGGCGGTAGATGCCCGCGCTCACCGCGAAGGTTGTCCACGGTCGCCGCCACAGGAACCCGCCCAGCGCGGCGGAGGTGATCTCGTGGCGTCGCAGCGACAGTGAGGCGTCGAAGACCCTCTCCTCGCCGCGGCGGTTGCCCAGATGGAACGAGAGGTGCTCGCCGGGCGCAGACCAGTTCACCACGTACTCGTGGTCCATCGCGAGGAAGGGGGAGACGTGCATCTCCTTGGCGAATCGTTGAGCACCGGACGAGCCGTCGATCACGTACAGGTGGCGCTCGTGCCAGGGCGTACTGCGCACCTCGAGCAGTAGCTGGTCGACCCGATCGCCCGATTCGTCGAAGCAGTAGTAGACGCAGAGGGGGTTGAAGAGCCACCCCCACGTGCGGACGTGACCCAGCAGCGCGATGGGTCCCGTGGGTCGCCGCCCCGAGCGCTCTTCGACGGCGTCGCGCACGGCATGCTCGAGCGAGACGCGCGGGTCGCCGAGGTAATCGCGGCGTCGCCACCACGCGACGTTGGGCCGTGACCGCGACCAGCCGGGATGTCGCGCGACCACGTCATCCAACTCGTCGAGGAACAGCAGCGGCATCACCGTGCGGTAGCGGAAGTCGTGCGCCACGTGGCCGGTCGCCTCGGTGGCGTAGCGCCGATGGGTCAGCGTCCCTTGGTACAGCGCACTCCTCACGACACCTCCTCGGGAACGCTCGACTCGAGGGAACGACACACCGCCACCGCGCTACGCGCGCCGTCCTCGTGGAAACCGTATCCCCAGTAGGCCCCCACGTAGGAGATGCGGTCGCGTCCGCTGATCTCGCCGTGACGACGTTGCGCCGTTAGGGCGGCCGAATCGAACACCGGGTGTCGATAGGTCATCTGCGCGAGTACCTGGGCGCCATCCATCGCACCGGTCTGGTTGAGTGTCAGGTACACCGGACGCGGAGTGTCAAGTCCTTCAAGACGGGTCAGGTCGTAGGTGAGGGTCGCGGCGCGCGCGCCGCGTTGGCTGCGCCAATTCCAGCTGGCGTGCGCCCGCGGGCGCCGTGGCATCAGCCGGCCGTCGGTGTGCAGCGTCGCCTCATTGGTGCAGAAGCGGATCGCCGAGAGAACCTCTCTCTCAGCGGCGAAGGGTGATTCGATGAGCGCGAGCGCCTGGTCCGCGTGGGTCGCCATGATGACGTGGTCGAAGAGTTCACGGCCGTCGTCGGTGGTGACGGCGACGCCACCGTCTAGGCGCGACACCGCCCTCACGGGGGTCGAGAGTCGTAATCCCGCCCCCAGCGACGTGGCGATGGCGTCGACGTAATGGCGCGACCCTCCCTTGACGGTGCGCCACTGAGGTCGATCACGGAGGTCCAGCAGACCGTGGTTGTCGAAGAATCGTATGAACGCCGCGGCGGGGAATTTGAGGAACTCCGCAGGGTCCGCCGACCAGATGGCGGCACCCATGGGCACGAGGTACCACTCGGCGAAGGCCGCCCCGTACCCGCCGGCGTCCAGGAACTCCTCGAGCGTGTAGCCCACGTTCTCGGGCTCCTCGAGCAGGCGGCGCGCGCGCCGATTGAAACGCCAGATGTCCCTGAGCATGCCGAGGAAGCGGGGCCGCGCGAGGTTGCGCCACTGCGAGAAGACTGTGCCCATCGAGGAGCCACACCATTCGACGTCCGCCACGTCGTCGGCCACCGCGAAACTCATGTCGCTCGGTCGCGTCGCCACGCCGAGCTCGGCGAAGAGTCCCGTCAAGATGGGGTAGTTCCGCTCGTTGTAGACGATGAAACCGGTGTCGATCGCGTGTGCGACACCGTCGATCGCCACGTCCACCGTGTGGGCGTGGCCGCCCGCACGAGCCTCACTCTCGTAGAGCGTGACGTCGTGGCGCTGATTGAGGAGGTGGGCACACACGAGGCCCGAGACCCCGCTGCCCACGATGGCGATACGCACTGCTTCACTCCCTCGTCACTTCCTCGGATATGGCGGCCCCGCCGGGTCGCCGCGGCGACTTTAGCGGTACTCTGGGCCTAGTTCGACAGGAGAACCATGGCCCGATACCGCACCACCGTGGCTTCAACGTGGGCGCCCGAGCGGGCGTTTCGCTACATGGCCGACTTCTCCAACAGCGCTCACTGGGACCCGGGGGTCACCGGCGCGCACAAGATCAACACCAACGAGGTGGGCCTCGGGACCAAGTTCGAGCTCCTCGCGACCTTCAACGGCAGAGCGATGCCCCTCACCTACGAGGTCACGGTGTTCGACCCCCCGCACCGGGTGACGTTGCGCGCCCAGACGCCCCTGATCATCTCCGTCGACGAGGTGACCTTCACCCCGACCGACTCGGGGACCGACGTCACCTACGACGCCTCGCTGCGCACGCGCGGATGGCTGCGTCTCGTCGCGCCGGTCGTCGCGCTGATGTTCAAGGGCATCGGCGACCGGGCTCGCGCGGGTCTGGCGAGGGAGCTCAACCGATGACGAACCCACTGGCGTGGGTCGTCGACGCGTCGCTCGAGGCCACGGTCGTGGCGAGTTTCTCACGTGTGGGCTACGCAACACGATCACGCGTCGAGGGTTGGATCGACCCGCCCTCGCTCGCCGGGCGTCGCGTGGTCATCACTGGCGCGACCTCCGGTATCGGCTTGGCGGCGGCGACGCGACTGGCCTCGCTCGGTGCGGCACTGACCTTCGTCGCCCGTGACGACGCCAAGGCGCGGACCACTCTCGCGACCCTCGTCGAACGCAGCCGCAACCATCGAATCGACTATCTCATCGGCGACATGGGCGACCTCGCCGACGTGCGTCGCGTCGCCGCGAGCGTCCGCGAGGCTGGTGCGGTGGACGTGCTGATCCACAACGCCGGTGCGATCACCGCGTCACGCACGCTGAGTCCCCAGGGATTCGAGACGACCATCGCGGTGCAGTTGCTCGGCCCCTTCCTCCTCACCCACATGCTGATCCCCGCGCTGAGCCTCACCTCGCCCGGTCGGGTCCTGACCGTCTCCTCCGGGGGGATGTACACGCAACGATTCGACCTGGCGTCACTGGAGATGAGCGCCGCGGACTACGACGGCGTGACGGCCTACGCCCGGGTGAAGCGCGCGCAGCTCGTCGTGAACCACGAGTGGGCCCGCCGCCTCGCGGCGGCCGACGTCGTCTTTCAGACAATGCACCCCGGCTGGACCGACACGCCGGGACTCGCGGCGTCGCTACCTCGATTCCACGCCCTGGTGCGACCACTGCTGCGCACCCCGACCCAGGGGGCCGACACCCTCGTCTGGCTCGCCGGCGCGCGCGAGGCCGTCATGTCGTCGGGCGACCTCTGGTTGGACCGACACCAACGTCGAGAACACCGCGTTCCCTGGACTCGCCCCCGGGACTCGCGGCGCGACCAGATGGAACTCTGGGACTGGTGCGTCCAACGCACCCGCGACTTCGCCTAGGCGGCTTCGCCTCGTCGACGCTCAGACGAGTGGTCGTCGACGGGCGATGCGACGACGGGTGTCGAAGCGCACGAGGTTCCAAGGGAACGCGCCGATCGGACCGGGCGCGACCCGATTCACCCATTTCGCCGCCGCGCACACCCGTCCAAAGCGACGTTCGTCACGAGGACTCCACGACCAGCCCAGGACCTCGCGGAACGACGGGGCCAGGTAGCCGATGGTCAACAGTCGATGGAGCGGACGAAGGGTCCAGGCCAGCGGACGCGGCAGAAAGACGAGGTCGAGGAAGTCGCCTAGGTACGCGCGCGTCACCTCGTCGACGGCGACCTGCTCCATCGCGTCGGACCAATAGTGGTCGAACGCGGCCCGGTCGCGCGGCCACTGACCCGCGGGCACCTGCAGGGTCGTCGCGAAGCGCGAGCACTGTGCGAGCAGGGTGTCGTCGACCTCCTCGTTAGCCCGACCATAGAGCGTCTCGTAGCCCTGGAGGGAACCGACGAACATGCACGTGGCCACCCACAACTGCAACTCGGCGTCGTAGGCGTCGTAGGCCACCTCGTCGTCGGGTCGTGAGCGCACGTGGCGGTGTTGCGCGTCGACGCCGCGTCGCATCTCGCGCCGCTCGTCCTCGCTGCCGTAGAGAGCCACCCATATGTATGCCAACGTCGTACGCAGGCGCTTCAACGGTCGTCTCATCAGCGAGCCGCTGGCCACCCGGCTTTCGGCCACCCCGCGACCGACCCCCGGGCGCGACAATTGCATCACGACGTTGGCCGCGGCCGGCATCAACATCAGACCACGTTCGAGACGGCGGCGTAACGGGTCAGAATCGTCGCGTCCCTGGCGCGAGAGCGATGAATCCGAGGTCGACGTCACCCACTCATCGTAGGTAGGGTTCGTCGACGAGCACCAGTCGTGGGAGGGACCAGTCGAGGGGCGTCGCTCATCGCCTCCCGCGGTCCGGCGGCGTCACTGCCGGGCGCGTCACGCACCGTGGCCCCCGCGCCGCAGCACTTCTGACCACCTCATGACGCCACGACCGCGGCCGCCGCCGCCGGTGGCGAACCGGGTCGTCATCAGGACTTGAGACGCCTGGTGCACTTCTCTACGATGGACGTTAGAGTCGATTCCGAGGCCCAGCATGTCCATTTCGTCAGTCATCAGTCGTCTCTTCGACGACCAGCTCCCGTTTCGAGTCGAGGCCTTCGACGGCAGCGTCGTGGAACCGACGACGATCTCACCGGCCAACGAGATCACCCTCAAGGTGCTCTCGCCGCACGCGCTGATCCGCGTCCTTCGCCGACCGGGCGAACTCGGCCTCGCCCGGGCGTTCGTCGCCGGCGACCTCGAGCTCGAGGGCGACCTCGACGCCCTCTTCGCGCTCACGGTCCCGCCCCTCTCTCACCTCTTCGCACCCTCCACCATCGGACCCCTGCTACGGCTGATCGGCTCTGACGCCCTTCGCCCCCTCGCGCCGCCCGCCATCGAGGCGCGACAGCGGGGGGCACTGCACTCGCGCAACCGTGACCGGGCGGCCATCTCGCATCACTACGACGTCTCGAACCGGTTCTACGAGATGGTGCTGGGACCCTCCATGACCTACTCGTGTGCCGTGTTCGCCGGTGAGGACGACAGCCTGGAGGTGGCGCAGCGACGCAAGGTCGACCTGATCTGTCGCAAGCTCGACCTGCAACCGGGACAACGACTCCTCGACGTGGGCTGCGGCTGGGGCGCCATGGCCATCCACGCGGCGCAGCACTACGGCGTGTCCGTGGTCGGCATCACCCTCTCGGTGCAGCAGCAGACCTACGCCACCGCGCGCGCCAGGGAGTTGGGCGTGGGGGACCGATGCGAGTTCCGGCTGCAGGACTATCGCGACGTGCGCGACGGCCCCTACGACGCCATCTCCTCCATCGGCATGAGCGAACACGTCGGTCGGCGAGCCCTGGCGCCCTACGCGAGCCAGATGTTCGCACTCCTGCGGCCCGGAGGGCGCTTCCTCAACCACGCCATCGGGCGGCCCGTCTCGATGAAGGACGATCCCCAGCCCACCCGCCGCGGCGAGGCCTGGCGCCAGACCCAGATCGCGTGGGGGCTCCGGGGACCCTCTCGCGTGCGCAGCGACTTCATCGAACGCTACGTGTTCCCCGACGGCGAGCTGCACGACCTCGGGACCATGGTGGCCCTCTTCGAGGCCCACGGGCTCGAGGTACGCCACGTCGAAGGACTTCGTGAGCACTACGCGCGCACCCTGCGGTTCTGGGTCGACAATCTGGTCAAGCGATTCGACGAGGCCGCCGACGAGGTGGGAGTCGAACGCGCGCGCGTCTGGCGCCTCTACATGGCCGGCTCCGCGGTCAACTTCGAGCGTCACCATCTCGAGATTCACCAAGTACTCACGGTCAAGCCCGTCGGGGGTCGCACCGGACTGCCCTGGCGCCTGGACTTCGAACCCGACTTCTAGGAGGTCGTGCGTCTCGAGGTTTATGTGTCACGATGGGCTGTGACCAAGACCCATTCGTGGCGGACCAACTGGGAGCGACACCCTGGCGTGCGCAAGGCCGACGAGTTGAGTCTCGGCGAGCGAGCCGCGGACCGGATGCGCAACGCGATGGGCTCGTGGCCCTTCGTGTTCGGCTTCTTCGCGGTCATGGTGTCGTGGGCCCTCGTGAACACCTGGCTGCTCCAGCACGTACTGCACCACCGGGCCTTCGACCCCTATCCGTACATCCTGCTCAATCTGTTCCTATCGATGATGGCCGGGGTCCAGGCGGCGGCCCTCCTGATCGCGGCCAAGCGCTCCGACGCCATCGCGTCCGAGGTGGCGGTGCACACCGCGACGAACACCGACGACATCAAGGTCCTGCTGGCGGAGAACACGACCCTGACCAACGAGGTCAAGCGCAACACCGATCTCCTGGACGAGTTGCACCGGCACGTCACCGAGATCGGCAATCACCTCGGGGCCTTCGCCGGACGATTCGAGCCGGGTGACGAACCGATCGCCAACAGATGAGATGACCGCGATTCCGCCAGAATTGTCGAACTTCGAACTATAAATTTGACAAAAACTTATCTAGCCTCGTTACCTTCTAAGGCGTGGACACAGTGACGAAGGGACAGCCCGGGGCCGGTCGGCCGCGATCGAAGAGGAAGGCGGCATTGACGCCTTCGTGGCACCAGATCTCCACGACCCGTGGTCACTTGCCGGGTCGTGCCCCTCAGCCGCATCTGACCCACGTCCTCGAACTCATCGCCGGTGTGGGCTTTGGCCTCGTCGTCGCCTTGGGATTGTCCGTCGAAGGACACGCGGCGCTGGCGAGCGCCGGCGGTTGGCCCCTCGCGATCGCGCGCATCTGCGCGTTCGCCGGCTCGTACCTGCTCTTGGTGATGGTGATCCTCACCGCGCGCCTCCCCTGGCTGGAGCGAACCGTCGGTCAGGACACGCTCGTGCGCTGGCATCGAAAGATCGCCCCCTACGCCGTCTCGCTGATCTCGCTGCACGTGCTGAGCGTCGTCCTGGGCTACTCCCAGATGCTGAAGACCAACGTGGTGCACATGCTCTGGAGCTTCTGGGTCAATTACCCCGACATGCTCAGTGCTTCGGTCGGCTTCGTCCTGCTCTTGATGGCCGCCTTCACCTCGATCCGCATCGCCCGCTCCAAGATGAAGTACGAGACGTGGTGGGTCGTGCACCTCTACACCTACCTGGGGCTCGCCCTGGCCTTCATGCACCAGATTCGCACCGGGGTGATGTTCCTCGGCCACGAGAACACCATCCGCGTCTGGACGACGCTGTGGGTCGGCACTGGCGTCATGATCCTTTTGCTGCGCGTGGGTGTCCCCCTGGTGCGCAACAGGCAGTACCAGTTGCGCATCGCCAACGTCACCCAGGAAGCGCCGAACGTCTACTCGCTCACGGTCACGGGCAAGAACATCAAGAAGATGGCGGTGTCGGGTGGGCAGTTCTTCCAGTGGCGCTTCATGGCCAAGGGACTGTGGTGGCACAGCCACCCGTATTCCCTCTCGGCGATGCCGCGCCCGCCCTTCCTGCGCATTACCGTCAAGGGGCTCGGCGACCAGTCCAGTGCCGTCGCCCGACTCAAGCCGGGAACCCGAGTCTTCGTCGAGGGACCCTATGGCGTGTTCACGCACCACGCCACCAAGCTGAGTGACGTGACGCTCATCGCCGCGGGAGTGGGCATCACCCCGATCCGGGCCATGCTCGAGGACCTCCCGGCCAACGCCAACGTCAACGTGATCATCCGGGCCACCCGCAGCGAGGACATCGTTCACGCCGACGAGATGAAGTCGTTGGTGGCCGCGCGCGAGGGCCACTACCACGAGGTCATCGGAGAGCGCGACGCAGTCACGTTCGACGACGCGACGATCTCCTCACTCGTCCCCAACATTCGGACCAACGACATCTTCGTCTGCGGGCCGGCGGGCTTCACCGACCTCGTCGTCAACGCCGCTCGTCGCCTCGGGGTCCCCCACGAACACGTCCATCGCGAAGCCTTCACCTTCTAGGAAATGAGTAAGCACATGTCAATCTCGAGAGTCTCACCGTCATGAAGCGCTCGCCCATTGTCGCCGTTGGCACCGTCGTCGGACTCGCCTCGGTGCTGAGCTTTCACACCTCCCCCGTCAAGGTCAACCTCAGCGCCGCCGTCAGCTCGTCGCCGTCGTCGAGCTCACCGTCGACCACGACTCCCACCACGACGGCGCCGGCGTCGACCACCACGACCACGGTGAGTCAGTCGTCCCACGGCTCTGGTCAGTCGTCCACCACCACGACCCCACCGTCGACCACCACGACCCCACCGTCGACCACCACGACCGCGGCGGCCACGGGCATTCGCACGGTCACCGGTCCGGTGGTCAACTATTACTACGGCCAGTTGGCGGTCAAGGTGACGGCCAATGGTAAGAAGGTCACGGCGGTGACCATCGCGTCCATCGCCGATGGGGGTAACCCCCTTTCGGTGCAGATCGACCACTACGCGATCCCGAAGTTGGAACCCGAGGCGATCTCGGCGCAGAGCTCCAACATCCAGAGCGTCTCGGGTGCGAGCTACACCAGCGCCGGCTTCCAGATGTCACTCCAGTACGCGCTGAAGAAGCTCGGCATCTAGTGTCGGTCGTGGAGTCGACCACGCGTCACTTCATCGAGGTAATGGGCACGGTCGTCACGGTCGACCTCTTCAACTGCGTCGACGCCGCGGGCGCTAGCGTCGCCGTGGAAGCTGCTCGCGAACTCCTGCACGAGGTCGATCGCATCTTCAGCACCTACAAGGAGGCGAGTCCGCTGAGCCGACTGCGCCGCGGCGAGATCTCCCTCGGCGAGACGCCACCCCAGGTCGCCGACGTCCTCGACCTCTGTCAGCGCGCGAAATCCCTGAGTGCCGGCTGGTTCGACCCCTGGGCGATCCCTGGGGGCGTCGATCCGACCGGCTACGTCAAGGGGTGGGCCGCGCAGCGCGCGCTGGACCTCTTCCGCGCCCTGCCACTGAGTGGCGCCATCGTGAACGCCGCGGGCGACATCGCGTCATTCGGCGGTCCGACGAACGACTCCGTCTTCCGCACAGGGATCGTACGACCCGACGATCCCCAACGACTCGCGGCAGTGATCGAGTTGCGTCACTGCCTCGCGACCTCCGGTGAGGCGCAGCGAGGCGCCCATCTCTTCAACCCCTTCACCCGGGACTTCGCGAGCGCGGTGGCCTCGGCCAGCGTGACCGGCCCGGACCTCGGCGTCTGCGACGCGCTGGCCACGGCCCTGAGCGTGGGCGGTCACGACGTGATGGTGCTCATCGACGTCATGGACGAGTACGAAGCCTTGACCATCGACGCCGCGGGGAACCTTCACGCCACCCCGGGCTTCCCCCTCGTGCGCGACTGAACCCGATTAGCGGCGGACGTGACGCCCGTGCACCGGGGCGAGCAGGATCAACGACAGGTACGTGACCACGGCGATCGCCACGTGCATCCATATCAGCACGAACACCGCCTGCGCCGACTGGCCGAGATACCAGATGGCCAGGTCGGGCAGGAAGAGGACGAGGGTGACGGCGACCGCCGCGCGTAGGAACAACCACTTCGGTTGTGACGAGACCCGCGCGACGAGGGGCCACCCGGCGCAGGCGATGAGCACGCCGATGATCGTCAATTTCGAATAGTCGGAGAATCGAAAGTGGGAGTAGCCCCTGGTCTTGGGGTAGACCGCGACGCCGATCTTGACCAGGACCGCGTCGACGGCGAGGGAGCCCACGAGCGCGACCAGCGTGGCCACCACGACGGCCATCATCGGTGGCGGGGTCTTCGGATTGAAGTCGACGCGAAATCGACGCAACCAGGGACGGAGAAAAGGGGGGACGATCTCGGGTGACAGGCCCAAGACGCGGCGCGAGTCGGTGGGCGTCATCACTCCATTCTAATTTGTCCCCCTGGAGCGGTCGGCCCGCAAACCCAGTCAAGGCCCTCGAGGATGGCGCGCAACTGTCGACCCATCTCACGCGGATTCCCCGCCAGTTCCCCGATGAGCTCACCATCGACGCCAGTGTCGTCTCCCGGTGAGTAGAAGGACACCCGCATGACGCGACCTCGCGCGCGGGCCGTGACGACCCAGGGGAATCCCACTCGACCCGAATCACGGGTCGCCATGACCGTCCCCGTCCGATCGAGGCCGAGACTCCACTGCGGCGAACGCGCTGCGGCGAGCAGGCGACGTGGGCGATCTCGCGACGACAGGGTCATCGCCGCACCCTAGGACCGCGCGGTGACACCGCGGGCGCCTCGCCCCATTGACGCGCCCGCGGCCGGGTCACTCGCGGTCGACGCCGTCGAGGGGCTGAGCGTGACGAACCCGCCGGGCGCGGGGCACCGACGCCCCCCACCCCTCGGGTGACGAGATCGCGTAGGTCCACAGGATCAGGCACCACGCGAAACCCACCTCGAAGACCAGTTCACCGTCGAGCATGTGATTGAACCCCCAGTCGGGAAGCGACGCGGCCGCCACCAGTCCCCCCACCAATTGGACGAGGAACACCACGGTGGTGAGCGCGCCACGACGACGCAGGTACAGGTAGGTCGCCGCACCCATCTGCGTCACGCCGATGACGATCCCGATCGCCATGTGCGCCCAGTTGAAGAAGGCGCCGTGATTGAAGGGGGTCAACAGGAGCATCGGCAGGGCCAACGCGACGACGCGCAGTCCCCCGGAGATCGTCGGCGTCGCTTCGAGCGGCGCCAGGTACCGTGCGCAGCGCCACAATCCGACGGACGCCACGCCGTAGCCAATCGTGATGATCGGCAGGGTCGGCGCGTGGACCCCGAAATAGGAGATCCCGTAACTCTCGACCTGACCAGGATGGGCGACCGCCACGCACATCGCCACGCAGACGAAGAACACCACCTGAGTGGCCACGAGGACCTGACGAGCCTGCGCCGGCACCGATCCGGACGACGATTTCACCCCTCGTATCGAACCCGCGACGCCGTGAGCTCCTGGAGGGCCTCGTCGCGACCGACGAAGTGCTCCACCTTGACCCACTTGCCCTCGTCGAGGTCCTTGTACACGGTGAAGAAGTGACTGATGCGGTCCAGGGTGAGCTTGGGCACATCGGTGATGTCCCGGGCGTCCTTCCAGGCGGGGTCGTAATCGGGCACGGTGATCAGCTTCGCGTCCTCACCGTTCTCGTCGGTCATGATGCACATGCCCAGGATCCGCGCCTCGATGACGCAGCCCGGGAACGTCGGGTACGCCGTCAGCACCAGTGCGTCGAGGGGGTCGCCGTCGCCCCCCAAGGTGTCGGGGATGAAACCGTACTCGGCGGGATATCCCATGGAGACGATGAGGTGACGATCCAACTTGATCATGTGCGTCTCGTGGTCGTACTCGTACTTGTTCGGGCTCCCTGCGGGGATCTCCACGATGACGTTGATGGTCTCCATCGACGTCTCCTTTCGGGTAAGTCGCGCAACACCGTTGCGTCACTTCACACTAGCGAGCGACGCCGCGACCCATCTTCGGCCCTCGCATCGCGGTCGCGACCCGACGGTGTCGGGGTAGGCGCCCACTTCGACGCTACACGAGGGCCCTCGTTCCCTCTACGCTGGTCACGAGGAGCTCCGTGACCGTCTACGTCGTAACACTGCAATGCATTGACCGTCCGGGCATCGTCCTGGCGACGTCGACGGCGATCGTCGCGGTCGACGGCAACATCCTGGAGAACGACCAGTTCACCGACCCCGTCACGGCACGATTTTGCATGCGCACGCGATTCGAGTCCGAAAGTCAGGACCTCAGCGCCGTTCGCGACCAGCTGGAGGCCGCCCTCTCCCCCTTCGACCCCATCCTCACGATCCGTCGCGAGGACACTCGTCGACGCGCCCTGGTGATGGTCTCGCAGTACGATCATTGCTTGGCCGAGTTGCTCTACCGACGCGACTCCGGCGACCTGCCCCTCGAGATCGTGGCCGTGGTGAGCAACCACCGCGACTGCGCGGCACTGGCCCAACGCCACGACGTTCCCTTCTTCCACGTGCCGATCACCCCAGAGACCAAGGCCGCCGCCGAAGACGAACTGCGCGAGTTGCTCGCGACGTGGCGGGCGGACTTCGTCATCCTGGCGCGCTACATGCAGGTGCTGTCCAGGGAGCTCTGCGCCGACCTGGCCGGGCGCGCGCTCAACATCCACCACTCGTTCCTCCCGGGCTTCAAGGGAGCGCGCCCCTACCATCAAGCCTACGAACGCGGGGTGAAGCTGATCGGCGCCACGGCCCACTTCGTCACCGCCGAGCTCGATGAGGGACCCATCATCGACCAGGACGTCGTTCGCGTCACGCACGCGCGACGACCCGAGGACCTCGTCGCCCTCGGTCGCGATGTCGAGCGCAGCGTGCTGGCGCGCGCGGCGCACCTCCTCGCCGAGGACCGTGTGGCGCTGGTGGGTCAACGCACCGTCGTCTTCTCGCAATGACTCAGGTCACGGCGAGGCGCACCGCGAACCGCTCGTCGAGGTGCGCCGACGACCGCACCACCTCCGCCAGGACCTGCACGGCGTCGTAGACGTCGACGTAGCGCAGGTACAGCGGCGCGAATCCGAAGCGACAGATGTCCGGCGCGCGGAAGTCGCCGATCACGCCGCGCTCGATCAGGGCCTGGATGATGCCATACCCGTGCTCGTGGCGCAGGGCGACCTGGCTCCCTCGACGACCGTGCTCTCGCGGCGTCACCACCTCGAAGGCGTCCCCGAGCTCATCGTGGACCAGTTCGATGAAGAGATCGGTCAGCGCCAGACTCTTCTCTCGGATCTCGGTCATCGTGGTGCGCTCGAACACCTCGAGGGCTCCGTCGAGGGCGGCGAGCGCGATCACCGACGGCGACGACGTCAAGTACGCGCGCATCCCCGGTGCGGACTCGTACGTCGACTCGAACGCGAAGGGGCGGGCGTGGCCGAGCCACCCCGGCAAGGGGTTGCGCAGGACCCCCTGCCAACGAGATGCCACGTAGGCGAAGGCCGGCGCGCCCGGTCCCCCATTGAGGTACTTGTAGCCGCAGCCCGCGGCGAAGTCGACGTCGGCCGCGGTGACGTCGAGGGGCACGGCTCCCGTCGAGTGGGCGAAGTCCCATAACATCAACGCCCCCGCGGCGTGGACGGCGGCGGTGATCTTCGCCATGTCGAGCATCTCACCCGTGCGGAAGTCGACCTGGGTGAGCATGACCAGGGCGACGTCCTCATCGAGGTGCTCGTGGAGCGTATCGCGATCGATGGTCTTCACCACGATGTCGCGGCCCGCCAACTTCGCCATGCCGGCCACGATGTACAGGTCGGAGTGGAAGTTCACGGCGTCGGTGATGACGACGTGGCGGTTCTCGCGCAGCTCCAAGGCGCCACCGATGATCTTCGCGAGCAGGAAGGTCAACGTGTCCGCGACGAGGACTTCACCGTCGTGCGCACCGATGAGCGGAGCCAGTCGGTCCCCGAGTGCGAAGGGCGCGTCCGCCCAGCCCGCCGCGTTCCAGGAGCGCACCAGGCCGTCACCCCATTCCTGATCGACGACCTCGCGGATGCGGCGCTGCGCGCCGACGCTCACGGGACCCAGTGAGTTGCCGTCGAGGTAGATCTGCCCGCCGGGCAGGACGAACTCACGACGAAGGAGCGCCAAGGGATCGCGGGCGTCCAGGTCCAGGCACTCGTCTCGGGTTCTCATAGGACACTCCTCACTTGCCATAACACGGGGTAGAGACGCTGCGCGATCGTGGTGTCGAGGTAGGCCATCCCCTCGGAACCTCCGGTCCCCGGACGTCGACCGATCTGGCGACCCGCCATCATCATGTGCTGGTGGCGCCACATCGCGAGGCGCTCGTCGTGATCCATCATGAGTTCCGCGACGGCGTGCAGAGACGACGTGGTCGCCGAGTGGTGCTCGCGGTAGAGTTCGCACGCCATTCTGAGGGGGTCGAGGTCGCCCCCCTCCCCGAGCGCCCGGCCCAGGGCGAACTCGAATCCGCCCCAGAGCGACGGGGATTGACTGGCCTCGACCAATCTGGCCCGGGTGTCATCATCGAAGAAGGCGAAGGTGAGGGTCTCGGGTCGACCACCACCACTGAGGAATTCGATCACGCGGAACTGGGCCGATTGGAAACCCGAGGCCGGATCGAGGGGATCGCGGAACTCGAGGAAGCCTTCGGGTGACATCGTCTCGAGGACTCGAAGATGTTGAATCAGTAGGTCCTCAATCGACACGACGCGCACGAGGTGGGGTCGCGCGTTCCAGGGCTCGTTCGCCCACAGTGCACGACTCGCGCGGCGCAACTCATCGATGATGACCTTGAACCAGAGCTCGTAGGACTGGTGCACGACGATGAAGAGCAGTTCGTCCGGTGCGCCCTCGGTGAGGGGAACCTGCAACGTGAGAAGGTCATTGATCTTGAGGTAGGACGAGTAGTCGGTGGACGCCACGCACAGCAACACTACGACGCCACGCGGGCCCCAGTTGGAGCGTTAGCGCGTCAGCGGCTTGTAGCGGATACGGTGCGGCTGATCGGCGTCGGTTCCCAGTCGCTTGTGGCGCTCGGCCTCGTAATCCGAGAAGTTCCCCTCGAACCACCGCACCACGGCGTCCCCCTCGAAGGCGAGGACGTGGGTGGCGATGCGGTCGAGGAACCAACGATCGTGGCTGATCACGACGACGCAACCGGGGAACGTGAGGAGGCCGTCCTCGAGCGCCCGCAGGGTGTCGACGTCGAGGTCGTTGGTGGGCTCGTCGAGGAGCAGGACGTTGCCCCCGGTGCGCAGGACCTTCGCCAACTGCACACGATTTCGTTCGCCGCCGGAGATCTCACCGACCTTCTTCTGCTGGTCCGACCCCTTGAAGCCGAAGCTCGCGACGTAGGCACGGGCGTGGACCTCACGACTGCCCACCACCATGTGTTCTTGGCCCCCGCTGATCTCGTCGAACACCGTCGCGGCGGCGTCGAGGCTGTCGCGTGACTGGTCGACGTAGGCGAACTGGACGGTGGAACCCACCTCGATCGTCCCCGACGTCGGTTGCTCCAAACCGACCATCATCTTGAACAGCGTGGTCTTGCCCGCTCCGTTGGCGCCGATCACCCCCACGATCCCGCCGGGGGGGAGCAGGAAGTCCAGGTCCTCGATCAGCAGCCGATCGTCGTAGGCCTTGGTGAGGTGCGACGCGTTGACGACGACGTCGCCCAGTCGCGGTCCCGGTGGGATCGCGATCTCGAGTTTGTCCGCTCGACGCTCCGCCGCCTCCGACTCGGCGACCAACTCGTTGAACGCGCTGAGGCGAGCCTTGCCCTTACTCTGGCGCGCGCGCGGTGACATCCGGATCCACTCGAGCTCGCGCTCCAGTGCGGCCTGACGCGCCTTGTCGGCCTTCTCCTCGCCGGCGAGTCGAGCCTGCTTCTGCTCGAGCCACGACGAGTAGTTGCCCTCCCAGGGGATGCCGTGTCCACGATCGAGTTCCAATATCCACGACGCCGCGTTGTCCAGGAAATACCGGTCGTGGGTGATCGCCACGACCGTCCCGCTGTAATCCTGGAGGGTCCGCTCCAACCACGCCACCGACTCGGCGTCGAGGTGGTTGGTCGGCTCGTCGAGCAGGAGGAGGTCGGGGTGCGACAGGAGGAGGCGGCACAACGCCACCCGTCGACGTTCACCGCCCGAGAGTTTGGTCACGTCGGCGTCCGACGGCGGGAGCCGCAACGCATCCATGGCGATCTCGAGGGTGCGCTCGAGGTCCCACGCCCCCAACGCGTCGATACGCGTCTGAAGTGTCGACTGTTCGGCGAGGAGCGCGTCGAAGTCGGCGTCGGGGTCGGCAAAGCTCGCGCATACCTCGTTGAATCTCGCCAGGAGGTCGCGTTGCTCAGCCACACCGTCGGCGACGTTGCCCACGACGTCCTTGTCCGGGTCCAGCTGCGGCTCTTGGGGCAGGTAGCCCACCGTGAACCCGGGGGTCAGCCGGGCCTCGCCACTGAATCCGTCGTCGAGACCGGCCATGATCCGAAGGAGCGAGGACTTGCCCGAACCGTTGGAGCCGATCACGCCGATCTTCGCGCCCGGGTAGAAGGAGAGGTTGATGCCCTTGAGCACCTCGCGATCGGGGGGATAGAAACGGCGCAGGTCGCGCATGGTGAAGATGAACTGGGCAGCCATACCCTCTAGTCTGGCGCACGACGACGAGGTCGGCGACCGATCGACGCGTCACACGCCACCCGTACACTGATGGCCATGTCGTCGCCCGCCACCCACCGCCACGCCCCCGACTGGCTCATACTCACCATCGCCTGCGTCGCGCAGTTCATGGTGGTGCTCGACGTCTCGGTGGTCAACGTGGCCCTGCCGCACATGGGACTGGACCTGCACCTGAGCGAGAACAAGGCCCAGTGGATCATCAACGCCTACGTCTTGACCTTCGCCGGCTTCCTCCTCCTCGGCGGGCGCGCCGCGGACCTCTTCGGGCGGCGCAAGGTCTATCTCCTGGGCATCGGCGTCTTCACCCTGGCGAGCATCGGAGCCGGGTTCGCCCACAGCGGCACCGAGATGATCGTCGCGCGGGCGGTCCAGGGCCTGGGCGGAGCGATCCTGTCGCCCGCCACGCTCACCATCATCGTGACCACCTTCCACGGCCCCCGACTTCCCAAGGCGATCGGGGCGTGGAGTGCCGTCGCCGGCGCCGGTGGGGCGGTGGGCGGTCTCGCCGGAGGTCTGCTGACGGGCTACGTCAACTGGCGTTGGGTCTTCTTCATCAACGTCCCCTTCGGGATCGCCGCTGCCGTCATCGCTGCGCTGTTCCTCCAGGAACGTCGCAACCAGGAAGCCACCTTCAAGTTGGACGTCACCGGCGCGGTCCTGGTCACGGGTGGGTTGACCGCACTCATCTATGGCGTGGTCAACACGACCACCTCGAGTTGGACGGCGTCGTCGACGCTCACGTGGTTCTTGGTCGCGGCCATCATGCTCGTCGCCTTCCTCTACTGGGAGGCGCGCGTCGCGTCGCATCCCCTCGTGCCCTTTCGAATCTTCCGCTCGCGCCCGTTGAGCGTGGCCAACGTCGTGATGCTCCTCGCGGGAGGGGCGTTCTTCGCGATGTGGTACTTCCTGACCTACTACTTCCAGAACATCCTGGGCTACGACGCGGTACGCGCCGGCTTCGCCTTCTTGCCGATGGCGGTCGGCATCATCATCGGGGCCCAACTCAGCTCGCGCCTGCTGGTCAAGGTCGGCGTCCGTCCGCTGCTCCTCGTGGGCGCCGTCCTGGCCACCCTGGGCTTCTACTGGCTGAGTCTCATCACCCCGACGAGCACCTACTGGGGTGACATCCTCGCCCCCGCGTTCCTGTGCTCCTTCGCCATGGGTTTGCTGTTCGCACCCCTGGCGACCGCGGCGACGTCGAAGGTGGACCGCGCCGACGCGGGCCTGGCGTCAGGGATCCTCAACACCGCCCGCCAGGTCGGCGGTTCACTCGCCTTGGCGATCTTGGGCACCGTCGCCTACGACCGGACCGTCCAGTACGACCACCTGGCGGCGCTCGGGCACCACGTCACCAACGCCACGAAACTCGGGTTCGTCGCGGGTTACAGCCGGGCGTTCGAGATCTCCGCCGCCATCACCCTGGTCGCGCTGATCGTCAGCGGGGCCCTGCCGACCAAGGTCGGCCACCACTCCAGCCACGCCGAGCCGCTGGACGTCGCGGCCAACGCGGCCGGTGCCGGACACTAACTCTTAATAATTCACCCACCTCGCGACCTCGGTGAGGGCGAGTAGTCTCGGCAGTTGACACCAACGGGCGCACCGCCGGGTCGGAGACGCGGTGCTCGTGGTGTGGCCCGTGGGCCAACTACAACAAGGGAGATTCAAATGAAGAGAATTCGTCGCCTCGGCGTGGTGCTGGGAGCCAGTTCGCTGGTCCTGGGCACCGTGACGATCGGCGTTGGAGCGATGAGCGCGACAGCGGCGAGCAAGTTCAAGGCGTGCATCGTGATCGACACCGGTGGTGTGAAGGACAAGTCCTTCAACCAGTCCGCGTACCAGGGCGGACTCGACGCCGTCAAGGTGAACCCGAACATCGCGCTGTCCTACCTGACCTCGACCTCGTCGACCGACTACGCGCCCAACATCACGACGTTCGAGAACAAGGGTTGCGGCATCATCGTGACCGTCGGATTCAACATGGATGCGGCCACGGCCGCCGCGGCGAACGCCGCCCCGAACCAGAAGTTCGCCATCGTCGACGACAAGCCCACCACCACGTCCAAGAACGTGCTGGCGCTGCAGTACCAGACCAATCAGGCGGCCTTCCTCGGGGGTTACCTCGACGCGGCGACCTCGAAGACCCACGTGGTCGCCACCTACGGCGGGATGAACTTCCCGTCGGTCGCGATGTACATGAGCGGTTTCGTCGCCGGTGTTCGCTACTACGACCAGACCACCAAGTCCAAGGTCAAGGTACTGGGCTTCACTCCGGGCAAGGGGAACTGCAACCTGGCCAGCTGCCCCGGGACGGGCTCGTTCGTGGGTAACTTCACTTCCCAGACCGACGGCAAGACGTTCGCGCAGAACTTCTTCGCCCAGGGCGCTGACTTCGTCTTCCCGGTCGCCGGCTCGGTCGGCCTGGGCTCGGTCGTCGCCGCCAAGCAGGCCGGTGCCGGTCACCAGATCACGTGGGTGGACTCCAACGGCTGTGCCACTGACCCCACCGAGTGCAAGTGGTATAACGCCACCGTCGCCAAGGGCGTCGAGCCCTCGGTGAAGACGGCGATCCTGGCGGCCGCGGACGGCAAGTTCAAGGGTGGCGTCTACCACGGCACCCTGGCCAACGGCGGCACGCTGCTCGAGCTGAACACGACCTCGGCCTCCAGCGCGCTCAAGGCCACGCTGGCCAAGATCACCCGCGGCATCGAGTCGGGCAAGATCTCGGTGCAGCCGTCGGCGTACCCGGCGACGCCCAAGTGATGTAACCCTGGCGACACGCCACCACACGAAGGCCCGGGTCCTCAAGGACCCGGGCCTTCGTGCTGGCTACGATGGGAACTTATGCGTGTGGAACTCAAGGGCATCACGAAGCGCTTCGGCTCCTTCACCGCGAACGACCAGATCGATTTGGTCGTGGAACCCGGTCAGATCCATTGCCTCCTCGGCGAGAACGGTGCGGGCAAGTCCACTCTGATGAACGTGCTCTTCGGCCTCCTGCGCGCCGAAGAGGGTGAGATCCTCATCGACGGCACAGCGGTGAACTTCGCCAATTCCGGTGACGCGGTGCGCCACGGCATCGGTATGGTCCACCAGCACTTCATGTTGGTGCCGGTGTTCACCGCCGCCGAGAACGTCGTGCTGGGTTTCGAGCCCACGAGGTCCTTCAACCGTCTCGACCACAAGACGGCGAACGCGCAGATCCACGAGCTCTCCCAGAAGTTCGGCCTCGAGGTGGATCCCGACGCGGTCGTCGAGAACCTGTCCGTCGGCCTCCAGCAACGCGTCGAGATCCTCAAGGCCCTGAGTCACGACGCCGAACTCCTCATTCTCGACGAGCCGACGGCGGTGCTGACCCCCCAGGAGATCGACGCCCTGATGGAGATCATGCGCTCGCTCGCTCGCGACGGCAAGTCCATCTTGTTCATCACGCACAAATTGAAGGAGGTGCGCGCGGTCGCCGACGTCATCACCGTGATCCGCCAGGGTCGCGTCGTCGACTCGGTGCCACCCACCGAGTCCGAGGGCGAGCTCGCCTCCCTGATGGTCGGCCGCGAGGTCAACCTCACCGTGAACAAGGAGGTCACCCCGGTCGGCGACGTCGTCTTGGAGCTGCGCGACGTCGTCGTGCGCGACGACCGTGGCCTCGCGGTGGTGAACGGGGTCTCCCTGGACGTGCGTGCCGGCGAGATCGTCGCCCTCGCCGGCGTGCAGGGCAACGGTCAGACCGAGTTGGCCGAGGCGGTCGCCGGGCTGCGACGTGTGGAGTCGGGGACCATCTCACTGCGCGGACGCGACATCACCAACCTCTCGCCCCGCGAGATCCTCGACGCGGGACTCGGGCACGTCCCCGAAGACCGCCAGCGAGACGGACTGGTCCTGTCGATGAGCGTGGCCGACAACCTCGTGCTCAACACCCCACGACGCGCGCCCTTCGCGCGGCGCGGCACGCGCAACCTCACCGCGGTGGCCGCCAACGCCCGCGACCTCGTGCAGCGCTTCGACATCCGCACCTCGTCCATCGATGCGACGGCCGGCTCCCTGTCGGGTGGCAACCAGCAGAAGGTGATCGTGGCCCGCGAGCTCTCGCGTCCCCTGACGTGCTTCATGGCCTCGCAGCCCACGCGGGGTCTCGACGTCGGCTCGATCGAGTACGTCCATCGTCAGATCGTCAACCAGCGCAACGAGGGACTCGGCGTCTTCATCATCTCCTCCGAGCTCGATGAGGTCGTGGCGCTGGGCGACCGCATCGCCGTGATGTACGCCGGCAAGATCACCGGCGTCGTCGAGCCCACGACCAGCCGCGAGGACATCGGTCTGCTGATGACGGGCGCCTCGGTGGTGGATCATGTCTGAGGTCGTCGCCAACGCCACCAGCGACGCCGCGCCCGAAAAGTCGCCGCGGCGGCGCTGGTGGGAGCGGTACTCCTCGACGAGTCCCATCACCCTCACCATGCTCGCCCTCGTGCTGGGTGTCGTCATCGGGGCCCTCATCATCATGGTCACCTCGGCGACGGTCCTCGACGCGTGGCGCCACAGCTTCCACCACGTCGGCTCGATCGGTAGCACCCTCAAGATCACCTTCGACAACGTGGCCGCGGCCTACCGTGCCATGTTGACGGGCTCGATCATCGACCCCACCTTGTTGTTCCACTCGATCAGCACCGGTCACGGGTGGAGCGAAACCATGACGCCGCTCTCCGAGACGTTCACCTACGCCACCCCGCTGGTCATCGCCAGCATCGGCGTCGGCGTCGCCTTCCAGACGGGCATCTTCAACATCGGCGCCAACGGCCAGGCCATCATGGGCGGCATCGGCGGCACCGCCGTCGGATCCATGATCCACGTGCCGATGATCATCCACCTACCGCTCACCCTGTTGGCGGGGATCGTCGGCGGCGCGGTCTGCGGCTTGGTGCCGGGTGTCCTCAAGGCCTACACCGGTGCCCACGAGGTCATCGTCACGCTGATGTTCAACTACGTCGTCAACGCGATCTTGATCTACGCCCTCACCTCCACCGCGCTGCAGCTACCCGGTCAGGCGAACGGCATCTCGCGCAACTTCGACGCGTCGGCCACCCTCGACCCGATCTTCGGGGCGAAGTCGGGCCTGCGCGTCAGCTACGGCATCTTCGTGGCCGCGGCCGTGGTGGTCTTCGCCATCTGGTTCCTCAAGCGGTCCTCCCTCGGCTTCGACTTCCGCATCACCGGGGCCAACCCCAACGCGGCGCGGGCCTCGGGGATCAACCCCAAGTTCATCGTCCTCGCGCTCTTCGTCGTCTCGGGGGGTCTGGCCGGACTCGCTGGCGTCGTCCAGGCCGCGAGCACGACCCACTACATCGACAGCGGCTTCCTGGTCGGCTCGGCCGGCATCGGCTTCACCGCCATCACCATCGCCCTGCTCGGACGCCTGCAGCCCATGGGCATCGTCTGGGGCTCGCTGCTTTTCGCGGCGCTGGGCGTGGGCGGGCGCGCGATGCAGGCCGCTACCGGCATCCCCCTCGACCTCGCGACGATCATCCAATCCATCGTCGTGCTCTTCGTAGCGAGCCCGGTCCTGATCAAGGAGATCTTCCGGCTCCGCAAGGGTGCCCAGTCCTTCCAGATGGCGACCAAGGGATGGAGCTCATGAGCGCACGCGTCGACGTGACGACCCCCGAGGCGGCGGTGCCGGCGGTGCGCGAGCCCGTCGGGCGGCGCCGGGTCATCGGCGCCCTCACCATCGCCCTGGGGCTGTTCATCATCTTCGTCTTCGGATTCGGTTCGGCCGGCGGCGCGCACTCGGTGGTCGTGTTCAACCCCATCAACCTCTCCTCGGGCGCACCGTGGAACCTGAGCAACCTCACCGTCCTGACGCGGTGGTGGAACGTGGTCCTCGGGCTCGTCGCCCTGGCCCTGGGGGTCGAGACCTGGGTCCGTCGCCCCGCGGGTGCCCTCGCGCGCTTCGGCGTGGGTGGGGTCATGTTCTTCCTGGCACTACTGCTCTGGTCCGTGCGTCAACCCGGACCGGCCCCCATCGGGACGATCAACATCACCTCGGTCCTCGTCAACTCCTCAGCGGTGATCATGGTCCTGATCTTCGGCTCGCTGTCCGGGGTTCTCTGTGAGCGTTCGGGGGTCGTCAACATCGCCATCGAGGGCCAGTTCATCGGCGGCGCGGTGGCCGGTGCGATGGTGGACTCGACGACGAACAGTTTCTGGCTGGCGGCGCTGGTGGGCATCATCGTGGGCGCGCTGGTGGGGTGGTTGTTGGCCCTGCTCGCCGTGCGCTACATCGCCGACCAGATCATCATCGGCGTGGTGATCGTCACGCTGATGGGCTCGATCTCGAGCTACCTCAACATCCAGGTCCTGGCGCCCTACCCCAATCTCAACCTCGGCAATCAGCCCTCCAACGTGGCCATCCCGCTGCTCTACAAGATTCCGGTGATCGGCCCGACCCTCTTCGACGAGAACATGTTCTTCTACGCGGCGGTGGCCCTCGTGGCCCTCACCAGCTTCGGGCTCTTTCGCACCCGCTGGGGCTTGCGCGTGCGCTCGGTCGGCGAACACCCCAAGGCCGCCGAGTCGGTGGGGATCAACGTGGCGCGCGTGCGCTACTCGACCGTCGTCCTCGGCGGCGCCGTGGCCGGCCTGGGCGGCGTGGCCTTCATCGCCACCCAGGGCCAGTTCCAGCCCGGCATCACCTCGGGTTACGGCTACATCGCCCTGGCCGCCATGATCTTCGGGAAGTGGAAGCCGTCGGGAGCGGTGGTCGCGTCGATCCTCTTCGGCGTCTCGGCCTACCTCGTGCAGAACCTCCAGAACTCCAACGTGCCGATATCGACCGAGTTCTTGACGATGTTCCCCTACCTCGTGACGATCGCCGTAGTGGCGGGCCTGATCGGCCGGGTGCGCCCGCCCGCGGCCGACGGCGTGCCCTACCAGCGCGACTAGCTAGCCGCGACTGCCCAGTCCACCCACCACGTCCGCGGCCGCGTCCATCGCGTGGCGCAGCGACGTGGCGAGGTCCGCGCCGGTGAGCCGATGCGCCAGGTAGGTCCCGGTCGCGCTGTCCCCGGCCCCCGTGGTGTCGACCACCCGCCCGCGACGCGCCGCCATCGCGGCCACCTCCTCGCCGCGGCGCGCGAGCGCGCCGTGCGAGCCCCGCGTGATGATCACCTCGCGCCCGTCGCGCGACAGGGTCGCGAGCGCGGACTCCACGTCGTCGTCACCCGAGAGCGCGAGCGCCTCCTCCTCGTTCGCGAAGAGCATCGTCGCCTCGCGCGTCGCGTCGCCAAATACCGCCGCGCCGAGTCGTCGCAGCGGACCCACCGAGCACACGTCGACCGAGGTCGTCGCTCGAAGCGCCCTCGCGGCGGCGAACAGCCGCGCCACGAGGGGACGCGTCATGTCGTCGAGGGCCACGTACCCCGAGACGTGCAGGTGGGTCACCCCCTCGTCCAGCACTGCCGCGACGTCTTCGAAGGTCAATCGACTGTTCACCCCGCGCTCGGTGAGCATGGCGCGCTCCCCGCCCTCGGCGACCAGGGACACCACGACACCGGTGGAACCGGGGACGCTCGCCAGTGCCGCGCGCACGCCCGCTCCCTCGAGGTCCGCTCGCACGATGCGCGCGGCCGCGTCGTCGCCACCGACCCCGACGAAGCTCACCCGGTGCTGCGCACCCCACACGGCGGCGATCGCGACCGCGAGATTGGCCCCCGAACCACCGCGGCCGACGCGGACGCTCGCCGGAGTGTCACTGGTCGGGGCGATCGAAGAGAGGGGTCGCACCACCACGTCCAGGACCACGTCGCCGACGACCACGACCCGCTGGATCACGACCCCCCTGAGGCCAGCGCCACGGCGATGCGCGCGCCGAGCGCGGCGTTGGCGACCACGAGGTCTCGATTGACCTGCACGCTGGCGCCGGCCGTCTGACGGGCGAACTCCGCGAGGATCACCGGCGTCACGTCCTTGCCGCTGGCGCCGACGCCCTGCGCGTGAGCCAGCGCCGCCGCGAGGGCGTCGTCGTGGGTGCGCGCGTCGAGTTGGCGGTCCTCGTCGATCGGATTCGCCACGAGGAACCCGGACTGCGACCAGAGTCGATGCGCCGCGAAGGCCGTGGCGGCCACTTCGGGGGACTCGAGGCGCCAGTCGAGTTCGAAGCCCGAGTCGCGCCGGTAGAAGCCGGGGAACCGTGACGTGCGGTAGCCGGCCACCGGCACCCCGAGCGAGTCCAGACGCTCGAGCGTCGCCCCGATGTCCAGGATCGACTTGACCCCGGAGGCGACGACGAGCACCGGCGTGCGCGAGAGCGCGGTGAGGTCCGCGGACTCGTCGAAGGTGACATTCGCGCCGCGATGCACTCCCCCGAGGCCCCCCGTCGCCATCACGCTGATCCCGGCGTGGTGCGCCGCGCAGATGGTGCCCGCCACGGTCGTGGCCCCGTCGACCCCGGTCGCCACCGCCGCGGCGAGGTCTCGCGCCGAGAGCTTGGCGCTGTGGCGCCGGGGGTCGGCGAGCTCCTCGAGGGCGGAGGGTGTCATGCCCACGACCAACCTCCCACCCATGACCCCGATGGTGGCGGGCACCGCGCCGGCCGCGCGCACCGCGGCCTCGCACTCGGCGGCCACCTCGAGGTTCACCGGTGCCGGCAATCCGTGCACCACGATGGTGGTCTCCAGGGCCACGACGGCGCCACCCGAGGCGAGGGCGCTGGCGACCTCGTCGGCGACGAGTATCGGTGGAAGGTTCATTGGGTTCATAGGGGCGAAGTGTACCCGCGGCGCTGCCTAGGCTCTCTCTCATGGGATCGCACGTCGCCACCTCCTCACCCCGGCGCGCGCTGGCCCTGGAGCGCGCGAGCATCCTCTTGGCGAGCCTCGAGGCCCTCGGCGCGCTGCTCAGCGGCGTCGTGGCGTCGTCGGTCGCCCTGGTGGCCTTCGGCGCGGACTCACTGATCGAGATGCTCAGCGCGGCGGTGGTCCTGAGCCAGGTGCGCGTGGAGGTGAGGGGCGAGTCGCGCAACCCTCGCGCAGAGCACCTCGCGCACCGAGCGCTCGGCGCGCTGTTCTTCGCGCTGGCCCTCTACGTGGCCCTGGGCGCCGGATGGGCGCTGCTCGGTCACCACGTCGCGCGCGAGAACGCTCTTGGCGTGGCCGTCGCGTTGGCCTCGGTCCTCGCGATGCCCACCCTCGCGATTCTCAAGCGGGCCAACTCACGCGACCTCGGCGCGTCCGACCTGGCGTCGCTGGCCCGACTCATGGGCGCCGACGCCGCCGAGACACTGCTGTGCGCGACCCTGGCCTTGAGCACGCTGGTGGGCGTGGCGCTCGCGTGGCGACACTGGTGGTGGGCCGACCCGGTCGCGAGCCTCCTCGTGGTCTACTTCGCCGCGCGCGAGGGTCGCGAGGCCTGGCGGTGTGCGACGCCCTGAGCCGGGACCCCTACGCGGGGAGGTACTGTTTTACGGTGAGTGACCCCCGTGACGTCCCCTGGAACGAGTTGCGGGCCTTGGCCCGCGACGCGACCACCCGCTCCTACGCGCCGTACTCGCACGTCCTCGTCGGCGCCGCGGCCCTCACCGAGGCGGGCACCTTCGTCGTGGGCTCCAACGTCGAGAACGCGAGTTACGGCCTGACCCTGTGCGCCGAGTGCTCGCTGGTGAGCGACCTGGTGCGCCGGGGCGGGGGTCGACTCCGCGCCCTCGCCGTGGTCGCCGGCGACGGGGAGCCTCTGGCGCCGTGCGGGCGCTGCCGCCAGGTGCTCTTCGAGCACGCTGGCGCGTCGCTCCTGATCGATCGCGGGGTCGACGCCGGCGTGTTCACGCTGGGCGACCTCTTGCCGCACGCCTTCGGACCCGAGGACCTACCCACGAGGAGCACGCCGTGAGCGCCCATTCCGCCGTCGACATCATCGCCACCAAGCGTGACGGCGCGGCCCTGAGCGACGAGGCGATCGAGTGGGTGCTCGACTCCTACGTCGCGGGCGACGTGGCGGACGAGCAGATGTCGGCGTTGCTCATGGCGATCTTCTTCCGGGGGCTCAATCCCCGCGAGCTCAACCGTTGGACCGACGTCATGATCGCCTCGGGTGAGGTCCTGGACCTCTCGCGCCTGTCGCGCCCCACGGTCGACAAGCACTCCACCGGCGGGGTCGGCGACAAGATCTCACTGATCCTGGCCCCCCTCGTCGCCGCGTGCGGTGCGGCGGTGCCCCAGCTCTCGGGGCGCGGCCTCGGTCACACCGGCGGCACCTTGGACAAGCTCGAGTCGATTCCGGGTTGGCGCGCCCACCTGAGCAACGACGAGGCCATCGAGCAGCTCGAGAGCATCGGCGCGGTGATCTGCGCCGCGGGCGAGGGCCTGGCCCCGGTGGACCGCAAGCTCTACGCCCTGCGCGACGTCACCGGCACCGTCGAATCGATCCCCCTCATCTCGTCGTCGATCATGAGCAAGAAGATCGCCGAGGGCACCCACGCCCTGGTGCTCGACGTCAAGGTCGGCCGCGGCGCCTTCATCAAGTCCCTCGAGCGGGCCCGCGAGCTCGCGCGCACCATGGTCGAGCTCGGCCACGCGCACGGCGTCGCGACCGTCGCCCAACTGACGGCGATGGACCAGCCGCTCGGACGCGCGGTGGGCAACGCCCTCGAGGTCCAAGAATCGGTCGACGTCCTGCGCGGTGACGGACCCGAGGACGTGCGCGAACTCACCCTCTCGCTGGCGCGCACCATGCTCGAACTGGTCGGGATCGACGTGGATCCCGCGACCAGGATCGACGACGGGTCGGCCTACGACCTCTACCGACGCATGATCGCCGCCCAAGGTGGCGATCCCGACGCCGAACTGGCCCGGGGGTCGCACCATCACGTCGTGACCGCCGCGCACGACGGCATCGTCCAGTCGGTCGACGCACTGGGGGTCGGGGTCGCGGCCTGGCGACTCGGAGCGGGGCGCGCGCGCAAGGAGGACCCGGTCAGCGCCGGGGCCGGCGTGATGTGTCTCGTGCGCGAGGGCGACTTCGTCGTGACCCACCAACCGCTCTTCGAGCTCTTCGCCGACGACGCCGAGCACCTCGAGCGCGGTCGCGCGAGCATCGAGAACGCGGTGACCCTGGGTGATCACGCCACCGAGGTCGCGCCGATACTCCTGGAGCGCGTCACCCACTGAGAGTGCGTCGGGGCGTTGACTATCCTTGACCCATGTCAACGACGTCATTAACCCCTGAGCTCATCGCCGCCGCCCCGAAGGTCCTCCTGCACGACCACCTGGACGGCGGTGTGCGTCCCGCGACGGTGCTGGAACTGGCGCGCGAGATCGGCTATCGCGATCTGCCGACGTCCGACGTGGACGAGCTCGCCCGGTGGTTCATCGCCGACGCCCCCGGCAGCGACCTGGTGCGCTACCTCCAGGGGTTCGCCCACACGATCGCGGTCATGCAGACCAAGGACCAGATCGAGCGCATCGCCTCCGAGACGGCCTACGACCTCGCGATGGACGGGGTGGTCTACGCCGAGATCCGCTTCGCCCCCGAGCAGCACCAGCAGCGCGGACTGCGCCTCGACGAAGTGGTCCAGGCGGCGTTGACGGGCTTCGCCCACGGGACCGCGCAGGCGCGCTCGCGCGGACGAACGATCATCGTGCGCACCATCATCTCGGCCATGCGCCACGCCCAGCGCAGCGAGGAGATGGCCGCCCTGGCGGTGAGCTTCCGCGACGCGGGCGTCTGCGGCTTCGACATCGCCGGCCCCGAGGACGGCTTCCCACCCACCGAGCACCTGTCGGCCTTCCACCTCATCCAGCGCGAGAACTTCCACATGACGATCCACGCGGGCGAGGCCTTCGGCCTGCCGTCGATCTGGGAGGCCGTGCAGTTCTGCGACGCCGAGCGCCTCGGCCACGGCGTGCGCATCGCCGACGACATCGAGCGCGTCGGCGACGAGTACCGCCTGGGGCGACTCGCGAGCTTCGTGCGCGACCGACGCATCCCCCTCGAGGTGTGCCCGACGTCGAACGTGCACACCGGCGCCGCGCCCACGCTGGACGCGCACCCCATCGAGCTGCTGCGCCAACTGCGCTTTCGCGTCACCCTCAACACCGACAACCGCCTCATGAGCGGCATCACGCTCTCGAGCGAGTTCGCCGCGTGCGCCGACGCCTTCGGTTGGACGCTCGAGGACATGGAGTGGCTCACGCTCAACGCGGCCAAGAGCTCCTTCTACCAGTTCGACCAACGCCTCGCGCTGATCAACGACGTCATCAAGCCCGGGTACGCCCGACTGCGCGCGCGGCCCTAGGCGGGCGCGACGCGCCTTCTGCCCCGGACGTACCAGAAGGCGCCCAGGGCCAGGGTCAGCGCGAGGGGGATCGCCTGGGTCATCTCGAAGGTCCAGCGCTGTCGCGCCCACCCCGCCGGGAGCGAGGCGTCGGCGGGCGAGGAACCCACGCCGGGCCACAGCAGGCCCACGGTGGCCACCACGGCCCACAGCGTGGTGAGGGCACTCGCCACCCACGCCGCGGCGCGCCCCCCGGGGACGCGGTAGGGGCGCGCCACGTGCGCGTGCGAGTACCGCAGTCGCGTCAGCGCCGGGAAGATCGCGAGGTAGGCCATCGCCGAGGTCGAGATGGCCAGGCTGAGGACCACGCTGAAGTACTTCGCGGCGTTGCCACTGGTGAGCCAGCTGGCGAGCAGCATCGTCACCGTGGCCACCACCCCGGCCGTCAGGTCCACCGCCACCGGGGTGCCGTAACGCTCCGAGATCACCGCGAAGGAGCGCGGCGCGGCACCGTCGAGGGCGGCGACGGCCCAGCCGCGATTGGCGCCCATCAGCCACGACACGCCCGAGCTCAACAGCGTCAGGATGAATCCGAGGGCGGCCAGGTCGCCCAGGACCGCGCCGGCGCCGTGCAACACCGACCCGGTCGCCGTCACGTGGCCCCCGTAGACCGTGAAGATGAGTTTCACCGCGTTGAGGAATCCCCCCAGGCTCGTCAGTTGGCCCGGCGGGAGGATCAACAGCACCGCGAGGATCGGCACGCCGTAGAGCGCGATGGTGCCCAGAGCCGAGCGCATGATGTTCACGGGCACGTCGTGGCGCGCGTCGCGCATCTCCTCACCGGCCTCGCTGGGCAGCTCGAAGCCCACCAGGGCGAAGAACAAGATGGGCGTCGTCGCCACGAAGACGCTCGACGAGGGCGAGAAGGCGCCCAGGTGCACCCCGTGGACGCCGTGCGTGGCCGCGTAGAGCAACGTGGTCACGGTGAACAGGGCCACGAGCCCCACGCGCACCCACAGGCCCACCAATAACACGATCTTGCCGACGTTGAAGGAGAAGACCGTCGCGGCGACGCCCGTCCAGATGAAGAGGAGGGAGAAGAGATAGCGCGCGGGCCCGTCGAGCGGGGTGAAGAACGAGTCGACCGCCGCCACCGCGGTGATCGTCAGGGCACCCCCGAGCCAGATGGGATTCGAGATCCAGTAGAGCAACGCGGTGATCGCCGCGACGAAGCGGCCGAAGGCCAGCTTGACCCAGACGTAGGGTCCGCCCTCGACGGGGAAGGCGGTGCCCAGTTCCGTGCACAACAGGGCGTAGGGCACGAAGAACACGAGCCCCATGAAGAGTAGCCAGGTGATCGACTGGGCCCCCTCGCTGGTCAGCTTGCCGAAGGTGTCGAAACCGATGAGCGCGCACAGGATCATCGCGAGCGCGTCCATGCGACCGATCAGGACCCGCAGCTTTCCCTTCTCCCGGCGCGCCAGCGCGGTGTCGAGCGCGCCGTCCTCCCCCCTCGCACGCTCTTCGCTCATCGTCCCCCTCGCCTGACGGATCGGCCCTCGCCGTCACCGGTCTAGGCGACTTCGTCGCGCGCGTCAACGATTCGAGACCTCAGTCCAGGGCGAGGAGCGTCGCGAGGTCCGCGCGCACCGCTTCGAGCAGCGCCGACGCCCGCTGGCGTTGGGCGCCGATATCGTCCGACGAGGGCTCGCCGACGATCTCGATATAGGCCTTGAGCTTGGGTTCGGTACCCGAGGGCCGCACGACGACCCGCCCGGCGCCGCCCAGACGCCAGAGCAACCCCTCGGTCGGCGCGAGCCCGTTGTAGCCCCGCTCGAGGTCGATGACCTCGCTGAGCGCCACGCCGCCCAGGGTCGCGGGCGGCGTAGCGCGCACGCGCGCCATCACCTCGCCCAGCACCGTGCGCCCGCCCGGCGCGCTGACGCGCAGCGACAGCTGTGCGCCCGCGTGCACCCCGTAGCGCGTCTCGAGCTCATCGAGGCGGTCCAGCAACGTGAGGCCGTGGCGAGCGAGGTCGTGCGCGAGTCGAGCGAGGGCGAGGGCCGCCGAGAGGCCGTCCTTGTCCGCGACGCAGGGGTCGACGGCGTAACCCAGGGCTTCTTCGTAACCAAAGGCCAGTCGACGCCCGTCCGCGGCCTTGGTGATCCACTTGAAGCCGGTCAGCGTCGTGACGTAGGGCACGCCCGCGCGCGCCGCCATCTTCTCGAGCATCGACGAGGAGACGATGGTCGTGGCGACGACGTCATCGTCCTGCGCCTCGGCCAGGGCCACCGAGCCCAGGAGCCAACCGATCTCGTCGCCCCGCAACACGCGCCAGGCCCCCTCCGCCGTGCGCACGGCGGCCCCCAGGCGGTCGGCGTCGGGGTCGTTGGCGAGCAGGAGCGTGGCGCCGCTCATCTCGGCGCGGGCGATGCCCGCGTCCAGCACTCCCGGTTCCTCCGGATTCGGGAAGGGCAGGCCCGGGAACGTCGGATCGGGTCGCATCTGGTCCTCGACCAGAGCGACGTTCGAGAAGCCCGCTCGCGACAGGAGTCGCGACATCTCCTCGCCGCCCACGCCGTGCAGCGGCGTGTAGGCGAGGGAGAGGTCACTCGAGGCGACCGCGAATCGCGCCAACATGTGCTCGCGGTAGCCCTCGAGGAGTTCCTCGCTCACCACGTGGTGCAGCGGTGACGACCGGTCCCCCAGGGCCGGCGCCGTCGCCGCGCTGGCGTGGCGCTCCACGATCTCGTCGTGCGGGGGGACGATCTGGGACCCGTCGGGACCGTAGAGCTTGTAGCCGTTGTCAGCGGGCGGGTTGTGGCTGGCGGTGATCATGATGCCCGCGGCCGCTGAGAGCGCCCCGACGCAGTAGGCCGTCAACGGCGTGGGAAGCGGGCGGGGCATCTCGTGGACGACGACCCCGGCCCCGAGCAGCACCGCGACGACCTCGTCGTTGAACGACTCCGACCCGCGCCGCGCGTCACGACCGACGACGACCCCGGCCCCGGCGTCCACGCCGATCTCGGCCAGCCACGCGACGACGCCCTGCGTGGCGCGGCGCACGGTGCAACGATTCATCCCCGCGGGGCCCGCCATCTCGGGTCCGCGCAGTCCCGCCGTGCCGAAGCGCAGTGGTTCGTCGAAGCGGCGATGGATCTCCTCGTCGTCGCCAGCGTCGAGCAGCGCCTGGATCGTCGCACGGTCCCCCTCGTCGGGATCGGCCGCCATCCAGGCGCCCACGCGCGCGATCAGCTCGTCGTTCACAGCACCGGTATCAACTGGGCCAGCAGGCCCCCGAGCGACGCGGCGGCGTCGCGACCGGCCTCGAGCACCTCGAGGTGACTCAGGGGGGCGTCGGTGACCCCCGCGGCGAAGTTGGACACCAGGCTCAGCCCGAGGACCTCGGCGCCCATGTGACGCGCGGCGATGGCCTCGAGCACCGTGGACATGCCGACGAGGGTCGCCCCCATCGAGCGCGCCATCGCGATCTCGGCGGGCGTCTCGTAGTGGGGACCGCGGAAACCCGCGTAGACCCCTTCGCTCAGGTGGGGCGCCACGGCGAGTGCCGCCGAGCGCAGGCGTCGCGCGTAGAGGTCGCTCAAGTCCACGAATCGCGACCCGTAGGGCTCGGGTGGCGCGGCGCCCTCCATCGGCGAGGTCGCCGTCAGGTTGATGTGGTCCTTGATGACCACCACCGACCCCGGACCCTTGGTGGGGTCGATGCCACCGCACGCGTTGGTGAGGACCACCGTGCGCGCCCCCGCGGCGATGACGGTGCGCACCGGATGGGCCACCTGGTCGGCGCTGTTGCCCTCGTAGAGGTGCACGCGCCCCGACACGAGGGCGACCTTGAGGCCCGCGACGTCCACCGAGAGGATCTGGCCGGAGTGTCCCACGACGGTGGGCGCGACGAAACCGCGCAGGGTCCCCGTGGCGACCTCGGCGAAGGGCGTACCCAGGGCGAGGGCCCCCTCCTTCCAGCCCGATCCGAGTACGACGGCCACGTCGTAGGAGTCGACCCCGCTGCGCACGCGCAGTTCGTCGGCCGCCTCACTGGCGAGTTGGTAGGGATTCGTCATCATTGTCCAATCGTGTGCCAGACCGTCGAGGTCTCCACAAAGCTCCGAAGTCGACGAAGGGGGTTCTCGTCGTCGCGCGGCCGGTAGACGCGCTTGATGGACGCCGCCGCCCGTCGCGCCAGGTCGTCGCCCGCGGCGCCCGCGCCGGTCAAGTCCACGCCGTCGACGTCCTCGTGGACGACCAGGTGCGGGGCCAGTTCGCTGGTGACGCCGCTCACCACGTTGAGGACGCCCGCGGGCAGGTCCGACGTCACGGTCATCTCGGCCAGGGTGATCGCCGGGGTCGGACGCCGCTCGCTGGCGATCGCCACCACCGCGTTCCCCACGCAGATCGGGGCCGCGACGCACTCGACGAATCCCTCCAACGACGAGTCCTGGTCCGCCACCACCGCGACCACCCCACTCGGCGCGGGCAGCGAGAAATTGAAGAACGGGCCGGCGACGGGATTCGCGCCGCCCAGGACCTGGGCCACCTTGTCGGTCCACCCGGCGTACCAGACGAGGCGGTCGATCGCCCGCGCCACGCTCGCCCGGGCGTCCTTCGCCGCGAGCCCCTCGGCGACGCGGACGTGCTCGGCCAGCTCGGCGCCGCGCGACTCGGCCATCTCGGCCCACCGGTAGAGCACCTGACCGCGGTTGTAGGCGCTCGCGGCCCACCACTTGGACTGCGCGCTGCGCGCCGCGACCACCGCGTCGCGCAGGTCCTTGCGCGAGCCCTGGGCCACGTTGGCGAGGAAGTCGCCACCAGCGCTCATCACCGGGTAGCTACGACCCGACTCGGACCGGGGGAACGCCCCGTTGACGAGGAGCTTGTAGGTCTTCTTGACGTCGAGGCGCTCAGACATCTAAGTACGCCTCGAGTCCGTGACGTCCGCCCTCGCGGCCGAAGCCCGACTCGCGCACGCCCCCGAAGGGGCTCGTCGGGTCGAACTTGTTGTAGGTGTTGGCCCAGATGACGCCGGCGCGCAGCCGCTGCGCCACCCACAGCGTCCGGCTCCCCTTCTCGCTCCACACCCCGCACGCGAGCCCGTACTTGGAGTTGTTGGCCTTGGCGACGGCCTCTTCGGGGGTGCGGAAGGTGAGCACCGAGAGCACCGGCCCGAAGATCTCCTCGCGCGCGATCCGGTGACTCTGGGACACGTCGGCGAAGACGGTCGGCGCGAACCAGTACCCCTTGTCGGGCAAGGCGCACGAGCTGGTGTAGCGCGTCGCGCCCTCGCGTTCGCCCCACGACGTCAACTCACGGATCCGATCGAGTTGCGCCGAGGAGTTGATGGCGCCGACGTCGGTGTTCTTGTCCAGGGGGTCGCCCACGCGAAGCTGGTCCACCCGACGCAGCAAGCGACGCAGCACCTCGTCGGCCACGGACTCCTGGACCAGGAGGCGCGACCCCGCGCAACAGACGTGCCCCTGATTGAAGAAGATGCCATCGATGATCCCCTCGACCACCTCATCGATGGGGGCATCCTCGAAGACGATGTTGGCCCCCTTGCCCCCGAGTTCGAGGGTGAGGCGCTTGGCGGACCCCGCACGCTCCTGGATCAGGCGCCCGACGTCGGTCGAACCAGTGAAGGCGATCTTGTCCACGCCCGGATGATCGACCAACGCCGCGCCCGTGGTCCCGTCACCGGTCACGATGTTGACCACGCCCTCGGGCAGGTCCGCCTGCTGGAGGATCTCGGCGAGGACGAGCGCGGACAGGGGTGTGGTCTCGGCGGGCTTCAAGACGCACGTGTTACCGGCCGCCAGCGCCGGCGCCAGCTTCCACGCCGCCATCAGCAGTGGGAAGTTCCAGGGAATGATCTGGCCCGCCACGCCCACCGGTCGGGGGTTCGGGCCGAAACCGGCGTGCTCGAGCTTGTCGGCCCAACCGGCGTAGTAGAAGAAGTGCGCCGCGGCGAGGGGCACGTCGACGTCGCGGGACTCGCGAATCGGCTTGCCGTTGTCGAGGGTCTCGACCACGGCCAGTTCGCGCGCCCTCTCCTGGATCAGGCGCGCGATGCGAAAGAGGTACTTGGCCCGTTCGGTCCCGGTGGTCTTGCTCCAGACCTTGTCGTAGGCGCGACGCGCCGCGACCACCGCCCGGTCGACGTCGAGCGGCGACGCCATCGCCACGCTGGCCAGGGGCTCCTCGGTGGCGGGATTGAGCGACGCGAACTGCTCATGGGACTCGGGCGCGGTGAACTCACCGTTCACGAAGAGCCCGTAACTTTGACGCAGGTGCGCGAGGGTCGCCGATTCCGGGGCCGGGTCGTAGGGCAGGGCGCCGAGACGTGAGGACAACGTGAGGTCGGTCATTTCAGTCCCCTGAGTACTCGTCGGGCCGCACGTAGGCACCGGTGCGCTGCTTTCGGCGCTGCATCAACAGGTCGTTGAGGAGCGAGGAGGCGCCGAAGCGGAAGCACGCCGGGTCCAGCCAGGCGTCCCCGGCGGTCTCGTTCACCACGACGAGGTAGCGCAGCGCGTCCTTCGTCGTGCGGATGCCGCCGGCCACCTTCACGCCGACCACGCGACCCGTCGTCTCGGCGAAGTCGCGCGCCGCCTCGAGCATCACCAGGGCGACGGGCAACGTCGCGTTCACCCCGACCTTGCCCGTGGAGGTCTTGATGAAGTCGGCACCGGCGAGCATCGCGATCCAGCTGGCCCGCTTCACGTTGTCGTAGGTCACCAGTTCGCCGGTCTCGAGGATCACCTTCAGGTGCGCGGCGCCGCAGGCCGCCTTGACCGCCACGATCTCGTCGAAGACCCGACCCCAGTGCCCGGCGAGGAAGGCCCCGCGATCGATCACCATGTCGATCTCGTCGGCCCCGGCCGACACCGCGTCACGCACGTCGAGCAACTTGACCTCGAGCGACGCGCGCCCCGACGGGAACGCCGTCGCGACGGACGCGACCGCGACGGGTGAGTCCCCGAGGCTCGAGCGAGCGAGCGCGACAAGGTCGGGGTAGACGCACACGGCGGCCACGCTCGTCACCGTCGCGTCCGCGGGGTCGGGCCGCATCGCCTTGGCGCAGAGCGACGACACCCGCCCCGGAGTGTCCGCCCCCTCGAGCGTGGTGAGGTCCACCATCGAGATCGCCAGGTCGATCGCCGTGGCCTTGGTCGACTTCTTGAGCGACCGCGTCGCGAGCTTGGCGACGCGACCCTCGACGCCGACGGCGTCGACGCCGCTCAGCGCCCCCACGAAGCGGCGCAACTCGCCCTCGTCGCGAAACCCGGGGACCGCGATCAACGCCGGGACGAGGACACCGCGATCGCGTATCTCGATCGGACGCAGTGGGGCGATGCTCACTCAAGTCAGGCTAGCAATGTGTCCCCGTGAGGTTCCAACGGGCCCGGAGTTGAGCAGCCGACTCGGAGCTGAGCCGGCCCGGTCACGAGTAGGTGGGCAGCTCCCCGGCCTCACGGCGCGCCGCCAGCGACGGAGCGGCCGCGTCCTTCTCGCTCAAGATGGCCTCGCCGCTCAAGCGCCACGGGACCGCGATCTCGGGATCGAGGGGATGGATCTCGAGCTCGTGAGGAGCGTCGTAGGGGGTCGAGAGAAGGTACGACAGGGCGGCCGTCTCGGAGGTCACGCAGAAGCCGTGGGCGACGCCGGCGGGAAGGACCACGGTCGTGCCCTCGTCCGCGGCCAGCGCGACGCTCACGACCGCGCCGAAGGTGGGCGAACCGACGCGCACGTCCACGATGACGTCGTCGAGGGACCCGTACACGCAGGTGACCACCTTGGCCTGACCGCGCGGGGCCAGTGAGTAGTGCAGCCCGCGCACCACGTTCCTGACCGACATCGAGAGATTGGACTGCTCCGCGGAGAAACGCACCCCGGCCGCCTCGAAGTCACCGGACTTGAACCACTCGCGGAAGAATCCGCGCTCGTCGGCGAAGACGCGCGACTCCGCGACGTAGAGACCGGCGATCTCGAGTTCGCGCAAGTTCACGGGGCCTCCTTCAGGGGGCGCCACCACGACTCGTGGTCGAAGTACCACTGCACCACCGCGGCCAGGCCCTCGTCGAAGTCGACCTGGGGGGAGTAACCCAACTCGTTGGAGATCTTGGCGCAGTCCACCGAGTAGCGCCGGTCGTGACCCAGCCGGTCCGCCACCGGCTCCACGCTGGCGTCGGTCTTGTCGCACAACTGCAACAGCCGGTAGGTCAACTCCTTGTTCGTCAACTCGGTACCGCCGCCGATGTTGTAGATCTCCCCGGCGCGACCGCCCTCGAGGACCAGCATGATGCCGCGGCAGTGGTCGTCGACGTGCAGCCAGTCGCGCACGTTGAGCCCGTCGCCGTAGAGCGGCACCTTGCGCCCGTCCATCAGGTTCGTGACGAAGAGGGGGATGACCTTCTCGGGGAACTGGCGCGGGCCGTAGTTGTTCGAGCACCGCGTGACGTTGACGTGCAGGCCGTAGGTGCGGTGGTAGGCCAGGGCGGCCAGGTCCGAGCCGGCCTTGGAGGAGGAGTAGGGCGAATTGGGCTCGAGCAGGTGGTCCTCACGCCACGAGCCCTCGGGGATCGAACCGTACACCTCGTCGGTCGAGACGTGCACGAAGCGCTCGACCCCGTGGCGTCGCGCGCTCTCGAGCAGCGTCTGGGTGCCGATCACGTTGGTCTCGAAGAAGGTCCGCGCCCCGGTGATCGAACGGTCCACGTGACTCTCGGCCGCGAAGTGCACGACCGCCTGCGTCGCGCGCAGGACCTCGTCGGTCACCGCGACGTCGGTGATGGACCCGTGGACGAAACTCACCCGCGGATCACGCAGGGAGTCTTCGATGTTCTCGCGTCGTCCCGAATAGGTGAGCGCGTCGAGGATCACCACGTCGTCGTAGGGCGAACTGGGCGAGGCCAGGAGCATCTCGACGAAACGTGAACCGATGAATCCGGCCGCCCCGGTGATCACAATGCGCATGGAGATACCTCGGCCTTAACTCAGGGTTGACGGACTTCTATACTAATGGAGTGAAGGGAATCATTCTGGCCGGGGGTAGCGGCACGCGCCTCTACCCGATCACTCGGGCGACCTCCAAGCAGTTGTTGCCGGTGTACGACAAGCCGATGATCTACTACCCCCTCAGCACCTTGATGCTGACCGGGCTGCGCGACATCCTGCTCATCACCACGCCTCACGACCAGGCGGCCTTTCAGCGCCTCCTGGGCGACGGCGCCCACCTGGGCCTCAACATCTCGTGGGTCGTCCAGGACCAGCCCAACGGCCTCGCCCAGGCCCTCATCCTCGGTGAGGAGTTCCTCGACGGCGACAAGTGCGCCCTGATCCTCGGGGACAACCTCTTCTACGGACCCGGACTCGGGTCACACCTGAGCGAGAACACCGACATCGAGGGTGCGCTCGTCTTCGCCTACGAGGTCTCCGATCCGACGGCCTACGGCGTCGTGGAGTTCAGCGAGGACGGCAAGGTGTTGTCGATCGAGGAGAAGCCCCGCGAGCCGAAGAGCCGCTTCGCGATCCCCGGCCTCTACTTCTACGACGAGTCGGCCCCGTCCATCGCCAAGACCCTCACCCCGAGCGCGCGTGGCGAGCTCGAGATCACCGCGCTCAACAACGCCTATCTCGAGCGCGGCGAACTCCACGTACAGACCCTCTCGCGCGCGACGACCTGGCTGGACACCGGGACCCACGAGTCGCTCTACGAGGCGGGCGGATTGATCCGCACCCTCCAGCACCGCACCGGACTGCGCATCGGCGACCCCGAGGAGATCGCCCGCGATCACGGATGGATCGCGAGCGACGCCTGAGACGCTCGTCGGCGTCGCCTCCGATGACGACCTCTACTCAGCGGTAATGTCCACTACCGATCAGTAAGGCTGACGACGGCGACGGCGCCTGGCCTACAGTGGGGGATCGACCCCACGAAGGAGTAGTCATGTCCACCGTCGCCGTCCGCACCCCTCGTCCCGTACTGGCCGATGTCGTCTCGAAATCCCTGACCGCTGACGTGGTCCTCGTCGTCGGCGCCGCCGCCTTCGTCGGCCTCCTGGCCCAGGTCTCCTTCATGATCCACCCCTTCGTCGTCCCCTTCACGGGCCAGACGCTCGGCGTCCTCTTGGTGGGCAGCACCCTCGGCGTGCGTCGGGCCATCGCGTCGATGACGCTCTACATGGTGGCGGGACTGGCCGGCCTCCCGTGGCTCGCGGCCCCGTTCAGGAGCGGGTATTCGCCCCTGCTCTTTGGCTACCTGCTCGGCTTCATCCTCTCGGTCTCGCTCATGAGCTGGCTGGCCTCACGGGGTAATGACCGCAACGTCGTCAGCGCGCTCGGACTCTTCGTGATCGGCGAGCTGGCCATCTACTCGATCGGCGTGCCGTGGCTCGCGGTCGACCTCCACGTCTCGCTCGCCAAGGCCATCACCCTGGGCATGACCCCCTACCTCATCTTCGACCTCGCCAAGGCCGTCCTCGCGGGGACCCTGCTCCCCGCGACCTGGCGACTGGTCGACCGCACGCGCCTCTCCTGAGCGATGAGCGCGGCGACGCGGCGATAAGTTGGACGCCGTGACCGACGTGAACAACCCGCCCGTAGAGCCCGACGTCTCCGAGGAGCATCCCGTCTCCGAGCACTGGGTGTGGGCGGGGTATCACCGCCCCGCCATGCCTCGGGCCTTCGTGGACTTCATGGGCGCCGACTGGGCGCCGGCGGACCCCGTCCCCGAGGTCCACGAGGCCGTCGCGAACTTCGCGGCCCGGCGAGAGGCCCTAGGGCGGAGATTCTCAGACGCGACGCTGGTCGTCGCGACGGGCAACCCCAAGGTCCGCGCCAACGACACCGACTACCGATTCCGCGCCGGCACCGACTTCTTCTACCTCACCGGCTGCCAGGAACCCGACGCGGTCCTGGTCATCGCCCCGAGTGCGGCGGGCCCGCGCAGCACGCTCTACGTGGCCCCGCGCCGCGACGCGCGGACCCACGACTTCTTCTCCGACTCGCGATACGGCGAGCTCTGGGTGGGTGCGCGACGCGGGGTCGAGGAGTGTGCGACGTACTACGGCATCGACACGGCGCCGCTCGAGCGCCTGGGCGCCGACCTCGCGTCCCTCGCGGCGACCAAGGTCCTGTGCGTGCGGGGTTTCGACGCCGGCGTGGACGCGATGATCGACGCCCACGAGGACGACGCCCGACTGACGACGCACCTCTCGGAGATGCGTCTGGTGAAGGACGACTACGAGATCGCCCAGCTCGAGGAGGCCATCGCCCACACGGTACGCGGCTTCGAGGACGTGGTGCGCGCCCTGCCCCGGGCGCTCGGCCGAGGCGAGCGGGTGATCGAGGGCGTCTTCAACCTGCGCGCGCGCGTCGAGGGCAACGACGTCGGCTACGACACCATCGCCGCCACTGGGGCGCACGCGACCATACTGCACTGGACGCGCAACGACGGTCACGTCAACCCCGGCGACCTGTTGCTGCTCGACGCCGGCGTCGAGTGCCACGAGCTCTACACGGCCGACGTGACCCGCACCATGCCGATCAGCGGGAAGTTCTCCCCCGCACAACGACGCGTGTACGAACTCGTGCTGCGCGCCCAGCAGGCGGCCCTCGACGCGGTGCGACCGGGCGTCGACTTTCGCGCCCCCCACCGCGCCGCCATGGACGTCCTCGCCCAGGGGCTGCACGACATGGGCATCCTGGACGGTCCACTCGACGAGGCCCTGCGCGCGGACCGCCAGCTCTATCGCCGCTACACCCTGCACGGGACGAGCCACATGTTGGGCATCGACGTGCACGACTGCGCCAACGCGCGCAATGAGTCCTACCTCGGCGAGTTGCGCGAGGGGTACGTGTTGACCATCGAGCCCGGACTGTACTTCCAGAGCAACGACCTCACCGTGCCCGAGGAGTACCGCGGCATCGGCGTGCGCATCGAGGACGACGTCCTGGTCACCGCCGACGGTCACCGCAACCTCTCGGCGGCGCTCGCGCGCGACCCCGACGAGATCGAGGCCTGGATGGCGCAGCTCTGGGCGGGGGGGCCGGGCGACCTCAGCGTGGGCTGAAGCGACCCGGCCGCAGGACCACCGCTCCTAAGGTCACTGCGTCTCGATCTCCTCGCGGCTGATGCCGAGGAAGTAGAGGACCGCATCGAGGTAGGGCACCGAGAGCGCGGCATCGGCGTGCTCACGCACCACGGGCTTGGCGTTGAAGGCAATGCCGAGTCCCGCCACGGAGATCATGTCGATGTCGTTGGCCCCGTCACCCACCGCCACGGTCTGGGCCAGCGGGACCCCCACCTCGTGGGCGAATCGCTCGAGCGCGCGCGCCTTGGCGGCGCGGTCCACGATGGGCGCCGCCAGGCGACCGGTCAGCCTGCCCTCGACTATCTCGAGGCGATTGGCCTCGAGATAGTCCACGTGGAGCTCGGCGAGCAGGGGGGCCAGGATCTCGACGAAGCCGCCCGACACCACGGCGGGCACGTAGCCCAGGCGATGCAGGGTGCGAAGGAGAGTTCGCGCACCGGGTGTCAGGCGCAGTCGGTCGCGAACGAGGTCGAGCACGCGCGCGTCGAGGCCCTCGAGCAGCGCGACGCGGCGCCGAAGCGACTCGGCGAAGTCGAGCTCGCCGGCCATGGCCGACGCGGTGATGCGCGCCACCTCCTCGGCGCAGCCGCTCTCCTCGGCCAGCAGGTCGATGACCTCGTCCTGCAGGAGCGTCGAGTCGGCGTCCATCACCACAAGATGCTTGGCCCGCCGGTGCAGTCCCGCGCGCTGCACCGCCAGGTCGACCCCGTTCTCCTGGGAGACCGCGGTCACCGCTTCGCGCAGCGCGGCGTGGTCTCGACCACGCACCACGAGCTCGTAGCAATCGACCGGGTAGCTGGCCAGGTGCACGATGCGCTCGCAGGTCGCCCCCACCGACGCGATGGCGCGAAAGATCCCCTCGAGTTGGGCGGCGACGATCCGCGCGGCGAGCAGGGTCACCAGCAGACGGCCGCCGTCGCCGCTCTCGTCGGGCGTCACCCGGTCCACGCGCGCCTCGATGCCGCTACGGCTGATGTCGTGGCTCGCGAGGGCGCGGCGCACGTCGTCCTCGCTCACCGTGTCCTCCACCGTCACCTCGCCGCAGAGCACGAGTTCACCACGAATAGTGATCTGGGCCACGTCCGAGAGCTGGCCCTGCGTGCTCGTCACCTGAGCGAGGGCGGCGAACAGCTCGGCGCCCACCCCCACGCGATCAGGGCCCGAGACGGTAACGAGGTAGGTGACGTTCGACACGGCTAAATGGTAGAGCGTTTCGCGCGGACCTAGGACCCCTCCTCGAGAGCGCGGCGGGCGCGCACGGCGGCCACGTGGGGGTCACTGCGCGCGTCGAATCGCCACAGTGAGGGCAACGCCGCCCCCACCAGTCCCACCGATCCGGTGCACGCCAGCCCGCCGAAGGTGAGTGAGAAGCGCAGGGTGGTCCACGCGGCCATCACCCCCGCGCGGAACTGACCCGCCGTGGGTCCGAGCGAGTACGAGATCATCTCCATGCCGGCCATGCGACCGCGCATGTCGGGTGTGATCGACTCGTTCCACATGGTGGACCGGAAGATCCCGCTGAGCGAGTCGGCTCCGCCGGCGATCACCAGACCCAGCATCACGAGCCACAACGACGAGCCGGCCCCGAAGAGGGCGATGCCGAGCCCCCACGCCGCGGCCGAGGCGATGACCGCACGCCCGTAGTGGTGCACGTGCGAGGTCCACCGCGAGAGCAGGGTGAAGATCAGGGCCCCCGCCGGCAGCGCGCTGTAGAGCAGCGAGAGTGCGTAGGAGTCGTGGTATCGCTCGGCCACGAAGGGCAACATAGCGACCGGGAAGGCGAACGTCATGGCCAGAAGGTCGATGACGTAGGTCCCCACGATGTCGGGACGCGAACGCAGGAACCTCACGCCCGCGCGGAGGGCCACGGCGTCGCTGGTTTCGACCGTCGTGGGGGCGATCTGACGCGTCAGACCCGACAGGAGCCGGAGCGAGAGAGCGAAGGTGACGAGGTTCGCGCCGTAGACGACGCCGGGGCCCGCACCCACCGCCACCAGGCCCCCCAGGGCGGGACCGATGATCGACGCCGTGGTGTAGCGGACGTTGGCCAAGGTCGACGCCGCTCGCTGCAGGTCGTGGGGCACGAAGGACTGATTGAGCGCCTCGATGCTCGGGCGCTGCAAGCTCGACACCGCCGCTGCCACCACGGCGTCGGCGTACAGGACCCAGACCTGGGGGTGCGCGAGAAGCGCGTTCACCAAGACGGCGGTCGTGGCGATCATCAATAGCAACTCCATCGTGATGATGAGGCGCCGTCGGTCCATCCGGTCGGCCAGCACGCCCCCGTAGAGGCCGAAAACGACGAGAGGAACGAGTTCGAAGAGGCCGAGCGCGCCCACTTCGAGCGGCGAGTGCGTGAGGACCTTGAGTTGGTAGGGGATCGTGACGTAGGTGGCTTGCGAGCCCACGGCCGTGATGAGACCGGCGACGTAGAGCTGACGATACTCACGCGAGACCCGCAAGGGCGTCAGGTCGACGCCGAGGTACTGCCTCACTCGGGTGGTCCTGGCCGCCAGCCCGCGTCCGCGACGTAGTGACGTAGCACCTTGGCCGGGACCCCACCGAGCACCACGTGGTCGGGGAAGCGACCCCGGACGACCGCGCCCGCGGCCACCGTGGTGTTGCGTCCCAGGTGGGTACCGGGCAGGATGACCACGTTGGTGCCAAGCCAACTCCCCGAGCCGATGGACACCGCGGACTCCTCGGGCGTCTGCCAGCCGACCGGCGTATCGGGGTCGAGGTACGTATGGTTCTGATCGGTGATGTAGACGTAGGGCCCCACCTGGATGTCGTCGCCTAAGGTGATCGACCAGTGACCCACGATGTGCGACCCGCGCCCGATGACGCAACGCTGGCCGATGCTCACGACGGGCGTGGACAGCATCACCTGTTCGCCATTGATCCCGGCCGTCAGGCAGACGTTCGGACCGACCAACGTCTCGTCACCGATCGAGAGGTACCGCTCGTTGTAGATCGTGCCCTGAGGGGCCAGTAGTCCGGCACCGCGCCCGAAGTAGTGGAACTTATTCGCGTAGGCGTCATGGGGTGCCACCGTCGCCACCTCGTCGGCGTAACGGCGCGCCGCGCGAACTCTCTCGCCCAGCCAACGCCGAAAGACCAGCCGCGCATTCACCTCGACCACGCTACTGGGCGACCCAACGGGGACCGTGCTCACGTGACGGCCGACTCACCCTGCGGCGCCCCCGGCGCCGTACCGGCGCAACTCAGTCCAAGGTCAAGGGGGTGTCGAGATCGACGTCAGCACCCACCACGTCGGGCAGCAACGAGTTCGCCAGGTGCTCGCGGACCCGGCCGTCGATCTCCGCCATCGTCTGGGGGTTCTCGCGTAGGAACGTCTTGACGTTCTCGCGTCCCTGACCCATCTGCTCACCCTCGTAGGTGAACCAGGCACCGGCCTTCTTCACGAAGCCCAGCTCCACCGCCACGTCCAGGACCGAACCCTCGCGGCTGATCCCTTGCCCGTACATGATGTCGAATTCGGCTTGCTTGAAGGGGGCGGCACACTTGTTCTTCACCACCTTGACGCGAGTGCGGTTCCCGATGACGTCGGTGCCGTCCTTGATCGACTCGATGCGACGAATGTCGAGTCGCACCGACGAGTAGAACTTCAACGCCCGACCACCCGGGGTCACCTCCGGCGAACCGTAGATGACGCCGATCTTCTCGCGCAGCTGGTTGATGAACACCGCGACGGTGTTGGACTTGGAGAGTCCACCGGTCAACTTGCGCAGCGCCTGGCTCATCAGGCGTGCCTGCAGCCCGACGTGCGAGTCACCCATGTCACCCTCGATCTCCGCACGCGGCGTGAGGGCCGCCACCGAGTCGATGACGATGACGTCCAGGGCCCCCGAACGGATCAGCATGTCGCAGATCTCCAGCGCCTGCTCGCCCGTGTCGGGCTGGGAGATGAGCAGGTCGTCGACGTTCACGCCGATGGCGCGCGCGTAGACGGGGTCCATCGCGTGTTCGGCGTCGATGTACGCGCACACCCCTCCGTTACGCTGCGCCTCGGCGACCACGTGCATCGCGAGCGTCGACTTGCCCGACGACTCGGGGCCGTAGAGCTCGATGATGCGCCCCCGGGGCAATCCGCCGATTCCGAGGGCCATGTCGAGAGCGAGGGCACCCGTCGGTATGGATCCGATGTTCATGTGCAGGTTCTCACCCATGCGCATGATCGAACCCTTACCGAACTGCTTTTCAATCTGGCCGAGGGCCGATTCGAGGGCCTTGGCGCGATCGTCGGTTGCCATTGATGTCTCCTTGTTCTTCGTCACGCGGGGCACGCTACCTACCCCTAGTCACATCGGTCGCTCTCCGCTGGTGAGTACCGTACTACGAACAAGTGTTCGTATCGAGGATTTCCTCGAGATTATTCACTCGAGGCGGTCCAGCTCGCGACGAAGTGCGTCGAGGGCACCGATCGCGCTGAAGGCCCGGACGCGCGCTCGGTCACCGGGCACGCGTAGTTGCACATGACTCACCTGATCGGGCAGGGCTAAGCCCACGAAGACCGTCCCGGCCGGTTGGTCGTCCTGCCCATCGGGACCGGCCACCCCGGTCACCGCCAACGCGACGTCGCACCTCAGCAGCTCACGCGCGCCGCGCGCCATCTCCTCGGCCGCCGACCCACTCACCACCGGTCCCGGCGTCACCTTCAACAGTTCGAACTTCACGTCCGATGCGTAACTCACCACGCCACCTCGAAACCATTGCGAGGCACCGGCGACGTTCACGAGACGACTGGCGATCAGACCCCCCGTCAACGACTCGGCGAGGCCGAGGGTCCAACCTCGCGCGATCAGACGCTGGGCGATGGCGAACTCCATCGTCTCGTCGTCGACGCCAAAGACGATGTCCCCGAAGGCGCTGGCGATCAGGGCGCGGACCAACTGCTCCTCTTCGTCCAGCAGCGCCAAGGCGTGCTCGCGGTCGTCGCCGCGCGCGGTGATGCGGACCTTGATCCCCTCGATCCCCGACGCCAGGAACGCGATAGTGACCCGCGGGGAGGTGATGAGGGCGTCGAAGCGCTCGGCCACCGCCTCGGCGAGGCCCGATTCACTGGCACCCCACGTCCGCAATACACGACTCACGATCACCGCGGTCTCTCCCGCGGCGCGCTGGCGCGCGACGAGGTCGGGCAGGATGGCCCGCTCGAACATGTCGCTCATCTCGTAGGGCACACCAGGTACGGCGTACATCACCTGGGTACCGACGGGACAGATCAACCCCGGTGCCGTTCCCCGCACCTGTTCGATGACGCTCGCCCCCATCGGGACATCGGCCTGCAGGAGGTTGTTCTGGGACATGGTGCGCCCACGCGCCTCGAAGAACGAACGTATCCTCTCGACGAGCTCATCGTGGCGCACGAGACCCACGCCCATGACCTCGGCCAGTGCGGCGCGGGTGATGTCGTCCTGCGTTGGCCCGAGGCCCCCGCAGACGATGACCGCGTCACTTCGCTCCAGCGCCGTGCGGAAGGCCGAGACGATCCGCTCGTGGTTGTCCCCCACGTGTTGATGGAAGTGCGACGTGATCCCGTGGGCGGCGAGTCGCTCGCCGAGCCACTGGGAGTTGGTGTCGGCGATCTGTCCCAGCAACAACTCGGTACCCACGGCCACGATCTCAACGCGCACGAGCGAACAACTCCCGACCATCGACGTAGTAGCGCCAACCGGTGTAGACGGTCATCGCCACGGCGACCCAGATCGTCACGTCGGCGATCACCAGGTGACGCGCCGTCCACGGGATCACGCAGAAAGCGATCGCCCAGTCCTGCACGAAGGTCTTCCACTTCGCGATCTTGACGGCGGGGATGGTGAAGCCACGCTTGGCCGCGCGCGAGCGGTGCACGCTCATCCACACTTCTCGCAGGGTGATGATGGCCGAAGGGACGATGAAACTCGTGACGCCGTGGGGTCGAGAGATGATGATGGCGTAGAGTCCGCCCAGGACGACCACCTTGTCGGCGAGGGGATCGAGGAATGCGCCCGACGTGGTCGTACCGTGAAGTCGGGCCACGATTCCGTCGAAGTAGTCCGATGCCGCGGCGAGGGCGCCGACGCCCGTGGTCCACCACGAGACCCGGTGCATGACGATCATGTACATGAAGATCGGCGCCACGGCGAGGCGGAAGATGGTCATGAGGTTGGCGGGGGTCAATAGCGCGGACTCGCCGTAGATCCGCTCACGCGTCGTCACAGTGTCACCCCCTCCACGTCCGTCCCGTGGCTCGCCACGATCCGCACCTCCGCAAACGACCCGACGCGAAGCGTCGGGTCGACCAACACAATCCCGTCAATCTCCGGGCACTCTCGTACACTACGGCCCACTCCCGGCGCGTCGATCAGGACCCGCTGCACCGTCCCCACCAGCGCGTCGCGGCGCGTCGCCGTGATCCGGTCCTGGAGTTCGGAGACCTCGCGCATCCTCTCCAGGGCCAGTTCGGGCGCGACGTGATCGCCCAGGTCATGTGCGTAGGTGCCGTCCTCGTCGGAGAACGTGAAGAACCCGGCCCAGTCGAGTTGCGCCGCTTTGATGAACTCGAGGAGGTGGCGCTGGTCGTCCTCGGTCTCCCCCGGGTAGCCCAGGATGAACGAGGAGCGGAACGTGGCGTCGGGTTCGACCGCACGAATCGCCGCGATGCGCTCCAGGAATCGCTCGCCGTCCCCCCAGCGCCGCATCGCGCGCAACATCGGGCGCGAGGAGTGCTGCAGGGAGAGGTCGAAGTAGGGCACGCCGGTGCTGAGGATCGTCTCGATCAAGCCCGAGGTCAGTCCCGAGGGGTAGAGGTAGAGGAGCCGCACGCGCTCCACCTCGCCCGTCAAGGACCGCGTGAGGTCGAGAAGCGGTTGGCCGCCGCCCTCATCGAGGACCTCGACGGCCCCCCCGAGGTCGCCGCGACGCCGGTCGTGTCCCCAACTGGCGAGGTCCTGGGCGATCAGCACGACCTCGCGAACCCCGCCCGCAGCGAGGGCGCGGACCTCCGCGAGGATCTCGGCGCTCGAGCGAGAACGCTGATCACCTCGGAAGGTCGGGATTGCGCAGAATCCGCAGCGTCGGTCGCAGCCTTCGGCGATCTTCACGTACGCCCAGGGCGCGCTGGTCGCCGGACGCGGCAGGTTCAACAGGTCGAAGGCGGGCGTGGGGCGGCGACGCAACGCCACCGGCGTAGAGGGTGCCAGTGCGGTCAGGCTCTCGTTGAATCCCGCCACTAGGTCCACCTCAGGCAGGGCGTGGGCCAACTCGTCGCCGTAGCGCTCCGCCATGCAGCCGGTCACCACGAGTCGCGCACCCTCACGGCGCAGCTCGGCGAGGTCCAGGACCGCCTCGATGGACTCCTGGCGCGCGGCCTCGATGAAGGCGCAGGTATTGGCCACCACGAGGTCCGCCTCACCCGCCGAGCCTGCGGCCGCGTAGCCCTGGGACGCCAGTAGTCCCGCCAACTTGTCCGAATCGACGTGGTTCTTCGGGCAGCCCAGCGTTTCAATCCAGTAGCGCAAGAGCCTCTCCTCGTAAGACGCCAACACCGAGCGACGAGCGCTCGGTGTCGATGGCGGAGAGGGAGGGATTTGAACCCTCGGGCCCACTTTCGCAGGCCGCATTCTTAGCAGGAATGTGGTTTAAACCGAACTCACCCACCTCTCCAGGTAGATTCATCTTACCCATTCGGCCCCGCCACGGATTCATCGTCGCCGGATGATCCGCGCGAGCGGCGTTACACTACAAACTCAGTATTTCACCCTCACAGGAGTCACCATGCGCCACGTACGACTAATGCTCGCCGGAATCCTCAGCGCCTCGACGTTGGTCGCGGTCTCGACCACCGGTGCCGTCGCCCACGCGGCCACGACGCCGTCCCTGGCCACCTGCAAGACGCTCATCAACTCCCAGGAATACGCCAAGGGCAAGTTGACCGTGGCCACCGACAGTCCCGGCTACACCCCCTGGTTCGTGAACAACAAGCCCAGCAACGGCCAGGGTTACGAGTCCGCGGTCGTCTACGCCATCGCCGCCAAGTTGGGTGTCGCGCGCGCGAACGTCAACTGGGTGGTGGAACCCTTCGACTCCAGTTACGTTCCCGGACACAAGAAGTTCGACTTCGACATCAACGAGATCTCCTACACGGCCGACCGGGCCAAGGCGGTCACCTTCTCGATCAGCTACTACGACGTGAACCAGTCGATCGTCTCTCTCAAGACGAACCCCATCGTCCACCACCACACCCCCGCCGAACTCAAGACCTACCTCTACGGCGACCAGATCGGGACCACGGGTCTCTCCTACATCGACAAGTACATCAAGCCCACGCGTTCGCCGCGCGTGTACTCGACGCTGGCCGACGCCGTCCTAGCTCTGCAGACCAAGCAGATCGACGCCGTGGTGATCGACACCCCCTCGGGGCAGTACATGGCTTCTGCCCAAGTCGTGAACGCGAAGCAACAGCCCATCGGGGCCCAAGTCGGCCAGTTCCCGACCGTCGGCGAACACTACGGCCTGCTCTTCCAGAAGGGCAACCCGCTGGTCACCTGCGTCAACGTCGCGATCAAGTCGCTCAGCACCTCGGGTCAGCTCAAGGCGCTGCAGACCAAGTGGCTCGGAATCTACAACAGCGTTCCGACCATTAAGCCGTAGGCCGTGTCGAGCGATACCGACGCTCCGGCGTCGGACGCGCCACCTCAACTCTTCGCTTCACGACGGCGCCTCATCTTCAAGGGCCGTAACGGCCTCGTCGCGAGTCTGACGTCGAGCGCGGCGCTCGTCGCAGTGATTCTCCTCATCCTCTTCGCCACGGCCGGCGGTCAATCCTTCCGCTTCTACTTCTTCAATCCCCATTTCCTGTGGATCGCTCTACGCGGCGACCCCGTGAAAGCCGTTAGTTCGGTCCTCGGGGGGATTGTCACCAACATCTGGATCTTCCTCCTGTGCGAGGTGCTGGTCCTCTTCTTCGGGCTGGTCATCGCGTGGGTCCGCATCACCACCACGCCGCTGCTCGTGCCCTTTCGCCTCCTCGCCACCGTCTACGCCGACATCTTCCGGGGCATCCCGTTCGTCCTAGTGATCTACATCGTCGGTTACGGGATCCCCCAACTGTCGCTCGGCGCGCTGTCCAACGAGTCGCCCGCCGTCTACGGCTGCATCGCGCTCACCCTGACCTACAGCGCCTACGTCTCGGAGGTCTACCGCGCGGGACTGCACTCGGTGCCCCACGGGCAAATCCTGGCGGCGCGTTCGCTCGGCCTCACGCAGTACGCGACGATGCGTCGCGTCGTCCTACCCCAAGCCGTGCGCACGGTGATCCCGCCCCTGCTCAATGACTTCATCTCGCTGCAGAAGGACACCGCGCTGGTCTCGTTGATCGGCGTGGTCGAAACCTCGCGGGCGGCCCAGATCGGTCAAGAGACCTATTTCAATGGCAGCTTCTTGACGATGTCGGCGCTCTTGTTCCTCGCGATGACGATTCCCATGACCCGCTTCACCGACCACCTCATCGACCGTGATCGCGAGAAACGACTGGCGGGCGCGCAGTGAACGACGAGGTCCTCAAGATGACTTCGGTCGTCAAGCGCTTCGCCCATCATGAGGTCCTTCGCGACGTCTCGCTCACCCTGCACCGCCACGAGGTGGTCTGTCTGATCGGTGCCTCGGGATCAGGAAAGTCGACGCTGTTGCGCTGCGCGAACCTCCTCGAGACGATCGACGGCGGCGACATCGAACTCTTCGGGCAATCGCTGCTCGACCCACGCATCGACCCCGACCTGGTGCGACGACACATGGGCACCGTCTTTCAGTCCTTCAACCTCTTTCCCCACCTCAGCGTCCTCGAGAACATCGCCCTCGGTCCGGTACGGGCGCTCAAGCGACCCTTCGACGACGTACGTGATGAGGCGATGGCGTTGCTGGCGCGCATCGGGCTCCAGGACCGGGCCCGAGAGTTCCCCGATCGCCTCTCCGGTGGGCAGCAGCAGCGCGTCGCGATCGTACGCTCGCTGGCAATGCGACCGTCATTACTACTGCTCGACGAGGTCACCAGCGCCCTCGATCCCACACTGGTGGGAGAGGTCCTCGACCTCTTGACGGACCTCGCCACGTCGGGCACCACCATGCTGATCGCCACGCACGAGATGAGTTTCGCGCGCGATGTCGCCCACCAGGTGGCCTTCCTCGACAATGGGGTCCTGGTCGAACAAGGACCGCCTGACCAGGTCTTCGAACGCCCGCGACACGACGCGACACGCGTCTTCCTCGAGCGGGTGCGCTGAACCTCAGGACGCCTGCGCGCGCACCTCGGTCATCGTCGCCACCATGTCGAAGAGCTCCTGATCACGGTCCCAGGTCAGATGCTCACGAACGTGCTCCAGCGGTAGCCAGACCAGTTCGTCGACCTCGTCGTTCGGCTCGAACTCACCGTGGGCCACGTTCATGAGGTAGTACGCCACGATCTTGGGGCGGCCCTTGCGGTGCGTGTAGTTGGTGGTCCCCACGAATCGGATGACCTCACAGTGCATGCCCGTCTCTTCCCACACCTCGCGGACCGCGGCCTGCTCGAACGTCTCGCCCGCATCGAGCTTGCCCTTGGGGAACGTCCAGTCCCCTCGCGCCTCACGATAGATGCACGCCACCTCGTAGTGACCACTGGTGACGGGACGGATCACGATCCCCCCCGCCGCTCGGATGAGGTCGACGGGGGCGTCGTGAGGGATGATCAACTCACCGGTCATCAGATACACATTCCCCACGGTAGAGCAGCGCGACGGGCGCTCGTGGTATTGGCGGCGCGTTGTTGCGAAGAATTCACCTTCGTAGAGTAGTAAGAATGTTCGCCACGACCCTGTCGCTCTCCTGGCGGACGGTACTGGTGCTGCTCGCCGGTCTGGCCGGCGGTGTCGCGAACGGGATCGCGGGTGGAGGGTCCTTCGTGGTCTTCCCGACGCTGCTGGCCCTCGGGGTCGCGCCCCTGGCGGCCAACGTGTCCACCACCGTCGGTGTGACCCCGAGCTACGCCGGAGGCATCCATAGATTTCGCGCGCAGATCCGCCCCCACCGCCGGCTGTTGGTCGCGTTGGTGCCGTCGTGTGCTGTGGGCGCTGGGGTGGGCTGCGCGTTGCTCCTGGCCTTTCCTGCGACGACCTTTCGCCTCATCGTCCCGTGGCTGGTCGCCGTGGGGACGTTGCTGTTCGCCCTCGCCCCGATGATCACGCGACGACTGGCGCACATCGACCACTCCCACCCGGCACGACGATGGTTCCTGCACGCCGGCGTCTTCGCCATCGCCATCTACGGCGGATACTTCGGCGCCGGTCTGGGCATCTTGCTGTTGGCGGTGATGGCCATCTCGCTGCCCTTCGAGATGGCCGAACTCCAGGGACTGCGCTACGTGCTCTCCACCATCATCAACCTGGCTGCGGCCGCAGTGTTCATCCTGCGCGGTCACCTGGTCGGCTACGCCGTCGGTGCCCTCCTGGTGGGGACCTTGATGGGCGGATGGGTCGGGGGTTGGATGGTCCAGCGACTCTCGACGCGAGCCGTGCGTCTGCTCATCGTGAGCATCGGTGTCGCGACGACCATCCATCTTGCCTGATCATCGGTATTGCAGAATAGTTGATTATTTCACTAAGATTTATGGGGTGAAGCGCCTCTTCTCCTTCCCGAACCCCGTCAACGACGCCGCCGCACGCTCCGTGGCGCTAGGGGTTGTGTTCATGTGCCTCCTCGCCCTGGTCACGTCGTGGGCCTGGCTTCTCGTTCCCCTCACCTACGGCTTCGTGGCGCGCGTGGCGAGCGGTCCGACCTTGTCGCCGCTGGGTCAGTTCGCCACCCGAGTGAGCGGGCCGCGCCTGGTCGCGTGGCAACGGTTCGTGCCCGGACCACCGAAGCGTTTCGCCCAGGCCATCGGCGCCGTTCTGACATCAGCGGCCAGCGTGACATGGTTCGTCGTTGGTTGGTCGGCGGCACGATGGATTCTGATCCCACTCGTGATCGCCGCCTCACTTGAGGGGTTCTTCGGCTACTGCCTGGGCTGCACGATCTTCGGGTGGCTGATCCGCGCTCAACTGATACCGGAGTCCGTCTGCGCTGATTGCGGGGACCTCTCGAAGCGCTACGCCGCGGCGGGCTACTCAGTCACGGCCGAGAACTAAGAATTCGATTAACTTTTCTGACCCCCACACTCGCGATTACATCGACGGGCGCAAGGTTTCCTAGGCTAGGGATATGTTGCCCCTTTCGCGTCGCGCCCTCGCTCCTCTCTTCGTCGCGAGTCTCAGCGTCGCGACGTTCCTCCTGCCGGCGACCCACGTGGCCGCTGCGGCGCAATCACGAGTGGTCGTCGCGGGCGCCACTACCCTCCCCGCCTCGGCGTCGGTGGTCGCGGGCGATATTTCCACCACCTTCGACGTCGCGCTCGCCCAGCGGAACGAACCGGCGCTAAGGGCCTTCCTGCGCGGTCTCACCACCGCGTCGTCGCCCGACTACCGACACTTCTTGACGCCCACCCAGTTCGCGTCGCGATTCGGGGCCAGCGCCTCGACGGTCGCGAGAGTGAGGTCCTACCTCGAGTCCTTCGGACTGCACGTGCGTCAACTCGACGCGGGGCGCACCCTGCTCGAGATGACGGGGAGGTCGGCCGACATCGCACGCGCCTTCGCGACACCGGTGGAGACCGTACGACTCGCCGACGGCACCCTGCGCGCCCAATTCGCTCGCGCCGCGACGCTACCGGCGTCGATCGCCCACGACGTGAGCGCCGTCGCGGGACTCTCGAGCGTCGTCACCCCCCACTCCCAACTCGCGTCACTCCCCGTCACGTCACGCCACGTCGCCTCACAGCACGTCGCCTCACACGCGTCGTCACCCGCCGTGGCGCTCGCCGGAACGTGCGCGGCGGCCCAGCCCAGTGCCACCAATTCGCCCAACAGCGCCGGTGGCTACTCGGTGACCCAGCAGGCCCAGCTGTACGGGCTCTCGAGTGCGTGGGCCGCGGGCCACACCGGCCAGGGCCAGACCATCGCACTCTACGAGCTCGGACAGTACGACCCCTCCAACACCGCCACCTTCTTCAAGTGCTACGGACTCTCGCCCACCATCTCCACCATCAACGTGGACGGTGGCTCCCCGGGCGCCTTCAACAACGAGGCGACCATGGACGTCGAGGAGGCGGCCGCCCTGGCCCCGGGTGCCGCTCTGGAGATCTATCAGGCCCCCAACACCCCCACCGGCAATCTGGACCTGTACGCTCGCATCGCCAGCGACAACACGGCATCGATCGTCTCGACCTCGTGGGGCGACTGTGAGATCGACCCCGCGGGCACGGTGACGGCCGAACAGGTGATCTTCGAGCAGATGGCCGCCCAGGGACAAACTGTGATCGCCGCGTCGGGCGACAACGGGTCCTCGGACTGCAATGGCGTCGTGTCGAACGCGCCCGCCGTCGACGACCCCGCGTCGCAGCCCTACGTGACGGGCGTCGGTGGCTTGACCGTTTCGGTGACGAATCCGCTGACGCAGACCGTTTGGAACTCCAACGGCGGTGCCGGCGGCGGAGGTAGCTCGCAGATCTGGTCACGACCGGCGTGGCAGCAGGGCTCGGGCATCGCCGCGAGTTCGACCAAGCGCATGGTCCCCGACCTCTCGGTCATGGCCGATCCCGCCACGGGGTTCATGAATTACAACACCCACAACACCTCGGGTCACTGCCAGGGTTGGTGTCCCATCGGTGGCACGTCCATCGGTGCCCCCCTCGTGAGCGCCCTGGTGGCCACGGGCGCACAGGTGTGTGGCACTCCGCGACTGGGCTTCCTCAATCCCACCCTCTACAACATCGCGCGCACGGCCGGCCCCTTCGTCGACGTGACCACGGGTAACAACGACCTCTTCGGCACCGGCGTCTACACCGCGGGCGTGGGATACGACATGGCGTCGGGCCTGGGGAGCCCCAGCACCACGTTCGTCAACGACCTGTGCCCGAGTCCGGCGACTCCCGCGCGTAGCGCGCTCGTCGCCACCCCCAAGCAGGCTTTCGTCGCGACGCCCTCGCACTTCACCGTGTCCTTGCGCGACGCCCACGGCAACCGAGTCGTGAACGCCCTCGTCGTCGTGTCCGCGCAGGGGTCGAACGGGAGTATCGTCATCGACTCGGACCGCTCGAGCATCCACAACGGGGGCGCCCTCTACACCGTGGCGAGCGACCAGAGCGGCAACGCGTCATTCACGCTGCAGAGTTCACTGCCCGGGCCCGTCACGCTCACCGTGAAGTACAACGGCGCGACGCTCTTCACCAAGACGGTGGTCGTGCACCCGATGCCCCTGAGCCAACAGAAGCCCCTCACGCCGCGCGTCACCGCCGTCGCGGCGCGCTCGAAGGCGATCATCCTCACGATCGCGCCTCATCGCGCCAACACCCCCTTCGTGCAAGCGCTGCAGGTCAGTGTCGACGGCGGCACGACGTGGCACTCGTATCCCGCACATTCGACCACGATCACGGTGGCGAACTTGAAGGGCGCCACCAAGTACGTGTTGTATGTGCGCGCGGTGAACTCCAACGGATACAGCCCCTCGTCACCACCGATACGCGCGACCGCGCTTTCGTAGCCCGGCTTCGCCCCGCGTGACTACTAGGCTGGAAGCGCACGTTCTCGAGCGAGGATCGACCCCATAGGCAAAGGACGCGAGTGAGATTACGACGAACTACCTTGGTGGCCAACGTCGTCATCATCGGCGCGACGATCCCCGCGATCGCCCTTCCCACCAAGGCACCCATCGGTACCGCGTCGCCGATCTACGAGTACGTCAACGCCGGACCGACCACCTGGAGCACGAAGCCGATCGCCAATCTTTTCGGCGGACACCACGTCCTGGGCAACGTCCACGCGGTCTCGGGCGACGGCGAATTCGCGCTCGCCGCGCGCCTCGACAACGGTGATCTCGGCCTCTACGTCCGCAACGCGAACGGCACGAACTCCTTCCGCGACGTCACCTCCTTGACCGGTGCACCGGTCGCCGCCACCGATCCCAACATCTTCCTCGACCCTTGGGGCAACGTCGGACTCCTCTACGTCAGCGCCCGGGGGCGCCTCATCATGGTCTCCACCGCCGCCGCGCGCAGCCCCCGCCGCGCCCACGTGCTGACGCGCGCGAGCGCCTTCGGCTTCAACATCACCAACCTCACCCTGGCCACCCACGTTCCCATGAGCACCAGCGTTCCGGCCATCACGGTCTCGGGGACGTCGGCCCTCGTAGTGGACCGTTCGAGCAAGGACGCGGCGATCAGCATCCCGGTGCGATGGTCGCAGGAATCCGTCCCCCCCGTCGTCGGGTCGGCCACCAACGTCTCCAGCGCCACCAACACCACCACCCTGGCGAGCGACCCCGTCACCTTCGCCACGACCACGAGCGCGTTCGCCGCCACCACGGCCAACGGGCACGTCGAGTTCTACTCACTGGGCGCCTCGGGCGCGTGGAGCGCCACCGACCTCACCAAACTCGTGTCCAGTCCGATCAGCATCGGTCCCCTCTCGGCCGCGGCCAACGGATCGAACCTCTACCTGGCCAGCCTCACCGGAACGGGGCACGTGCAGCTCTTCACGATGTCGGCCACGAGCGCCACCCAGGTGGCGCTCGGACTCTCCGCGCACCTAGCGATGCCGGCGGTTAAGTCAGCCCGGGTCGCGTCGCCGTGGAAGTACAGCGACCTCACCCAGTTGATCGTGGGGTCGCCGGCGTGGGAGGGGCAGATCTTCCTCAGCGCCACCGCCACCAAGGTCGACGTCGCCGGTCGCGCGGCCAATTGGGGGGACCTCTACGACTACACCGGCCTCGTCGCCAAGTCCACGTGGACCTCGGCGGACGTCTCACTCGATTCCAGTGCCACCAACTCGGTCGCCGCCGGAGTCACCGGCGTCCTCGACGGGTCGATACTGCGCCTCTTCGCGGCGAGCGCCGGCGTCATCACCCAAGGCGGCGTCGGGGTCTACGCCATCCCCTCCCAGGATTGGGGTCGCGCCATCGCCGACGGTTGGCCCATCATCTCAGAGACCGGAGGGTTGGGGACGCTCAAGGCGCCCTGGGTGGGCTTCACCACCGCCAAGACCCTCACCGAATCGCCCGACTTCTTGATGGGCCAGGCCCTGACGCGCGCGAACAAGCGTGAGACCTGGCTGTCGTTCTGGACCGTGAGCGGCCCCCTCACGCCGGCGACCCAGACGACCGCGTCCTACTACAGTCACGGATTCCTGGCGGGGCAATGGGTCGCCCAGCAGATCGACCAGTACCACCTCCACGGGGTGAACGTGAAGCCCAACTGGGTGATCCTGGACCCCGAGGGCTACCCGGACAACCACTCGGCCCTCGACGCGCCGGCCGGCTCCTCGAAGGCGACGATCGCCAAGTACGCGGGCTACTGGACGGCCATGCTCAGCGGGTGGGCCGCGGGCCTGACCAACGTGGACCCGACGCTGCACCCCGGCTTCTACGCCTCACAGACGGAGTACCGCAACTACTCCCTCGCCAATTCGCCCCTGCCGACCTTCGAAGCGATCGCCTTCGGCGGTGGCGGGCCGATACGCATCGCCGGCTCCGATGGCTCGAACATCCTCGGTTACATCGCCTTCAACGCGACGTGCACCCCCACGTCGACCCTGCGCGCCCAGGAACAGACGCTCCTCAACCCGCCGTGGGCCGGACGGTTCAATACGCTGCAGTTCAACGCCGGGGTGTACTGCGCGCCCTAGACCGTAGGCTGGCGACGTGGACGCCACCAACTCCGACGAGACGAATCAGGACCTGCTCGCGCGCATCAAGCACCTCGCACAGCCGCTGGTCGACTCGCTCGACTCGCGCCTACGCGATCAGATCGACCGTCGCGTCGACGAGCGCGTCGACGCGACCCTGGCGTCGCGCCTGTCGGTCATCGAGCGCGCCATCGCCGACCTGGACCGTGCGATCAAGGAACTCCAGGAGCGTCGCAGTTCGCCCGACTAACGTCGAGAGCGATCGCGTCGGATGACGAAGCGCACCGTCAACACGGTCAACGTCACGATGGCCACGATGAACACGCCGAACACGAGGTCGAACGCCAGCGAGAAGGTGGTGCCGATCACGTCGCCAGGCTAGTCATGTCACAACTCATCGTCAAAGTTGTTGACGTGACGATGTTGTCTGAACGAGCCCCGGAAGTCATCAGTGAGGTCCTTCGTGGTGACCGGTCCCGACGGCCACGGCGCGACGACGTCAGCGCTGCCGGTCTCCGGGCCGCACTCGAGGATCACGTCTTTCGGGTGTTCGCCGGGGAGCAGCGCGACGCGCCGGTGGTGATCACCGCGGCGTCGCTCGGCGCCGCGGGCCGCACCCTCGACTTTGGCGACTCACCCGTCGCTCGAGCGCGGGGAATCCTGGTGTCCACCGCCTTTCGCCTCCTCGTGGCCCAGGTGCACCTCGCTGACCCCTACGACGACGCGCTGACGGCGTGGCGCGGCGAGCACCCCCACCACGAGGTCCTCGACACCCTGACCCACCTCGACCACGACCAACTGGCGCGATTGCGCGCGGACGTCACCGCGCACGTCACGACCCTGCAGCGCGCGATCGGGGTGTTCCCGAGCTCGTGGCGACCTCGGACGTCGCAGCGTGCGCGACAACTACTTGGTGGCACGTCGGTCTGCCTGAGCGACGTCGTCGACCTCGTGGTGGGGTCCACCCAGCTCGCGGTGGCCAACGTGGCGCTGGTCGACATCACGACCTCACCCCTGGGTCCCGGCGCCGAACGCGTCATGAGGTACCACGCGCTGATGCAGACACTGCGCACCTCGGTGGTGCCGCTGCGCACCTCGATCTACTCGAGCGCGACGGGCGAACTCTGGAGCACCGACGTCGACCACGAGCTGCTGATGCGTGCCGTCGAGGATGTGGCGAGGGTGTTGGACCGATGGACGGCCCCGTTGGTGGAATCGCGGGTGGCCCCGTGAGCGCCCTGGTCCAACGTCGCCTCACCTCGCAGAACCTCAACGACCTCATCGAGGGCGCCCCCGACGTGGTGGCCGTGGTCGGTGACGAGCACCGACTCAGCCTCACCAGCCGGTTCCGTGCGGTGCCCAGTGACGAGCACCGCCGCCTGGACGCGTGGATGGTCGAACAGGCGGGACGGCCCCCGGGACCGTTCGTCTGGTCGCCCGCCACCGCGCGGCGCCTCCTCGCCAGTAACGCCCTTCGCCGCCGGGGTCAGGTGGACAGTCTCCTCGACGCCGTGCGCGACGAAGTGGCCGAGCAACTTCTCCGCGCGGCCAAGGGCTACGCCCGCGCCGGCTCCCTGGGCCACTGGCTCGCGGGAGTGCCGCACCCGGTGCTCGGGCTCATCACCGCCGAGGCCGTCAACTGGGCCACGCAGTGCCTCGAGTGCGTCGAGGGCATCGCGTCCCCCTGGCGCATCGCGTCCTCAGACGTCTACTACGACGTGGCGCGCGCGCGCACCACCCTACGGGGACGGCGCGACGTCGTCGTCGAGACGCCCGCGGGGCGCGTCATCGTGCGGATCCGGTCGGGGCAGCCGGGCAAGAGCGCCGGACCGGGATTGCGCGCTGATCTGATGGTGGAGACCCTGGCGCACCCCGAGGGCGTCGCGCCGCGCCGTTACCTCGGCCTGTGGCCCGACGCGGGACTGGTGCTGGGCGTGGACGGGTCGATGGAGAACGTGCGCGCCGGGGCGCGCGACTTCCTGCGCGCGGCGGTCGTCCAGCGTCGTCTCCGCCTGGCGGGACCGCCCTCACCGGGACGAGAATCGGACGAGGTGCGCGGACTAGTAGCGTAGATGGGTCATGACCCAGCGCACCTCCCTACGAAATATCGCCATCATCGCCCACGTCGACCACGGTAAGACCACGTTGGTCGACGCCATGCTGCGCCAAACCGGCTCGTTCACCGCCCACGAGACACTGACCGACCGCGTGATGGACTCCGGTGACCTCGAGCGCGAGAAGGGCATCACCATCCTGGCCAAGAACACCGCGGTCAAGTGGAACGACCTGACCATCAACATCATCGACACCCCCGGCCACGCCGACTTCGGCGGCGAGGTCGAGCGCGGCCTCGCCATGGTCGACGCCGTGGTCCTGCTGGTCGACGCGGCCGAGGGCCCGCTACCCCAGACGCGCTTCGTCCTGCGCAAGACCCTTGAGGCCCGCCTGCCCGTGGTTCTCGTGATCAACAAGGTCGACCGACCCGACGCGCGCACCGAGGCCGTGGTCGAGGAGGTCGAGAACCTCTTCCTCGACCTCGACGCCGACGAGCACCAGATCTCCTTCCCCATCCTCTACGCCTCGGCGCGCCAGGGGTGGGCCTCGCGCGACCCCGCCCACACGGGGGGCGACCTGACGCCGCTGTTCGAGACGATCGCCGAGTACGTCCCCTGCCCCGAGTACGAGGAGGGCCACGGGCTCCAGGCGCTGGTGTGCAACCTCGACGCCTCGCCGTACCTCGGGCGACTGGCCCTGTGCCGCGTGGTCAACGGCAACCTGGTCCGTGGTCAACGCGTCGCGTGGTGCCGCATCGACGGCACGGTCGAGTTCGCCAAGATCACCGAGCTCTTCATCACCGAGGCGCTAGAACGCGTGCCCGCCGAGAGCGCCGGACCCGGGGACATCGTGGCCGTCGCCGGCTTCGAGGAGATCACCATCGGCGAGACGCTCGCCGACCCCGACGACCCGATCGCCCTGACGCCCTTGAGCGTCGACGAGCCCAGTCTCTCCATGACCATCGGGATCAACACCTCGCCCGTGGCCGGCACCGAGGGCAAGCTGCTGACGGCGCGACAGGTGAAGGACCGCTTGGACAAGGAACTGGTGGGCAACGTGTCACTGCGCGTCCTGCCCACGGAACGACCCGACGCGTGGGAGGTCCAGGGGCGCGGAGAGTTGCAACTCGCGGTCCTCATCGAGACCATGCGTCGCGAGGGCTTCGAACTCACCGTGGGCAAGCCCCAGGTCGTCACCCGCGAGATCGACGGCAAGGTGCACGAGCCCGTCGAGCACGTCACCATCGACACGCCCGAGGAGTTCGTCGGTAACATCACGACGCTGCTGGCCACCCGAAAGGGGACCATGGTCGACCTCATCAACCACGGCACGGGCTGGGTGCGCCTCGAGTGGCGGATCCCCGCGCGCGGCCTCGTCGGGATCCGCACTGAGTTCATGACCGAGACCCGCGGCGCGGGCATGATGCACACGAACTTCGATGGTTACGAGCCGTGGTTCGGTGACATCCGCCTTCGCCAGAGCGGCGTTCTCGTCGCCGACCGTCGGGGGCCGACGACCGCCAACGCGCTCATCGACCTCGAACCGCGGGGCACCTTGTTCGTCGGCCCGGGCGTCGAGGTGTACGAGGGCATGATCGTGGGAGAGAACGCCCGCGCGGACGAGATGAACGTCAACCCGACCAAGGAGAAGAAGCTCACCAACATGCGCGCCTCGGGTTCGGATCACACCGAGCGCATCACGCCCGCCAAGGTCTTCTCCCTCGAACAGGCCCTCGAATTCATCGCCGATGACGAGGCCGTCGAGGTGACCCCGAAGTCGGTGCGCCTTCGCAAGGTCATCCTGGACCAGGCGAGTCGAGCCCGATCGCGCAAGAAGGGCTCGTAGCCGCGTCCACTAGAATTCCTGGTGGAGGGATGACAGAGCGGCCGAATGTACCGGTCTTGAAAACCGGCGTGGGCTTGCCCACCGTGGGTTCAAATCCCACTCCCTCCGCCACGCACACCTCGATGCGCCCTACCCGGGCGCCTCGAGTGATCCTTCGAGGGTCGCCCACCGTACTATCTGGAGATGAGACGCGGTCGAAACGCTGAGGAATGGGTGTCGGACGAGGCGCTGTTGGCCGGCGTCGCCCTCGGCGACGACGACGCGGTCCTCAAGTTCGTGCGTCGCTACCAGCGGCGACTCTTCGGTCTGGCCCTGGGCATCGTGGGTGACGCGGGATGTGCCGAAGACGTCGCTCAGGAGGCTTTCCTGCGCATCCTTCGCCACGCCAGCGTGTACGACGTGCGCCGCGGTCCCGTCAGTTCGTGGGCCCTCACGATCACGCGCAACCTGGCGATCGACGCGCTGCGACTTCGCCGGTCCGTCCCCACCGCTCCGGGGGACGTCGTCTTCGCGAACTTGACCAGCCGCGGCACCGGTCCCGCCGACATCATTGAGAGCGCCGACCCGGCCGCACCGGTCTGGTCGGCGCTGGCCCGGCTGCCCCTCGATCAGCGCCGCTGCGTCGTACTCGCGGCGATCTATGGCCACACCGCGGTCGAAATCTCCATCATGGAGTCCATCCCCCTGGGCACCGCCAAGAGTCGCTTGCGTCTGGGAATGGCCCGGCTGCGCGACACCCTCGTGAGGGAGAGTTCGTGAACGCCTCCCTCGGCCGCGAGTGCGCTGGGGTGCGTGATGACCTGAGCGAGTTCGCCCTCGGCATCCTCGCCGGTCGCGACCGCTCCCGGGTGCTCGACCACGTGGCGACGTGCCCATCGTGTCGTGGCGAACTGGAGTCGCTGGCCGCCTTGGCCGACAGCCTGGTGGAACTCGCGCCGAGCGCCGAGGCGCCCGTCGGTTTCGAGTCTCGACTCCTCGAGCGCTACCACTCCCAGCATCGTCATCGCCAGCGCCCCAAGGTGCGACTCCTCGCCCTCACGGGCGCGGCACTCCTCCTCGTGGCGTCGGGCTTCGCTCTCGGGGGACTCTCGTCGCGACGGCCCGATTCGCCGTCGAGCGCGGCACCGCTCAGCGCGAACCTCACGTCGCAGGGACGCAACGTCGGGCAGTTCTGGGTCAGCTCTGAGACTCCCGCCTGGATCTACATGTCCCTCGACGACGCGAATTGGTCAGGGACCGCGTGGTGCCGAGTCACCCTCCGCGGGGGTCGCATCCTCGACGTCGGCGCCTTCAGCGTGAATCACGGCTACGGGGCGTGGGCGGCGCGCTTGGACGTGGCGCGTACCGCGCTCGCGTCGGCGCAAGTCACCGACGGATCGGGGCGCGTGCTGGCGTCGGTCTCTCTGTCGACGTGAATCTCCCTCGAAGTCGGTGATCCCTTCCGCCGTCTCGCCCGTATACCCGGGCGGTGGAGACAATGAGCCCGGATCGACACTCCGGGATGCACTCACTCGGCGATCCGCCATGACCTCATCACGCGACAAAGGAGACCGATCGATGAAGCCGACCCACCCGCTCAAGACTCGACGTCATCGCGTCGCGCGCCCGTTCGTCCTCGGGCTGGTCGCCATCGCGACCGCGACCACTCTGGCGCCAGGCCTCTCCTCGGACGCCGCGGTGCCTCACGCACCGACGGCTCTCGTCGTGAGGACGCTCACGACGCCGCGCTACGGGACCGTCCTGGCGACCACGCGCACGGTGTACACGCTCGCACCCTCGAAGGTCCCGTGCACCGCCGCCTGCTGGCGCGTCTGGCCCGAGGTGCTGCTGCCCAAGGGCGTCGCCAAGGCCACCGCGGGTCATGGCGTGAACGCGGCCAAACTCGGCACGATCCCTCGCCCCCAGGGACGCCGGCAGGTGACCTACGCCGGGAAGGCGCTCTACTGGTTCGCCTTCGACAAGAAGTTCGGACAGGTCAACGGCAACGTCAGTGACAAGTGGGGCAAGTGGTCCGTCGTGGTGCTGATCAAGCCTCGCGCGGGCGGCGCGCCGACCACCACGACGACGACCGGGGGAGGTGGCGGTGGCATCGGATTCTGATCTCGCTGCGCAGCGCGCGAGCGACGACCCGCCGATCACGACGAGAACGGTCGGCGCTCGCGGGACGGTGAACCGTGGTCGACGCGTCACGCGACTCTACTGGCCGGCGTTCTCCATCGTCGCGATCGCCGTCGCACTCATCACGATCGGCGCGACCAGTCGATGGGGCGGCAGTAACTTCGCGCAAGCCATGTCCAGCCTGCGCGTCGTACTGGTGGGACCGGTCACGCTGGCGCTGCTGGCCGTCTTCCTCGTGGTCGAGCGCCTGCGACCCGCGCAACGACGCAAGGTCCTGGCTCGGGGCTATCGCCAGGACCTCCTCTACGCCGTCCTCAACGCGACTCTCGTGGCGCCCCTGGTCGTGGCTCTGACCCTGTCGTTCTCCCAATTGGCCCGTCGCGGCGCGCCCTGGATCGTCATCCCGAAAGTGGGACTCATCCCACATGGCGTCATCATCGTCGTGATCTTCGTGGCGATGGACGCGTGCAACTGGCTCGCCCACCTCGCCAATCATCGCATCCGAATGTTCTGGCGTTTCCACGAACTGCACCACTCCCAAGAGGACATGAGCGTGCTCACGGTGTTCCGCACCCATCCCCTGATCCACGTCTCGTATCTCATCACTCTGCTGCCCGGGGTGGTGCTGATCGCCAACGGCTCGATCCCCACGACGCTGCTCGTCGCCTACGCCGCCGTGGTCGCCTTCGAGCACTCCAATACCAATCTGGGCTTCGGCCCGCTCGGTCGGGTCTTCGTCAGTCCCAACTACCACCGTCAACACCATCGCCTCCAGGGCCGCCAGGACATCAATCTCGGCTTCGCCCTGACCATCTGGGACCAGATGTCGCACCGCGCCGTCTTCCCCTCAGCCGCCACCGTTCGCATCGACACCGGTCTTCCCGGTCGGCCGCTCACCGTCGAACAGTCCGGTGATCGCGCACACCACGTCAGAGTCCTCCTGGCGCAACTGGTGGGACCCTTTCGCCCGCTGCGAACTGACGCCGACGCCACTTCTGCCGCGACCGGGTCCGGTCAGTGATGGCTCGAGTCCATCGAGGCGCTTCGCGCGGCAAGGTCGTGCTCAGCGTGCTCCTGGCACCGGCGCCGAGCACACCGGGTGCCACCTGGGCCCTCGCGGCGGTGCGGGTGGCACTGGCGTGGATCTTCACGTACTACGGCGCCGGCAAGCTCTTCGGCTGGTTCCACGGGCCGGGTCTGCACCGCACTGCGCTCTATTTCGCGGGCACCGCGCACCTACGTCCGGGGATGTTCTTCGCCGTCCTGGGGGGTGTGATCGAGTTCGGGGGCGCCCTCAGCATGGCCCTGGGCGTGGGCACCCGACTCGCGGCCCTGGCGCTCGCGCTCGATCAGGTCATGGCCATGATCACCGTGACGTGGGTCAACGGCATCAACTCACTGTCGAACCACCCGGGCTATGAGTTCAACCTGGCGCTGTGCGCGCTGGCGATCGTGATGTTGACGTTCGGAGCCGGGCGCCTCAGCGTCGACGCCGTGGCCCGTCGCCTCCTGGTCCCACGAGGGCGAACCGTGACCCCATGAACGCCACGTCGACCTCTGCGACGACCCCCCGACGGACGCGCCCGATGACGCGAACGACGCGCGCGAGCCGCACCGTCGCCAACGTCGTCGGTGCCCTGGGCGCGGCCTACTTCGTTCGCTCGGGCTATCAGTATTTCCGAGCAACCCACTCGCCCATCGGAGCGGCGTTCCTCGTCGAACAGGTGTGGATCGTCGTGGCGTACCTCGTGCGCCGGCCCGCGGTGCGGGTCAGCTCGCGTGCACGAGACTGGATGTTCGCCTTCATCGGGACCTTCGGCGGCGTGCTCCTTCGCCCGCTGGGGGCTCACCCCCACTGGGGCGTCGTCGCGGGATCTCTCTTGCAGGCTTCGGGACTGGCGATCTGCGTCATGTCCTTCGTGGCCCTCGGACGCTCCTTCGGCTTCTGCGCTGCGGATCGCGGTCTGCGATGCTCGGGTCCCTACGCCGTCGTGCGCCATCCCCTCTACGGCGCGTACGTCCTCCTGCAGCTCGGCTACGTGTTGCAGAGCGTCTCGTGGCGCAACGTGGCGGTGATGACAATGGTCAGTGGCTGCAACGTCGGCCGGATCCTCGCAGAAGAGCGGCTCCTCCTGCAGGGTGCGCAGTACGCGCACTACCGCAGGAGGGTGCGTTGGAGGGTCCTTCCCGGCTTGTGGTGAGCGCGGCCATCGGCGCCCATCGAGTGACGCTCGGGTGACGTCAACGATGACGTCGTCGTGACCGAAGCGACACTGCGGGGTAACCCGGAGTTTCTATGGTGGGCCAATGAGCCCAACCGTCCCACACCGCACACCCGATCTCGCGCTACATCGACCACCCACCACCGTCGATGAGTTGTTCGCCCTCTTCGAGGAGAACGGACACCGTCGATACGACGAGGTCACCATCCTTGATCACGCTCTGCAGTGCGCCAGCCTCGCCGTCGACGACGGCGCGACCGAGGAACTGATCGTGGCCGCACTCTTCCACGACGTCGGCTGGTTCTTCGCCGAAGCGCCCGGCGCTTCCGCACGGGCGAACGACCACCACGCGGCCGCCGGAGCGAGGATCCTCGAACCGATGTTCGGTCCCACCGTCGCCGAGCCCGTGGCGCTGCACGTCACCGCCAAGCGGTGGCGGTGCACGATAGATCCGGACTACTTCGACGAACTCTCCGAGGGTTCGCGGATCACCTTCATCTCACAGGGTGGCCCGCTGGGCACCGACGAGCGCGCCGTCTTCGAGGCGCACCCGGGATTCATCACGGCCATGGCGCTTCGCTCGTGGGACGACCGGGCCAAGGTCCCGGGACTCGAAGTGGCGGCCCTCGAACACTACCGCGACACCGCTCGGGGACTCGCTCGCCGTCACGCGTCGAACGCGTGAGGACGAGCGCGTGTCGCGCCGAAGCGGATCGATCCGGCCACTGCGATGACGAGAAGGGCCGCGCCCGCCAGGCCGAACCCTTCGCGTGGTCCGGCCGCCGCCCCGACCCAGCCCACCAGTGGGCTCGTCAGCGGCATCATCCCCGGCAGCGCCATCGACCAGATGGCCAGGACGCGCCCGCGCAGGCGTGACTCCGTCTCGTGCTGCACCAGGGTATTGGCGCGGGCGATGAACCATATCGACGTAGCGCCGGTGACGACCAGACCGGCGTAGAACTGCCCCACGTCGCGCGCGGACGCGGTGGCCAGCACCGCCCCGGCGCTCACCACCGCCAGGGACACCATCGATCGGCGCGACGGCGCACCGCGACCGGCCGCCGCCAGACCACCGAGTATCCCGCCGACCCCGAATGCCGACATCATCAATCCGAAGCCCCCACCACCCAAGTGGAAGACGCGCGACGCGACGAGGGGCAGCGACACGTTCATGTTGAACAGCATTCCCGACGCCGCCGCCAGGAACAGCGCCAGACGGATTGTGGAATGGCGCCACGCGTAGCGCCAGCCGACCATGAAACGTCGATCGTGGATCGCACCCTCGTCCCCGTGATGTACGACGCCCACCCGGCGATGGACGAGCAGGACGACGAGCGACGGAACGAAGGAGGCGGCGTTGGCCCAGATGCACGCGCCGACGCCAGCGGTCGCGAGGAGGAGCCCGCCCGCCGCGGGACCGATGACTCGCGAGGCATTGATCACCACTTCATTGAGGCTCACCGCGCTCGAGAGACGACCCGCGCCGACGAGGTCGTTGACGTACACCTGTCGAGCCGCGGTGTCGGGTGCTCCGACGACCCCCGACGCGAAGGCGATGGCGAAAATCATCCAGACGCGAATCGCCCCGAAGGATGACAGCACCGCGAGCAGTACTGACAGCGCGATGTAGAGGCTCTGGGTGACGATCAGGAGCCGACGTCGGTCCACGCGGTCCACCAGAGCACCCGCCCACGGTCCGGCCAGCAGGAGGGGGGCCATCGCGGCGGTACTGAGGAGCCCGAGCGCGACTCCGCTGTGGGTCAGCTGCAGGACCAGCCACGACAACGCCACGATCTGGGCCATGGTCCCTGACACGGACAGGATCTGGCTGATGAACCACTGACGATACGCGCGCACCGCGAGGGAGCTGAAGGTCGTGCTCGAGGTGCGTGGTTCGTGCGGCGCCCCCGTCTGCTCACGTCGCACCGTCCACCTCCCTCGCTTCACCACCGCCGACCCGGCTGCGGTGCGACCCGCCACGTCCCTCGCGCGCCGTCGCGAGACGGCCCGTACGCCAGTACTAGTGGCTCCCGGGTGAGCGCGCGTACTCGACGGTGTTGGAGGCGATCGCTTCGCGATACCAGCGGAAGCTCTCCTTGGGCAGACGCGCACCCGTCGGGAAGTCGACCCACACGATACCGAAGCGTTGCGAATAGCCAAAAGCCCACTCGAAGTTGTCCAGCAGACTCCACACGAAATAGCCTTGCACGTTCACGCCGGCGTCGATGGCGTCGTGTACCGCCGAGATGTGCTCTTGCAGGTACGCCACGCGGTTGTAGTCGAGGACTTGTCCGTTGGGGTCGACGTAGTCGTTGAAGGCGGCACCGTTCTCGGTGATGTAGATCGGCAGACCCGTGTACTCGTCGCGGATCCGCACTAGGAGCGCGGTCAGCCCGGCGGCCTGGATCTCCCAGTCCATGCCGGTGCGGTCACGCCCCGGGGTCTCGAGGCCGCGCAGACGTAGGTCGGGGAACTGGTCCCCGGTGGCCACGATGTATCCCGCCATGCGCGCCTGGGTCGTGCGCGACTCGTCCACGACGGTGGCCGGCGAGTAGTAGTTGACGCCGAGGAAGTCGAGCGGCTGCGAGATCAGTTCGAGGTCCCCGTCGCGCACCACGGTGAAGCCGGGTGACACGTGGACGTAGTGCTCGAGCATGTCCTCGGGGTAGCGGCCGTGGAAGATCGGCTCGAGGAAGAGCCGATTCAGGTTGCCGTCGGCGCGGCGCGCGGCCGCGATGTCGAGCGGGTCCTCGCTGCCGGGCCGATGGTCGCTCAGGTTGAGGGTGATCCCCACCTTGGCGTCGTCGATGACGCCGCGAAGGATCGGTACGGCCATGCCGTGGGCGAGCAGCAGGTGGTGGTTCGCCGCCGCGGCCATCCCGATGTCGTGCTTGCCCGGGGCGTGGTGGCCCGCGCCGTAGCCCAACCACGACGAACACCACGGCTCGTTGAGGGTGATCCATCGCTCGACACCGTCGCCCAGGGCCCGCGCCACGACGTCGACGTAGGCGGCGTAAGCGGCGGCGGTGTCGCGGCTCACCCAGCCACCGCGGTCCTCGAGGGGCTGAGGGAGGTCCCAGTGGTAGAGGGTGCAGGTCGGCTCGATGCCACGCTCGCGCAGCCCGTGCACCAAGCGACGGTAGAAGTCCAGACCCGCCTGGTTCACCGCGCCCGTGCCCGTGGGGATGACCCGGGGCCAGGCGACCGAGAACCGGTAGGCCCTCACGCCCAGGTCGGCCAGCAGGTCCAGGTCCTCGTCCATTCGGTGGTAGTGGTCGCAGGCGATGTCGCCGTTGTCGCCGTTCAAGACGGCTCCGGGGGTGTGGGAGAAGGTGTCCCATATGGACGGCCCGCGACCGTCGGCGCCAGTGGCGCCTTCGATCTGATAGGACGCGGTGGCGGCACCCCAGAGGAATTCGGGGGGGAAGTGACGAGTGCGGTCACTGGGGTTCGAGCTGGTGCTCACGAGAGGGATCTCCTGATAGTGGATTATTCGCGGTATTCGAGACCGCTTCCTCGTGCGACCTCGCCGAGTTGGGGAAGCGAGGCCGCACGCGGATGCGGTGGAGGTATTGCTTCTGTACTACTGGTGGTGGCCGCGCCCATCGCACGACCACCACCAGAACTTGGGGACTACTTCGCCACCTTCAGGTGCATGAGGATGACGGGCAGTTCCGGGTCACTGGGCGAGGGGTCCATGTAGGGGTTCGCCGCCGTCACCCAACCGGTGAAGTGGGCCGTCGAGTAGACGTTCCAGTCCGCGCCGTAGAGCAGAGGAGCGACGGGGACCTGCGTGGTCATGATCTGACCCAGCGCCTCGGTCGCGCTCTTGACCGCCGCCACGTTGGTCGGGTTGGTGGTCTCGAGCTTGTTCAACGCCGCTTGCGCCGCGGGGCTCTGGTAGCGACCGAAGTCACCCGACGCCGACGAGGGGCTCGGCGCGACGAAGGTGTTGTAGTCCAACCAGTTCTGGTACTGCTGGAACGGGTTGGCTCCGCCCGAGCCCCAGTGGATCGCGCTCTGGAACGTGCCGGCCGCCAGGTCGGAGTACCACTGCGACGCTTGCACGCCGTCGACCGTGGCGTTGATGCCCACCGCCTGCAGCGAGTTCGCGATCAGCTGGGAGTCCGCGTAGTAGTCGGAGTACGCCGTCGGGTCCTCGATGTTGAAGGTGATCTCCTGGCCGTTCTTCGCCCACATCCCGTTCGAGTTCTTCGTGTAGCCGTCGCCCGAGAGCAGTGAGGCCACCTTGGCCGCGTCGCTCGTCGGCGAGAGGTCGTTCTTGGCCGACGGGGCGAGGAACGCGCTCTGGTTGGGCAGGATCAATCCGCTCGAGGAGGTGGCCGGCAGCTCGTAGCCGCTCTCACCCTTGAGACCGAGCTCGGTGCGGTTGATGCCCGCACTGATGGCCGCGCGCACGACCGGGTCGCTCAGCGCCCCGTACTTGACGTTGAACTCCAAGGTCACCGTGTTCCCACCGGCGAAGTAGTAGTGGTTGGTCTTGGGGTTCTTGCTGACGAACACCGACTGGATGTTGGCGATGTCGTTACCCGCCCAGTCGAGCTGACCGTTGGCCAACGCGGTCGTGGCCGACGCGTTACTCGAGTACGAGGGGATGTTCACCTGCGTGGCGGCCGGCGTGCCACCCCAGTAGGTGGGGTTCACCTTGTAGGTCACCAACTGCGAGGAGTAGCTCTTGAGCTCGTAGGGACCGGTGCCCACCGGGTTGGTGATGATCGCCTTGGCCGGGTTGAGGATCTTGGACCAGATGTGCTGGGGGACGATCAGCGTGCTCCCGGCGATCGCCGTGATGGCCTGGAACGCCGGCGACGCGAAGTTCAGCGTCACCGTGTCACCCTTCACGCTCGCGGCGTTGGTCATCGTCGGCACCCCGGAGTAGTTGGCCGAGGGGTTCTGACCGATCAGGTTGAACGTGTAGGCCACGTCCGCCGGGGTGAAGGGCTTGCCGTCGCTCCACTTGACGCCGTTGCGCAGGGTGAAGGTGAGGGTCCGTCCCCCGTTGGTGAACTTGTAGCTCGTCGCCAGCCACGGGTACTGGGTGTTGGACTTGAGGTAGTCGAACTCGATCAGGGGCTCGTAGGTGAGCGACTTGATGCTCATCTGGGCGGCCAGCGAGTTGGAGTTGAAGGGGTTGAAGTTGTGGGTGAAGGTCACCCCGACGTTGCCCTCCTCGGTTAACACGTGGCTCTTGCTCGTCGCCGCCGACGCTCCGTTCGCGCTGATGACGCCAAGTGTCAAGCACGACATCGCCGAGGCGATGATGGCTATCTTTCTAATCATTAGTATCCTTTGGTTTGTCCAGTCGGCGGACGCCGACTTCGTTGTTGACCGTGTAAGTCCTGATGGGTACTGCGCGAGCCGGCTGGACGCCTGGTCGAGGTCGCACGCCTCGACGTTCGTCGTCCCCCGGCACCAGGGATGTCGTTACGTGCTCGAAGTGGTCCCTCCTTGCCCTCGACTGGTGATGGCGACGCGCGACGCACCTTCGTGCAACCAGCAACGCGACTCGTGGCCGCTCGTCACCTCGATCAGGGGCGGTGCCGTGGTGCGGCACACGTCCATGACGTGGGGGCACCGAGGGGCGAAGCGGCACCCCTCGGCGGGGAACTGACCTTGTCCCGCGCGGTCCTCGGTCTCGGGGGTGCGCCGCAGGGGATCGCTCGGATCGGGCACCGAGGCGATGAGCAGTTGGGTGTAGGGGTGTGAGGGCGCGTCGATCAACGACGTCCCTTCGGAACGCTCCACCACCTGGCCCGCGTACATCACGATGGTCGCATCGGCGATGTAGCGCGCCGACGCGATGTCGTGGGTGATGTAGAGGACGGCGAGCCGCTCGTCGTCACAGAGGCCGCGCAATAGGTTCAACACGCCCAAGCGCACCGAGACGTCGAGCATCGAGATCGGCTCGTCGGCCAGGAGGACCTTGGGGTTCACACACAGGGCCCGTGCGATCGAGACACGCTGCAACTGCCCCCCGGAGAGCTCGTGGGGGTAGCGGTCCAGGTAGCGGTCCGGCGGATCGAGGGCCACGCGCGCGAGCGTGGCGCGCGCCCGGTCCTCCACCTGGTCGCGGGGTGTCGCGTGGATGCGCAGCGGCCGCTCGAGGGAGTGACGGATGGGGTGCACGGGGTTGATCGAGGCGAAGGGGTCCTGCAGGACCAGTTGCACCTGGGAGGTGTAGCTGAGCGTGCGCGGCGCGTCCCCGGCGATGGCGTTGCCCTCGATCAGGATCTCCCCCGACGTGGGCGTCACGATGCGCGCCAACATCCGCGCCAGCACGGACTTGCCCGAGCCGCTC
>JAGXBH010000079.1 GCA_018971185.1 Acidobacteriota bacterium
GTGTTCGATGGTCGTGACGTCCTCGACATCGACCCCACAGAGTGTGGCGGCCTCGCGCAGGTTCGGGGTCACCACGGTGGCCAGTGGCACGAGGGCCTCGCGATAGGCGCGTACGCCGCCGTCGCGCATCAGAGAGTGCTCGGTCGTGGAGACCAGCACGGGGTCCACGACCAACTTGTTGAGCAACCCCTCGCGCGCGAGCTCGGCCACGGCCTCGACCACGGAGGCGTCGCCGAGCATTCCGGTCTTCACCGCGGCCACCTCGAAGTCGCCGAGGACGCAGCGCGCCTGGGCCAACACCATCGAGGCGGACATCACCTCGACGTCGTGCACGCCCATCGTGTCCTGGGCGGTGACCGCGGTCACCGCCGTCGTCGCGTGCACCCCGAGGGCCGCGAAGGTGCGTAGGTCGGCCTGGATCCCGGCACCCCCGCCCGAATCGGATCCGGCGATGCTGAGTACGGTCAGGGGTTGCACCACGTCCACCCTAGGGCTTGGCGGTCACTGACTACGCTGAGGGGGTGTCAGAGAACCTACGGATCGGCAGCCTCGAGTCCTCCTCGCGACTGGTCATGGGAACCGGGGGTCTGCGGTCGCTCGACGTGCTGGGTGCGACGTTACGCGCGTCGGGCTCCTCCATCGCCACCGTCGCGTTGCGCCGGGTCGATCCGGGCGTCGAGGGCTCGATCTACGACCTCCTGACCTCGCTGGATTTCCGACTGCTGCCCAACACTGCGGGCTGTTACAGCGCGGGCGAGGCCGTCAAAGTCGCCGAGTTGGCGCGCGAGGCCTTCGAGACGGACCTCGTCAAGCTCGAGGTCATCGGCGATGACGTGACTCTGCTGCCCGACACGGCCGAGACCCTGCGCGCCGCCGAGGCGCTGGTGGAGCGGGGTTTCGAGGTCTGGGCGTATACCTCGGACGACTTGATCGCGGCGCTACGGCTCGAGCAGGCGGGTTGCGTCGCCGTGATGCCCCTGGGCTCACCCATCGGTTCGGGGCTCGGGATCCGCAACCCTCACGCGATCTCGCTGATCGCGAGCCGCGTGGAGGTCCCGGTGCTGTTGGACGCGGGGGTGGGGACAGCCTCCGACGCCGCCCTGGCGATGGAGCTCGGCTGCGACGGCGTGCTGGTCGCCTCGGCCATCAACCGCGCGCTCGACCCGGTTCTCATGGCCGAGGCGATTCGCGACGGCGTGCGCGCGGGCCACGCCGCCCGGTGCGCGGGACGCATCCCGCCACGCCTGCACGCCGAGGCGTCCTCGCCCTCGCTCGGGCGTCCGGACCTATTTGCCGATTCCTCGGACCTGTAACTACACTGTTGTAGTACCTCGGAGCGCCGCTCCGGTCGGGAGGGCGTATGAGCGACGTGACAGTGAGGGGCTTCAGCGGCCCGAAGGTCTGCCGGATCACCGGTGTCACCTATCGCCAGCTCGACTACTGGGCGCGGACCGAGCTCGTGACGCCCTCGATCACGCCAGCCCAGGGGAGTGGTTCGAAGCGGACCTACTCGTACCGTGATGTCCTCGAGGTCAAGGTCATCAAGTCGCTCCTCGACTCGGGCGTGTCGCTCGCGCGCGCGCGCCAGGCGGTGCAGTGTCTACGCGACTCCTTGGGCGTGGATCTCTCGTCGTCGAATCTCGTCCTGAGCGACAACGGATCGGTCCTGGCGGACTACGACGGTCTGGTAGACCTGTTACGTGGTGGACAAGGTGTGTTCAACGTGGTGTCGATGGCGAACGTGGTCGCCGAACTTACGACCATGATGAGTGATGTCGAGCAGGAGTCGGAGAAGGTGACCCGTTCGGCGTGAGTCTCTTCGCGGACGACGCGAGTCGTCGTCACCCCAGTTTCCAGGCTGCACCCGAGGGGAGGTTCGCCAACCTCTCGGAGATGGTCTTCGCCAGCCTCCTCACCCTCTACGGCGTCACCTGGCTCTACGAGCCCCTCGAGTTCCCCCTCGCCTGGGACGAGAACGGCGTTCCCACGCGGGCCTTCCGCCCCGACTTCTACCTGCCGGCCACCGCGACCTTCATCGAGCTCACGGTCCTCGAGCAACGCCTCGTCACTCGCAAGAACCGTAAGGTCCGCGAGTTCCGCTCCCTCTACCCCGAGGTGTCCCTGCAGGTCGTCTACCGCGGCGACTTCCTCGCCCTCGCGACGCGTCACGGCCTGCGCGCGGACGCCATTCTCCAGCGGGCGGCGTAGGGTGGCGCCGATGGAGAACCGCCGACCCTTCCTCTACGACGAGCACGTGGCCCTCGGGGCCAAGATGGTGCCCTTCGGTGGCTGGGAGATGCCCCTGTCGTACCAGGGGGGTACGGTCGCCGAGCACCTGGCGTGTCGCAGCGACGCCGTGGTCTTCGATGTCTCGCACCTGGGGACGGTTCGCTGCGACGGACCCGGGATGTTCGAGGCGCTCCAGAGCACCCTGACCAACGACCTGCGAAAGATCGCCCCGGGTAAGGCTCAGTACACGCACCTGCTCAACGACGACGGATTCGTGGTGGATGACATCATCGTGTGGTGGCACGGGCCCGAAGAGTTCGACGTGATGCCCAACGCCTCGAACACCTCGGGGGTCACGGCCGCGCTCCCGGGACGCGACGTCACCGCCGAGCGAGTGGTCCTCGCCGTGCAGGGCCCCCAGGCCCGGGCCCGGGTCGCGCGCTGGGACGAGCGCATCGCCCAGGTCCCACGCTTCGGGGTGCGACGCTACGAGGTCGCCGGCGTGCCGGTGCGCGTGGCCGGCACTGGCTACACGGGCGAGGACGGGCTCGAGATCGCTGCGCCCAACGAGGTGGCGCGCGAGGTCCTCGAAGGGTTGCTGGGCGTCGGGGTGGTTCCGGCGGGACTGGGCGCGCGTGACACTCTTCGCCTTGAGGCGGCGTTACCGCTCTACGGGCACGAGCTCTCGTTGGCCTCGACGACGTTGGAAGCGCGTTTGGGGTGGGTCCTCGGATGGGAGAAGAACGACTTCCGCGGTCGCGCGGCCGTGCTGGCCGAGCGCGAGCGCGGGGTGACGCGCCTGTTGAGCGGAGTGATCGCCGACGGACGCCAACCGCTGCGTGACGGTGGCGAGGTGCTCGTCGAGGGTCGCTCGGTGGGCACCTTGACGTCGGGGAACTACTCGCCGAGCCTGGAGCGCGGCATCGGGCTCGGTCTGCTGCACGGTGACCTGGCGCCCGGCACTCGCGGGGTGGTCGCGCTGCGGGGTCGTGAGATCGCGGTCACGGTGTGTGGCCTGCCCTTCGTGAGAAAGGCGTCGTCCGGTGGCTGATTACCTCCCCCACACGCCCGAGGAGACACAGCAGATGCTGGCCTTCCTCGGCATGGAATCGTTGGACCAGCTCTTCGCGCACATCCCGGCGTCGGTGCGCTTGGCCCAGGGGCTGGACCTCGCGCCGGGGATGAGCGAGCCCGACGTGGCGGCGGTCTTCGCGCAGTACACCCGGGCCAATCGGGGTCAGCTCGCGAACCTCACCTGCTTCGCGGGAGCGGGCGCCTACGACCACGAGGTGCCCGCGGTGGTCAAGATGCTCGGCTCGCGCTCGGAGTTCGTGACCGCCTACACGCCCTACCAGCCCGAGGTGGCCCAGGGAGTCCTCCAGGCCATCTTCGAGTTCCAGACGATGGTCTCGCGCTTGAGCGGACTTCCCATCGCCAACGCGTCGCTGTACGACGGAGCGACGGCCCTCGTGGAGGCGGTCAACATGGCCGCCGGCGCGACCGGGCGTCAGAAGCTGGTCGTCTCTTCGGGCGTTCACCCGCACTGGCGCGAGGTGGTGTCGACGTTCGCGCGCGGCACCGGGCACGAGGTGGTGGTCGTGCCCCTCAAGGATGGCGTGAACGACTTCGACGCCGTGGATACCTCCGACGCCGCCGCCGTGGTCGTGGCCTATCCGAACTATCTCGGTGTCGTGGAGGATCTGGGCGCGGCGCGCGCCCTCGCCACGTCGCGCGGGGCGCTCTTCGTCGTCTGCGGTGACCCCGTGGCCTCGGGGGTGCTACGCACCGCGGGGGAGTGGGGGGCCGACGTGTTCGTCGGTGAGGGACAACCACTCGGGACGGCTTTATCCTTCGGTGGCCCCTTCCTCGGCCTGTTCGCTTGCACCCTCGAGCAGATCCGTCGTCTGCCCGGACGCATCGTGGGCGAGACCGTCGACTCCAACGACCGTCGTGCTTTCGTCACGACGCTACGCGCGCGCGAACAGGACATCCGCCGCGAGAAGGCGACCTCGAACGTCTGCACCAATCAGACGCTGATGGCCGTCACCGCCGCGATCCAGTTGGGCTGGCTCGGGACCCAGGGCTACGCCGAGATCGCCACGCGCTGCGCGCAGGGCGCGCACTACCTTCGCGAGCGCCTCCTCGAGGTGGGCGGCGTCGTAGCGGTGTCCACCCAGCCCTTCCTGCGCGAGTTCGCGCTGCGCCTGCCGCGTCGGGCGAGCGACGTGCTCGACGACCTGGTGGGCGAGGGGATACTCGGTGGGCTGAGCGTCGCGTCACTGGCCGGCGAACACGACCCCTCGATCGAGGGCGCCACGTCGGACGTGGTGCTGATCACGGTGACCGAGCGACGTACGCGCGCCGAGCTCGACCGTTACGTCGACGTCCTGACCAAGGTGCTCTCGTGAGCCGCCCCGGCGGTCGCGCCGCCTCCGCGCCCTTGCTCGGCCACGAGGTCGAGCCGACGGTGTTCGAGTTGTCAGTGCCCGGGCGCAGCGCGTATCAGTTGCGCACGACCGACGTGCCCGCTCGACCCCTCGACGAGTTGATCCCGAGCGCGCACCTGCGCGCGACGCCCGTCGCGCTGGCCGAGGTCTCCGAGCGCGACCTCGTGGGCCATTACACCCGCCTGAGTCACCGGCAGTTCTCGGTGGACCTCGGGGCGTACCCGCTGGGCTCGTGCACGATGAAGTACAACCCCAAGTTCTGCGACGCGGTGGCGGCCGACCCCGGGCTTAACTCCGTGCACCCCGGCGTGCCCGCGTCCTTGAGCCAGGGCTGGCTGGCCCTACTGGTCGACCTGGAGGAGAAGCTCTGCGCGATCACCGGGATGGCCGCGGCCACGCTGCAGCCGGCGGCCGGTGCGGCCGGCGAACTGACGGGACTGCTGCTCATGCGCGCCTACCACGAGGCCCGCGGGGACGCCCGTCGGCGGGTCCTGATTCCCGACTCGGCCCACGGCACCAATCCGGCGTCGGTGACCCTCGGGGGTTATGAGGTCACGACGATCCCCTCGAACGATCGCGGTCTGGTCGACCTCGACGCCCTCAAGGCGGCGCTCGGGCCCGACGTCGCGGGCATCATGTTGACCAACCCCAACACGCTGGGTCTCTTCGAGGAGGAGATCGTCGAGATCGCCGCCGCGGTGCACGACGTCGGCGGACTGCTCTACTACGACGGCGCGAACCTCAACGCGATCGTCGGCGTCGTGCGACCCGGCGACATGGGTTTTGACATTGTGCACATGAACCTGCACAAGACCTTCGCGACGCCCCACGGCGGTGGCGGCCCCGGCGCGGGTCCCGTGGCGGTCGCCGCGCG
>JAGXBH010000006.1 GCA_018971185.1 Acidobacteriota bacterium
TGGTGCACGTGCACCACGGACCCAATCATCGCGCTGAACCCGAGGAAGGGGACGACCTCGGCGCGCAGGACCAGCCACGCGGCACCCCCCAACGAATGAGTGCGCGCCACCGCGATCGCCGAGAGGGCCGCCGCCATCACACCGACGAAGCCCAACGTGATGAGCCGATCACGACGAATCGCCCTCGCCCACCTGGCCGGAGGGGAGAAGACCATCATCTTGTGCCACCACACCTCCTTGAGGTAGTAGAGGCCCGTGCCCCACCACGACCACTCCACGCGGTGCAGTAGCTTGCCCGCGCGCGACAGGTCCGCGTATTCCTGGGCCGACACCGGATGCCACACGAAGTCGTAACCCTGGCGCACCGTGAACGCGTGATGGACCCGGTTGTGCCCCAGGACCCACGCCTCGAAGACGTGCCAGGAGGGGAGCATGGCGATGTGCCCGACGAGTGAGTTCTTGCGTCGGCTGTTGAAGAGGGCGCCGTGGGCGGTGTCGTGGGCGACCACGAAGAGGGCCGTCACCCCGAGGATGGCGAGGACGTCGAGAGCGACGTCGATGAAGGGATTGGCGACCACGACGAGGGCGACGACCGACCCCAGGTAGATGACGAGGTCGCGGGTGAAGTAGAGCATGCCGCGCCACGTGGGGTTCTCGTAGGCCGCCGCCGGAATGACGTTGATGACCGGTTTGAGGGAACCGGCGCGTTCTTCGCGTTCTTCGCGTTCGAGGGTCTCTTCGCTCACGCGAAGACTGGCCAGGGGGTGCCGAACTCGAGCACTGCACGAGGTCGAACGTCGAGAATCATCGATTCGATGCTACCGACGTCTCACGGCGACGCAGTGGGACCAAAGTCCCAAGACCTCTTCGGGCTCGACCTCGTCGGGCTCGACCTCGTCGGGCTCGACCTCGTCGGGCTCGACCTCGTCGGGCTCGACCTCGTCAGGCTCGACCTGGTCAGGCTCGATCCACCATGGTCGAGGATTCGCTCGATTCCTCGATGAGGCCAGCGCCGACGACGCGCCACTGACGCGCCCCGGGCAGACGAGTCCCGTCCTGGTGCGAGATCACGACCAGTGTGCCGTCGCGGTAGTGCGCGCGCAGCGACGCGAGCAGGGCGCGCGCCGACGAGTCGTCCAGCCCCTCGGTGGGCTCGTCGAAGATCGCCACCGCTCTGGCACTCAGCAGCTCGCGCGCCACCCCGAGGCGACGCCGCTCACCTCCCGACATCCCGACGCGGGCGCCGCCGATGCGCGTGTCCCACCCGTCGGGCAGAGATCCCAGGAAGGCACCGAGCCCGGCGGTCTCACACGCCGCCGCGAGTTCCTCATCCGTCGCCCCCGGGTTCGCGACGCGCAGGTTGTCGGCCAGCGTGGCCGCGAAGACGTACGGGGCGTCGTCGACGAGACCGACCGCGGAGCGTACCGTCGACTCCGGCAATCGTGAGTAGGGCGATCCGTCGAGGGCCACCTCCCCACTGGTCGGTTCGAGGAACTTGACCATGAGACGCGCGAGCGTCGTCTTACCGCCGCCGCTGGGTCCCGAGACCACCACGGTGTCCCCCGGTCCCACGTGCTGACTCACTGCGGACAACACCCGCGCGTCGCCGTAGGAGTGCGTCACGTCGATAAGGCGCACCGCCGGGGCGAAGTCGCCGCGCCCGACGCTCGTCACCACGCCACGCACGGGCCACGTTCGCTCGCTCAGGGAGTTGAGGCGCGCCAACGCGGCGCGGTCGCGCGCGGCGCTGACCACACCGGTCACGAGGGAGCTCACCATGTCGAGCGCCGCCATGGTGGTGAGGGCGGGGACGGCCACCAAGGCGACGTTTAGATGTCCGCGACGCACATCGCCGATGCTCACGAGCGCCACGGCGATCGTCGCCATCCCGTTCACCAGGGTTCCCAGTGCCGCCACCACGCCTGCGACGTCGCGCCGCCGGCGCTGGGCCTCGTCGTGACGATCCTCCAGGACCTCGAGCTGTCGCGCGAGGTGAGTGGACGCTCCCACCATGATGTACTCGTCCCCGCTCTGGCACACGCGATCGAAGAGCTCCGTGAGTCCGGCGCGCACCTCCTCGAGGACCTCGGCGCTGCCACGCCCGAGGCGTCGCGCGAACCCCGGCAGAGCCAGCGCGTCGACGACGAGGGCGACCGCGAGAACTTCGCCCGCCCACGGCGACATGGCGCCGACCATGACACAGCTCAGCACCCCGGCCGCGACACTGGTCAGCAGGGGGCCCGCGACGGCGGTGAGGAGGTCCTGGACCCGGTCGACGTCACCGATCACCGTGTCGACCACGTCCGCGCTCCGGGGACCGAGACCGGCGGGCAAGAGGGGTTCGATGTCGCGGGCCACGCGCGCACGCACGCGCCCCATCACCGCGAGGGCGGCGCGATGGGTCTGGGTGCGCTCGAGGTATCGTCCCGCCGCCTTGGCCAGCGCGAAGAGCTGGACGAGGCCCATGGCCACGGTGAGCGACAGCACGCCGGGTCGCTGGGCCGATCGGACGATCAACCAGCCCGACGTCGACGAGAGACCCACGGTGCACAGGGTCACCAACAGTCCGGCCCCGAGGGCGCGTCGCACGGCGACACGCTCACGGCCCAGCGCCTCGCCGACGACGCCCGACCTCTCAGACACGGTTCGCTCCGGATCTCTCCACGTCGATCACGTGGTCGGCGTCGAATTCGCGATGGGTCGCCACCACTCTCGTCATGGACAGCGAAGCGATGACGCGCCGCACGATCTCCTCGCTCCGCGCGTCGAGATGGGCCGTGGGTTCGTCGAGCACGAGCAGTGTGGGTCGCCGCAGGAGGCAGCGGGCCAGGGCCAGGCGTCGACGCTGACCCGCCGACAGGGCACCGGCACCCTCACCGAGGTCGCGGTCGAGGTCGAGAGTCAACTCGAGCGTCGACAGCACTTCGCGCATCAGCTCGTCGCCCAGTCGGTCGTCGCCCATCGCGAGGACCTCGCGCGCATTGGACCCCGGCAGTCGTGGGTCCTGGGGCAGATACGCGATGCGCGACTGCCACTGGTCGTGGTCGAGCTCACCGAGTCTCATCCCGTCCACCGTGATCGACGACCCGGGGTCGTCGCCTTGGCCGATGATCGAGCGCAGCAGCGTGGTCTTGCCCGATCCGGACGCACCGCGGATCACGGTGATCTCCCCGGCGCGAATGACCCCGCTCACCAGGCGAGCGTCGACGCGGTCGCGGCCGGCCACCCTCACGCGGTCGAGGACGATCGTCGGTGGCGAGACGGGTGGCGCGAGGGCGCCCCCGACGTGCGCGTGACCCACCAGGTCCAGCACCAGTCCCGCGGCGGCGATCCCGTCGGCCGCCCCGTGGTATTTGGCCGCCGAGCGGCGCAGCGGCAAGAAGACCTCGGGGGTGACCAGGAGCACCGCGAGCGCGACGCTGAGACGCAGCGATCCGTCGAGCAGGCGAACGCCGAGGATCAGGGCGACCAGCGCCGTCGCCAGCGAGGAGAGGAGTTCGAGGGCGAAACTCGAGAGGAAGGCGACCTTGAGCGTCGCCATCGTGGATCGCCCCAAGGCGACCCCCACGTCGTCGAGTTGCTCCACGGCGTGGCGCGAGCGGTTGTGCGCCTTCAAGACGCCCATGCCCCGCACGACGTCGCCGAAGTAGGCCGCCAGACGCTGTTGGTCGGCCCAGCGACGCTGCATCCGTTCCTTGGCCTCGAGCCCGAGGAGGACCATGAACACCGGCAACAGTGCGACGCTGATCACGACGATGAGTCCACTGACGGGGTCACGCCACGCCAGGTACCCGAGGAGCAACATCGGCGCCGTAGTGGCCAGCACCAACGCCGGGACGTAGTTGGCGACGTAGTCCTCGATCGCATTGACGCCCGTGGTCGCCAGTTGCAGCGTCGCGTCGACGCTCTCGCCCGGGCCGTGGCGCTCGACGTGTCCCAACAACCGCCGGCGCAGATCGCGACGCACGGGCGCGGCGATGCGCGCGGTCACCGGTTCGCCGAGACCCACGGCGATCGCCCTCACCACGGTGGCCGCCACGAACCACGCCACCTGGCCCGTGACCCGCGCGTCGTGACGGTAGAAGACGCTGCCCAGGGCGCTCGCCAGGGACGCGGCCTGCACGACGATGGCCGTGGTCGTCACCAGCCCCAGAACCACCGACACGACCAGCGCGCGCCGCACGAGGGGCGACGCGCGGATCAGGCGCTTCAGCAAGTCCGACGGCCGCTCCGCCACGCTAGATGGTGGTCGAGACCGGCTCGGACGACGCACCGGGACGCGTCACGCGCTTCTTGAAGACCCAGTAGGTCCAACTCTGGTAGAGAAGGACGAGCGGGGTGAAGATCAGGGCCACCCAACTCATGACCTCGAGGGTGTAGCGGTGCGAGGCGGTGCCGGCGATGGTGAGGGTGTCACTCGGCGAGATCGACGAGACGAGGACGTCGGGATAGAGATTGAGCATCAGGGTGGTGAAGAAGGCCAGGATCGCAATCGCGGTCCCGATGAAGGCCCAGCCCTCAAGTCGCTCGCGCACCATCCAACTCACCGCGCCCAGCACTGCGACCCCGACGATCGGCAGCAGCGGCGGGACGAGGCCGACCTCGTGGCGCGAGTGAGCCGTCAGGTACGTCCAACCGAGGAACGCCGTGACCACGACGAAGGTCAGGGGTGCCCACCACTGGGCGATCCTCTGGGCGCGGTCGCGGACCTCGCCGCCCGATTTGAGTCCGAGGTACGTGGCGCCGTGGAGGGTGAAGAGCGAGAGCGTGGCGAGCCCGCCGAGGAGGGCGTAGGGCTTGACTAGGTCGAAGAACGTGCCCGTCCACGTGGCGTTCGCGCCCAGGGGTACACCGTGCACGAAGTCGGCGAACGCCACGCCCCACAGCAACGCCGGCAGTGCCGAGCCCCAGAAGATCGCCCGGTCCCACCACACGGCCGCGGCCGCGCTACCGCGATGACGCAACTCGAAGGCCATGCCGCGAAAGATCAGTGCCGCGAGCAACACGAACAGGGCCAGGTAGAAGCCGCTGAACACCGTCGCGTACCAGAGCGGGAACGCCGCGAAGGTCGCGCCACCGGCGGTCAGCAGCCAGACCTCGTTACCGTCCCACACCGGACCGATGGTGTTGATCGCCACGCGCCGATCGAGGTCATCCTTGCTCACGAACGGCATCAAGATCCCGACCCCGAAGTCGAAGCCCTCGAGGAAGAAGTAGCCGAGCCAGAGGACGGTGATGAGGCCGAACCAGAGTTGTTCGAGGCCGCTCGGGGATGTACTCAGTAGTCCTAGCATCGTCGCCTCCTAGTAGATGAGCTCGGGCAGGGATTCGGCCTCGTCGCCGTCGAGCACGGGCGTCGGTACCTTGGCGAGGCGGATCATCAGACCGATCTCGACGATCGCGAGCAACGTGTACACCGAGGTGAAGCCCACCAGCGAGGCCGCCACGTAGCCGGGTGAGATGATCGTGACCGCGTCGGAGGTCTTGAGGAGCCCGTAGACCACCCAGGGCTGACGGCCGATCTCGGTGAAGATCCAGCCCACCGAGTTCGCGATGAAGGGCGCGAGGAGCATCCACGACGCGAAGCGCAGGAACCGCTTGGATTGCTCGAGCCGCTTGCGCTTCATCAGCCAGAGGCCCGCGCCTCCCAGGATGAAGAGCAAGATGCCCAGGCCCACCATGATGCGAAAGGTCCAGTAGAGCACCCAGATGACCGGGACGTAGCTACCCGCGCCGTACTTGGCCGTCGCCTCCTTCTGCAACTGGTTGATGCCTTTGACGTTCCCGTTCCACGTGTTGGTGGCCAGGATGCTCAAGACGTGTGGCACCCGGACCTGGAACACGGGATTGCCCGACAGGTCACCGATGGTGAGCAGTGAGAAGCTCGCCCCGTTGGCGCTGTTGTAGAGGGCCTCGGCGGCCGCCATCTTCATCGGCTGCTGTTGGGTCATCTGCTTGGCCTGGGAGTCGCCGAGGAACATCGTGCCCACTGCGGTGATCAGCGTCGCCACGATGGCGATGCGCGCGGCCTTGGCGAATCCGGCCAGGTCGTGACCCTTGCGCAGATGCCAGGCGGCGATGGCCAGCATGAACACCGCGCCGGTCAAGAAGGCGCTGAACAGCACGTGGCCGTAGGCCAGGAGGAACGTGGAGTTCGTCACGACGGCCCAGAAGTTCGTCATCACCGCCTGGTGCGAGACGGGATCGATGGTGAAACCCACCGGATGCTGCATCCAGGAATTGGCCGCCACGATGAAGGCCGCTGACAAGATGGTGCCCAGGCTCGCGAGCCAGATGGCGCTCAGGTGGATGCGGTCGCTCACGCGCCCGCGGCCGAAGATCCAGATGCCGAGGAAGGTCGACTCCATGAAGAAGGCCAGGAGCGCCTCAATCGCCAGGGGGGCGCCGAAGATGTTGCCCACGAAGGTCGAGTAGCGCGACCAGTCCATGCCGAACTGGAACTCCTGCACGATCCCGGTCACCACGCCGATGGCGAAGTTGACCAGGAACAGCTTGCCGAAGAAGCGCGTCATCCGGTCGTACGCGGGGTCCTTGGTCTTGTAGTAGGCCGACTGCAGCACGGCCACCAGGAGACCCAGGCCGATCGTCAACGGCACGAACAAGAAGTGGAAGACCGTCGTGATGCCGAACTGCCATCGGGCCAGGGAGAGGGTTGAGATTCCGCCGAGAAATGTGCTCATGAGCAAAACCTAAGAGTGCGCCAATGGTCGCCGTCGGGCTTCACTAAGGGACTTCGTCATTTCGCGACGGTGGTCCTAGTGGGTGAGGTGACGCCGTTCGCCCTCGCCGGGGGATCGAACCGCGACCAGCAGGTCGGGGGTCTCGAGCCAGGGCGCGCGGTCCCCCTCGTCTCGGTGCAGGACGAGTCACAAGGTCGCCAGGACGCCCGAGGTCACCCAGGACCTAGGCCCCTACTCGCGTGCGCGACGGAGCGAGCAGACTGGGGCCGTGTCGATCAGCATCTCCGACGAGAGCCGCGTGGCGTTGCGCGCGCGCGAGCACCGCCACGAGGTGTTGCAGCGTCGCTTCACCGACCGTCCGTTACTCGTCTTCTGGGAGATGACCAAGGCCTGCGACCTGGCCTGCTTCCACTGTCGCGCCGACGCCCAACACGAGCCGAGTCCCTGTGAGCTCTCGACCGACGAGGGCCGTCGCATGATCGACGAGCTCGCCGCACTCGCGAGCCCCCGGCCGATTCTCATCCTCACCGGTGGCGACTGCCTGAAGCGTCCGGACCTCACAGAACTCATCGACTACGCCCGCTCGGTGGCGGTGCCCGTCGCCCTGGCCCCCTCGGTCACCCCCCTGCTGACACCCGAGAAGATGCGCGAGCTGCGCGAACACGGCGTCAAGACGGTCTCGATCTCGCTCGACGGGATGGACGCCACCACCCACGACGCCGTGCGCGGCGTTCCGGGACACTTCGACGCCACCATGGCGACCCTGGGTCACCTGAAGCAGGCCGGTTTCACCGTGCAGGTCAACACGACCGTCATGGCGCGCAACGTGGAGCAGATGGCCGATATCGCCCGGATCCTCCACGTGAACCACATCGACATCTGGGAGGTCTTCTTCCTGATCTCCACGGGACGGGGCACCGACGTCAACGCGTCCACGCCCCAGCAGAACGAGGACATCTGCCACTTCCTCGTGGACGCCTCGCAGTACGGCTTCACCGTGCGCTCCGTCGAGGGCCCGTTCCTGCGCCGGGTCAACCAACAACGTCACGATCTGGCGCCCGGTCCAGCGACCAGTGACCTATACCACCGGTTGCACCGGCGTCTCGGCGAGCTCCTGGGTGAGCCCACCCACGACGTCTGCGCCCCCAGCGCGGCCACCCGCGACGGTAATGGCATCGTCTTCGTGGGGGCCACCGGCGACGTCTACCCTTCAGGATTCCTGCCCCTGGCGCTCGGGAACCTCCGCGACTCGTCACTGGTCGAGATCTATCGCGACCACCCCCTGATGCGATCGATCCGCGACGCGGCGTTCGTAGGTGCCTGTGGCGCCTGCTCGTTCCGACAACTATGCGGGGGCTCGCGATCGCGGGCTTTCGCGGTGTCGGGCCAGCCTCTCGAATCCGATCCGGCCTGCATTCTCGTCACGACGCCGACCTCGCCCGCACCCTGAACGACGTGACGGGTCGCCAGCCACGACGGCGTCGGTCACTTTGAGATTGAAGGTTCGAAGTTCGCGCTGCGCGATGGTCTTTGGCATCGGGCATGGTGCAGCACATAGCACTACGAATGACAGCGGTCATCCACTGCTCCCCCATCGGACGCCATCTCGAGCGGCAACCACACCGAGAGAAATCCCTTCAAGTCGGCGGACTGAGTTGAAGGTCCGTGCGGTGAAGCGTTCAGCGCACCGCCTCGGGCCAAGTGGAGTGAGGCGTGAACGTCGTCGCGCTGCTCAGCTCCCAATCGAGCGAGGAGGGCCACTCGCGCAGGCGCCGCTAGCACGCTCTCCATGAACGTCGATTCAGGGGCCGGCATCTCGCCGGACGATTCGGCGAGTCCGCCGGCCATTATGGAGAAGGAACGCGACCGGTCGCGTCAGTGCGGATGAACCGAGACCGCCCGAGTACGGATCCTCTTCGAGTGGAGGTGATGGGATTCGAACCCACTGCCTCTACATTGCGAACGTAGCGCTCTACCAATTGAGCTACACCCCCGAAGGAGTACCTACTTTAGCCCAGCGCGTAGCGCCGTGGCTCACGGCGCCACCCCACACCGGCGTGCTGGTCCTCGTACGGGGTCTCCTCGTAGTACCCGTCGTGGCTCTCGAGGTCATCGAACTCCTCGTCGCCCCGTCCCTCGTCTTCGTAGTACGTCGGCTCGTACGCCCTGGTCCGACGGGTCCCCACCAGCGAGGACACCTCGAGGTACCCCTGGCTCACCGCGAAGAGGGCGGCCGCGACGTAGAAGACGAGGCCCGTCCACGACAGGATCGCCAGGTACTGCAGGAGCGTCAGGCCAATGAGGAAGTCCAACCCCGTCGTGACGAGGGCGCTGAGTCCCAGACTCGTGACGATACGGCGACGCCGTAGCCTCATCGAACCGCCGAGCGGCAGCGTGTGCTCGACCGGCGCGCGACGCGAGAGCGCCGTCTCGCGCGCGGGCGCACTCGCGTAGGCGACGTAGCGATGGCGGCTCGACTCGTGCGCGGTGGCGAGAGTCCGTGGGTGGTCGTAGTCGTAGTCGCGGTCCCACTCGTCCCAGGACGAACGGCTCTCCAGAGTGGAGTACGTGTCGCTGTCGTGAACGACCGTCAAGCGAGGGCGCGAGCGCTCGGGCTCGTGCTCGGGCTCGTAGGCGTGCTCCTCGTAGAGGTAGGCGTCATCGAGCCGACGCGCCGGAGCGACCGAGTACCCCTGGCGACTCAGAACCTCGTGCTCGGCCTGGAAGTAGTCAATGGACTTCTCCGCTCGCGAGTTGCGATACTTAAGAACCGCCCACGGCGCGAGGATCGCCAGCCAGAAGAGGGCGACGATGAGTGCTAACACCGTCGGATCTCGTCGATAGCACTCGAATACATTGAAGTCAAATGTACTTGTGATTCCCTTGAAATTGGTGGATGTCGCGGTGACTAGGCCTCGTGAAGTCCGCACTCCTCCTTGTCCGCCCCGGCCCAGCGACCCGAGCGCCGGTCGCCGTCGACGAGCGGCTTGACGGTGACGGGGGCGCAACCGATGGAGGCGTACCCCTGGGACCACAGCGGGTGTTCGGGCAACTCGTGCGAACCGAGGTAGTAGGCCACGTCGTCATCGCTCCACGTCGCGAGGGGGTTGACCTTCACCAGTCCGAACTTCTCGTCCCAGTGGACGATCCTCATCGAGGAACGCGTCGGCGCGTCACTGCGCTTGAGGGAGGTGATCCACGCCGCCTTACCCGCCACCGCCCGCGCGAGGGGCGCCACCTTGCGCAGCTCGCAACACCTCTGCGTGCCGCAGGGCCACGGGTCGGCGTCGGCGCCCGGTAGCGTCCGCGTGACGTTGAGGCCCCACTCGTCCTCGAGGCGCTGCGCGAAGGCCATCGTCTCGGGGAAATGACCCCGCGTGTCGAGGAAGATCACCTCCGTTCGCGGGGCGACCCGCCTGATCATGTCCAGCAGTGCGACGTCCTCGAAGGAACACGCGAAGGCGACGTCATCGCCGAAGCGATCGAAGGTCCACGCCAGGATCTCGGCGGGCGCGGCGTGGGCGAATCGAGCATCGGCCACCGAGAGTTCGTCGAGTAGTTCGGGCGTCGAAATGGGCATAAAGTCAGTTCCTTCAAAAGCCTAATATTCTCTAGTGGTTTAGTAGAGTATGCTTCATACTACCCCCACTATGACGACTCTCACCCCCCAGGCACTGACAATGACCGACCACCTCGACCTGCTCGAATCCCACGCCATCTTCATCCTGCGCGAGGTCGTCGCCGAATGCGAACGGCCCGTACTGCTGTTCTCGGGCGGCAAGGACTCGGCGGTGTTGCTGCACCTGGCCGCCAAGGCGTTCGCCCCCCAATCCCTCCCCTTCCCCGTCCTTCACATCGACACCGGCCAGAACTTCCCCGAGGTCATCGAATTTCGCGACGACGCCGTCGAACGCCACGGCGCGCGCCTCCTCGTCGCCTCGGTCCAAGACTCCATCGACCAGGGCAAGGTGGCCGATCCCGGTCCGATGGGACCACGGAACCGTCTGCAGACCGTGACGCTGCTCGACGCCATCACCGAACACGGTTTCGACGCCGCGTTCGGGGGAGCGCGCCGCGACGAGGACAAGGCCCGCGCCAAGGAGAGGATCCTGTCGTTCCGCGACGCCTTCGGACAATGGGACCCCCGTCAGCAGCGCCCCGAACTCTGGCAGCTCTACCAGGGAAAGGTCAACGCCGGGGAGCACCTGCGCGCGTTCCCGCTGTCGGACTGGACCGAGCTCGATATCTGGCAGTACATCGAGCGTGAGGAGATGGCGCTGCCACGGATCTACTTCGCCCACGAGCGCGACGTGGTTCGACGCGACGGCATGTACCTGGCGGTGGGGCCCCACGTCACGCCCCGCGCGGACGAGACGGTGGAGCGACTCGTCGTGCGCTTCCGCACGGTGGGTGACGCCAACCTCACGGGCGCCGTTCTCTCCGACGCGTCGACGTTGGCCGCGATCGTCGACGAGATCTCGCGGGCGAACGTCTCGGAGCGCGGCGCGACCCGCGGGGACGACAAGTTCAGCGAGACGGCCATGGAGGACCGCAAGCGCGAGGGGTACTTCTAGATGAAGCTCGCCACCAAGGACCTCTTGCGCCTCGCCACGGTCGGCTCCGTGGACGACGGCAAGTCGACGTTGATCGGCCGACTACTCGTGGACACCCGTCAACTCTTCGACGACCAGCTCGACGCCGTGCAGGCCGCGTCGGAGAGGCGAGGCGTGGGCGACCTCGATCTCAGTTTCGTCACCGATGGTCTTCGCGCGGAGCGCGAGCAGGGCATCACCATCGACGTGGCCTACCGATACGCCTCGACCCCCACGCGCAAGTTCATCATCGCCGACTGCCCGGGACACGTCCAGTACACGCGCAACATGGCGACCGGCGCCTCCACCGCCGACGTCGCCCTCGTCGTGCTCAACGTCGCGCACGGACTCAAGGAGCAGACGCGGCGCCACCTGTGCATCGCCGCCCTCTTGGGCGTGCGGACCATCATCGTCGCGGTCAACAAGATGGATGAGGTCCACTGGTCCGAATCCGCCTACGTCGGCGTCGTCGACGAGGTCACGACGTTGGCCCACGACCTCGGATTCGAATCGGTGACGACGATCCCGGTGTCGGCGCTGTGGGGAGAGAACGTGGTCGAGCGGTCGTCGCACCTCGACTGGTACGACGGACCCACGGTGCTCCAGGCCCTGGAGGCGTGCCAAGCGGGTTCGTGGACGCACACGCGCTCGGGGGCCCGGCTGCCCGTGCAGTGGGTCCTTCGCCAGAACGGTGGCGGGCGGACCTATGCGGGAATGCTCAACGGCGCCCCGCTCCACGAGGGCGACGTGGTCACCCTCCTACCCGCCAACGTCGAGACGACCATCTCCTCGATCACCTCGGGCTCGGGGGCCCGGACCGCGGCCACCGCGGGCCTCTCGATCGACGTCGGCCTCGCGCACGAGACCGACGCGGGTCGCGGTGACCTACTGGCCACCGCCCCGCTCCCCCAGGTCACCAAGGAGTTCACCGCGACGGTCTGCTGGTTCGGCGAGCAGCCCTGGCGAGCGAACCAGCGACTTCGCCTCAAGCACACGACGAAGGTCACGCCGGTTCGCCTACGCGAGCTCACCGGCGTCGTCGACATCGAGACCCTGAGCGTGCGTTCGAGCGACGAACTGGCGACCAACGACATCGGACTAGCCACGTTGCAGACCGCCGACTGGATCGCGGTCGACGACTACCGTGACAACCGGGTAACCGGGAGCTTCGTGATCATCGACGAAGCGACCAACGCGACCGTGGCCGCCGGCATGGTGGGTCGCGCGTCGTTCCTCTGATCGACCTCTCAGTCGCGCGCGAACACTCCGAGGACGTCGCGCTGCACGTGATGGAAGTGAACGATCCACTGGGGACGGAGTTCGACGATCTCGGCGCGTAGCGCGCGACGAACCTCGAGGTCCGCGTCGGGCTCGAGCCCGAGTGAGTCCAGGAACCTCACGGCCACCGATCGGTCCTGGACCAGACCGAGGATCGTCTGGATCGACTCCAGGGACTCGGCGACCACTCGGGCGCGCTCCCCGGCGTAGAGGGTCGCGACCTCGAAGTTGTATCGGCACTTCTTGGAGGCGATGCGCACCCGGTGGAGGGCCTCGTCGCTGCGGTGATCATGGGGGTTACCGATCGTGGCGAGGTAGGTGCCCACGGCGTCCCAGAGGGAGGGCAAGAACAGCTCCGCGGCGCCGGTGTCACCCGCGTCGCCCATCTCCGGATGGCGACTCAGACGGGTGAGTCGCTTCACCAGGCGCGCGTAGCGTCGCGACGCCAAGAGCTCGGCGACGTCGCGACGCGACATCGCGCGTCGTTCGTCCAGTACCGCGGTCACCGCGGTGTGCAGGGTGCTTCGCGGCGACAGGTGTTCCTCGAAGAGCTCCGCGAGGACGTCGAGGTCCCGTAGTCGCCCGAGCGTGCTCCCCATCCACCTGAGCTCCTCGCCCAGATCGCGCCACGGCTCGCGCGGCAGGACGTCGCGCATGGCTCGCAGCTCCGAACGCATGCGGCGCGCGCTCACGCGCAGCTGGTGCACCCCCTCGGTGTCGGCCCCCTCGCGGGCCAACGGCTCGTTGTCGGCGATCGACCTGACCTCGCGACGCAGGAAGTGAGCGACGACGTCACGGCCGCTCGGCCCCTCGGGATCACGCTCGGACACGTCCTTCACCCCCGTGCGTTCGTCGGTCGCGACGAGAGGCCCGGCTCACCCCTCATGGACCTGATCCCCCCGTGGATCGGTGCCGGGACCGTACCCGGCGTCGCGCAACACGTGGCGCAGGTCCACGACCTGTTGGACGTCGATGTCCTTGTGACGGGGCCGTTCGAGGTAGCGCACCTCTCGGCCGACACGGATCTCGACCCTCCCGTGCTTGTGCTCCACCACGGTGCCCACCGCCTCGAGCAACGAGATGACGTCGGGCCACTCGATGTTGTGACTCGTCGGGTGTTGGAAGATCCGCGCCAGCGTGTCGCGGTGATGGTTGTTCAGGTCCTGGGGTCCCGGCATCGCCATAAAACCTCCTCGTCATGGAACCTAGTGCGCGGCGCGGCGACCCGCACGAAGCGGCGCCGAGTGGGTCGAGGTGGGGACGAGGTGAGGACGGGGTCACGACCGGCGAGGCCGATCGTCACGATCGGGGCACCCGCGGTCGAGGGTCCTAGAATTGCACCAACATGGCGATGAGTGCCACGGCGATGATCGCCAAGAGCGTGTCCATCGACCGGACCAGTTGGCGTCCGCGCTCCACGCTCGCGTGGCCGTCGTGGGCGATGACCTCGGTCATCGTTCGTTCCAGCGGCAGGGTGCGCGCCTCCAGATGTCCGGCCGCCGCCAGGTAACAAAGGATCCCCACGCCGATCCACGGTTGCGAGAGCGACACCGAGTGGTCCCCGATGATCGACATCGTCAGCCCCGTGATCACCAGCAGGTGCAGGACGCGCGCGGCCCAATTGCGGCGGTCGGGGAACTTGCGCCTCTGCTCGTCATCGCTCGCGCCTCGCACGATGGCGTTGGCCGAGACCCTCATCACCACGAACACCGCGACGACCGCGAGCGCACTCAGGATATGGACCAGGAAGACGAGATCGTAGGGGACGCTCTGAGCAATCATCCTTCAAACAGTAATGCCCGAGCCGCCCGATACGGGTCGGTGCGACCCGCCACCAGTTCGTCGAGCTGTTCCTCGTAGCGCTGAGCGCTTTCGCCCGTGCGAACGCGTTCGCTCAGTAGGGCGCTCAACACCCGGTCGAGCTCGTGAGCGGCGCGGCGCCGGCGCCGTTCGTCGCCGCCCTCCTCGAGGAGAAAGTCGTGATGACGACCGAGGGCCGACCATAGTTCGTCGACCCCGGTGCCGTCGCTGGCCACGGTGTCCACGATGGGCGGGCGCCACGGACCCGCGGGCCCCATGTCCATCATGCGTTCAAGGTCGCGACGCGTCTGCGTCGCACCCGCGCGATCGGCCTTGTTGATGACGAAGACGTCGGCGACCTCGAGGATCCCCGCCTTCTCGGCCTGCACCGCGTCCCCCCACCCGGGGGTCAGGACGACCACCGTCGTGTCGGCCGTGGACGCCACATCGACCTCCATCTGTCCGACCCCGACCGTCTCGACGATCACCAACTCGAATCCCACCGCGCCCAGGACGCGGACCGCGTCGGGCACCGCCATCGACAGTCCACCCAGGTGGCCGCGCGTCGCCAGGGAGCGGATGTACACCCGCTCGTCCGTCGCGTGGCCCTGCATTCGATACCGATCGCCGAGCAGCGCACCACCGGTGAAGGGCGAGCTCGGATCCACGCACACGACGGCGACGTGGGTGAAGACCGGGCGTCGCGCGAAGCTCTCGCGCAGCGCGACGGTGATGAGACGATCGGTGAGGGTGGACTTGCCCGCGCCGGGGGCCCCGGTGAGACCGACGACGTAGGGGGCGTGCGACGAGTAGACCAGGGAGGCCGTCTCCTGGTGTCGGTCGCCCGCGCCCTCGACGTAGGTGATCAATCGCGCCAGCGCCGCCCGCGAGCCGTCGCGGGCCCGCTCGAGCAACTGCTCGGGCGTGCCGGTGATCACGGTGACCTCGAGTCGGCGCACGTGGTGCGGGTCACGGCACCCACGCGACGTCAGCACCCAGGCTCCTCAGGCGCCCGGGCAGGTCGTCGTAGCCCCGCGCGACGTGCTCCATCCCGTGCACGGTCGTCGAGCCCTCCGCGACCAGTCCGGCGAGGACCAGGGCCGCGGCGGCGCGGATGTCACTGCCGTGCACCACGGTCCCCGTCAGGTGGTCGACACCACGGATCATCGCGTGATGACCCTCCGTGGTGATGCGCGCACCGAGTCGCACCAGCTCGTCGACGTAGCGGAAGCGGCCGACGAAGAGGTTCTCGGTCACCACCGAGACCCCCTCGGCCACGCTGAGCATCGTCGTGATCAAGGGCTTGTAGTCGGTGGCGACCCCCGGATAGGGCAACGTGGCGACGTCGCACGCTCGCAGGCGAGTGGGGCCCTTCACGCTCACGCCGTCACCCGAGAGGTCGACGACCCCGCCCATGGCCTCGATCTTGCGCAACAGCATCACCATGTGGTCGGCCCGCGCGTCGACCACGCGCACGTCGCCTCCGGTGATCAGTGACGAGGCGAGATACGTCGCACTGACGACGCGATCGGTGACCACCTCGTGGTTCGCGGGCGAGAGCTCCGCGACGCCGGTGATGGTGAGCCGCGACGTGCCCAGGCCCTCGATGCGCGCACCCATCGCGACGAGCTGGCGCCCGAGGTCCTCGACCTCGGGTTCACGCGCCGCGTTCTCGATGACCGAACGGCCATCGGCGAGGACGCACGCCATCAACAGGTTGTCCGTCGCGGTGTGACTGGGATACTCGAGGGTGATGTGCGTGGCGCGCAGGCGACCACCCGAGGTGGCGCGGATCGAGGTGCGGTCGTTGTGGAACACCGCTCCCATCGCGCCCAGACCGTCGGTGTGGAAGTTGATGGGTCGATGACCGAAGTCGTCCCCGCCGGGCAGTGCCATCGACGCCTCGCCGCAGCGCGCCAGGAGGGGACCCAGGATGACGATCGACGCTCGCATCGCCTCGAAGAGGTGCGCCGGTGCCTCGGTGCTGAGGTCGTGCACGGACGGCACGCTGATGACCAGCTCGTGCGCGATCGAGCGGTCCACGCGACACCCCAGGGCCACGAGCAGGTCGCTCATGATGGCCACGTCGGTGATCTCGGGCACGTTCGTCAATCGATGCGTCCCACTGGCCAGCAGACACGCGGCCATCTGCTTGAGCACCGCGTTCTTGGCGCCGTGGGCCCGGACGTCGCCCACGAGCGGGCCCCGTGGCTGGACAACGAGAGAACTCACCACACCAGTATGGCCTCAGCGCGCACCTCGTCGGCGTGGACCGCTACGACCCGAGGAAGTACGCTGGCGATGTGCTGCGACCCACTCGACCCGACCGCAACCTCGCCCTAGAGATGATTCGGGTCACCGAGGCCGCGGCCGTCTCCGCGGCGCGATGGTCGGGGCGTGGGGACAAGAACGCCGCGGACGGCGCCGCCGTCGACGCGATGCGCTTCGTACTCGGAGCGGTGCAGATGGACGGCGTCGTGGTCATCGGTGAGGGCGAGAAGGACGAGGCGCCGATGCTCTACAACGGCGAGCGCATCGGCGACGGCCACCCCCCCGAGGTCGATATCGCGGTCGATCCCGTCGACGGGACGTCGCTCACCGCCAAGGGTCGAAACGGCGCCCTCTCGGTCATCGCCCTCGCACCTCGCGGCACCATGTTCAACCCGGGACCCTGCTTCTACATGATGAAGATCGCGGTCGGACCCCGCGGGCGCGGCGCGGTCGACGTGAACGCCTCGGCCACTGACAACCTCAAGGAGTTGGCCAAGCGACTGAAGAAGCCGATCCAGGAGCTCGGCGTGGTGGTGCTGGACCGACCGCGTCACGATGACCTGGTCCTCGAGATCCGCGAGACGGGCGCGCGGGTCCTCTCGATCTCCGACGGTGACGTCGCGGGCGCCATCGCCACCGGTTGGCCCAACTCGGGCGCCGACATCCTCATCGGCATCGGGGGCACCCCCGAAGGGGTGATCGCGGCGGCGGCCCTCAAGGGATTGGGCGGCGAGATCCAGGGGGTCCTGCACGCGCGTAACGACGAGGAACGCCGGGCCGCCGAGGCGCTGGGCTACGACTTCACCCGCGTCCTCACCACCGAGGACCTCGTGGCGTCCGACAACTGCTTCTTCTCCGCCACGGCGATCACCGATGGCGATTTCCTGCGCGGCGTGCGATTCACGGAATTCGGCGCCACCACCCAATCCCTGGTGGTGCGAAGCCGCTCGGGCACGGTGCGCACCATCGAGACGTTCCACCGCCACGACAAGCTCCAAGAGTTCACCACGAGCCTCTAACCGGCCGATGCCCCTTCGAGCGCGAGACCGAGAAGTGGGGCGTGTGGACGGCGCACCACGCTCGCCTCGAGCGCAACGGCTAGCGTTCTGACGTGAACTCTCGAACCTCACCCGAGCCTGCGACGCCCTCCCTCGATCGAATCGTCCAGGGCCTCCTCGCCACGCTCGAGTACGCCATCATCGTCAGCCTGCTGATCGTCGCCGCCGCGGTGCTGGGTCGCACCGTCTACACGTTCTTCCAGCAATGGAGCAGCTTCCCCGAGACGGTGGTGGCGGCGATCGACGGCGTACTGGTCGTGGTGATCCTGCTCGACATCGCCCACACGGTGCTGGCGCACCTACGCAGCTCCAGCTTCCCGGTCCGGCCCTTCCTGGTCATCGGCATCCTGGCGGGCGTCCGCGACATCCTGAGCGCGTCGGCGCGTCTCACCTTCGGTAGCACCCTGCAGGGGGTCAACTTCGACCACGCCCTGATCTCGCTGGCCCTGGGTGTCGGCGTCGTCGTGATGCTCTCGGCGTCGCTGCTCCTGATGCGCTTCAGTCAGAGGAGGCCGTAGGCGCCGCAGGGTCCGTAGCCTCGTGAACAATCTCACGAACGCGGGGGCGAAATCCATTGCCGGGGGGAGGCCCGCCCCCTAGAGTCCCCTCATGAGCACTCCTGGACGCGAGCGCTCGGGGGGGTCGAACATGCAGGTGAAGGACATTCTCCTAAAGAAGGGGCGCGAGGTCACGACCATCTCGGACGTCGCACTCGTCGCCGACGGCGTGCGGCGGTTGCACGATCGCGGCGTCGGCGCACTCGTCGTCACGGATCAGTCGGGCGCGCTCGCGGGGATCATCTCCGAGCGCGACGTGGTGCGCGTGCTGGGTGAGCGCGGGGCCAGCGCGCTCGACATGAGCGTCGCCGACGTCATGAGCACGGAGGTCACCACGTGCGTCGAGGCCACCACCATCGACTCGTTGATGTCGTTGATGACCGAGCGGCGAATTCGCCACGTCCCGGTCATGGACGGCGCCACCCTCGTGGGGATGATCTCCATCGGTGACGTCGTCAAGTGGCGTGTCGACGAGTTGGAGAACGACAAGCGCGACCTCATCGAGTACGTCACGGCCCGTTAGCCGCGACGTCCTCAGCGAGCCGCGGCCAGCTGCAGGCGCAGTTGGGCGCGCGCCAGCGACGCGAGCACCAGGGCCCGGGCCGCCTCGTCGAGCTCCGCCCCGGTGTTCAGTTGCGCCTCGGCCGACTCCTTGGCGGCCTGGGCGCGCGCGACGTCGATCTCGCTCACGCGTTCGGCGACGCCGGCGAGCACCGTGGCGCGCGTCACGCCCGGCTCGTCCCCCGGACCCACCTGGAAGTATCCGCCGTGCACGCAGAATCCCAACTCACCCGACACCGTCGCCACCCGCACCAAGCCCGGGACCACGTCACCCACCGTCGGCGTGTGCTGGGGCAGGATCGTGAACTGCCCCTCGGACGAACGGGCCATGAGAGCGGTGGCCTCACCGCTCCACAGCGCCGCTTCGGGCGTCACGATCTCGACCTTCAACGACGCCACGGGCTAGCTCTTCGCCAGTTCGGCGGCCTTGCGCTCGACGTCCGCGGCACCACCGACGTTGAGGAACGCCTGCTCGGGGAACGCGTCGAGGTCGCCCTTGACCAGGTGCTCGAACGACTCGATGGTCTCGCTCACGGGAACGTTGATCCCGTCGATGCCCGTGAAGATCTTCGAGACGAACATCGGCTGGGACAGGAAGCGCTGGATCTTGCGCGCCCGGGCCACGGTGACGCGGTCGTCCTCGGAGAGCTCGTCGAGTCCGAGGATCGCGATGATGTCCTGGAGCTCCTTGTAGCGCTGCAGGATCTGCTGGACCTGACGGGCAACGGCGTAGTGTCGGTCACCCACGATCTCGGGCGCCAGGATGTTCGACGTCGAGGTCAGCGGGTCCACCGCCGGGTAGATGCCCAGCGCGGCGATCTGGCGACTCAACTCGGTCGTGGCGTCGAGGTGCGTGAAGGTCGTGAAGGGTGCGGGGTCGGTGTAGTCGTCCGCCGGGACGTAGACGGCCTGCAGCGACGTGATCGAACGCCCCCTCGTCGAGGTGATGCGCTCTTGGAGCTCGCCCATCTCGTCGGCCAGCGTCGGCTGGTAGCCCACGGCGCTGGGCATGCGTCCGAGCAGCGTCGAGACCTCCGAGCCGGCCTGCACAAAGCGGAAGATGTTGTCCACGAACAACAGCACGTCCTGGTTCTTCACGTCGCGGAAGTACTCCGCCATGGTCAAAGCGGCCAGCGCCACGCGCAGGCGCACCCCCGGCGGCTCGTCCATCTGCCCGTAGACCAGGGCCGTCTTCTCGATGACGCCGGACTCGCGCATCTCCAAGAGGAGGTCGGTGCCCTCTCGGGTGCGCTCCCCCACGCCGGCGAACACCGAGACACCCTCGTGCTGCTCGGCCACGCGACGGATCATCTCCATGATCAGGACCGTCTTACCCACGCCGGCGCCGCCGAACAGGCCGATCTTGCCACCCTGGACGTAGGGGGCCAGCAGGTCGATGACCTTGATGCCGGTCTCGAACATGGTGGCACGCGGCTCGAGCTGGTCGAAGGCCGGCGCGTTGCGGTGGATCTCCCAACGATCCTCGACCGGGCCGATGTCGGCGGTGTCGAGCGGCTGGCCGATGACGTTGAACACGTGTCCGAGGACGGCGTCACCCACCGGCACGGTGATCCCGCGTCCGGTCTGTCGCACGATGGCGCCGCGGACGAGGCCGTCGGTGGGCTTCATGCACACGCAGCGCACGCGGCCCTCGCCGATCTGCTGGGCGACCTCACCGGTCACCGTCACCGTCACGCCGTCGATCACGATGTCCATCTCGACGGCGTGGTTGATCTCGGGCAGCGCGTGTGGTGGGAACTCGACGTCCACCACCGGTCCGGCGATCGCGACGACGCGACCGGTCTCCAGAGCGGACTTTTCAGGGGCCATGGTCATTTGCTTCTCACTTTCCCGAGCGGAGCGCTTCCGCGCCGCCCACGATTTCCATGATTTCGGTCGTGATCGAGTCCTGACGGGCTCGATTCATGATTCTCGACAACGTCTGTCCCAGTTCATCCGCGTTGTCGGTGGCCGCGGCCATCGCGCGTTGCTGGGACGTGTGGAACGACGCGGCACCCTCGAGGAGGGCCGAGAAGATCTCGCTCTCGAGGGCGCGCGGCGCGAGTTCGGTCAACAACTGCTCGACCTCGGGTTCGAACTCCGTATAGCCCTTGAGACCGCTCGTCGCGCTCACCTCGAGGTCCTCGGGCATCGACAGGGGCAGCAGTTGCTCGACCTCGACGCTCTGGTTGCCGGCGGAGTGGAAGCGCGTCGAGACCAGCAGGACCTGCTGGGCCTCACCGGCCACGAAGGGGGCGGCCACCGCACTGGCGACGGCCCTCGCGTCGGCGAAGGTCGGCCGGTCGGCGAAGCCCGTGAAGCTTTGCTCCACGTCGATCCCCCGGAAACGGAAGAAGGCGGGCGCCTTCTTGCCGATGGTGACGAGACGGACCTTCGTTCCCTGGTGGCTGAGCATGTGCACCAGCCGGTCCCCGGCCCGTAGGGCCGACGAGTTGTAGGGCCCCGAGAGTCCGCGATCACCCACGATCACCACGACGAGGGCCGTCTCGACCTTTTCCGGGGTGGAGAGCATCTTGCGCGCGGCGCGCGGGTCGGCCGCCGCGGCTTCACGGATGATGCGCCGCATCCCCTGGCGGTAGGGGCGGTTGGCGACGATGCGCGCCTGGGAGCGGGCGATCTGCGACGCCGCGATCAGCTCCATCGCCTTGGTGATCTTGCGGGTGGCCTGCACCGACTTGATGCGTCGACGCAGGATCCGTTCCTGTCCACCGGCCATCGCTCCTCCTCCCTCGCTCGATCGATCCCGTCGCCTACTTCGTGACGGCGAAGCCGTCGACGAAGGAGGTGAGGGCCGCGTCCAAAGTGGCGGTGTCGGGCATGGTGCCCGTCGTGCGAATGTGCGTCAGCAGGTCCGCGTGCGTCGCGCGGAAGGTGGTCACCAGTTCGCGCTCGAAACGACGGACGTCCTCCACCGGCACGCTGTCGAGCCAGCCTCGAGTACCCGCGTAGATGACGAGGCACTGCTCCTCCACCGGCACCGGGGCGTTGAGGCCCTGCTTGAGTAGCTCCGTCAGGCGATATCCGCGGTCGAGCTGCGCCTGGGAGGACTTGTCGAGTTCCGAGCCGAAGGTGGCGAAGGACTCCAGGTCACGGAACTGGGCGAGGTCGATCTTGAGCGTTCCCGCCACCGACTTCATGGCCTTGATCTGCGCGGCGCCACCCACGCGCGACACCGAGTTGCCCACGTTGATCGCGGGGCGCACGCCCGAGTAGAAGAGGTCCGACTCGAGGAACACCTGACCGTCGGTGATGGAGATCACGTTGGTCGGGATGTAGGCCGAGATGTCGCCCGCCTTGGTCTCGATGATGGGCAACGCGGTGAGCGAGCCGCCGCCGAGGTCGTCACTGAGTTTGGCGGCGCGCTCGAGGAGGCGACTGTGCAGGTAGAACACGTCGCCGGGGTACGCCTCGCGGCCCGGCGGGCGGCGCAGGAGCAGCGAGATCTGGCGATACGCCTCGGCCTGCTTGGACAGGTCGTCGTACACGACGAGGGCGTGCTCACCGTTGTCCATCCACTCCTGACCGATCGCGCACCCCGCGTAGGGGGCGAGGAACTTGAAGGGCGCGGGGTCGCCCGCGGAGGCCACGACGACCACCGTGTACTCCATGGCCCCGTGGTCCTCGAGGGTCTTGACGGTCTGGGCGACCGAGGAGTTCTTCTGGCCGACGGCGACGTAGATGCACTTCACGCCCTGGCCCTTCTGGTTCAAGATGGTGTCGATGGCGACCGTGGTCTTACCGGTCTTGCGGTCACCGATGATCAGTTCGCGCTGCCCGCGGCCGATCGGCGTCATCGCGTCGATGGCCTTGATGCCGGTCTGCAGGGGCTCGCCCACCGGTTGGCGTCCGATGATGCCCGGCGCCTGGACCTCCATGCGGCGTTGGCCGGCGTTGACCAGGGGGCCCTTGCCGTCGATGGGCTCACCGAGTGCGTTCACCACGCGGCCGATCAGGGCGTCGCCCACCGGCATCGACAGGATGCGTCCCGTGGCGCGCACCACCTGCTCCTCCTCGATGCCGTCGACCGATCCGAGCACCACGGCGCCGATGGTCTCCTCGTCGAGGTTCATCGCCAGACCCACGGTGCCGTCTTCGAACTCGAGCAACTCGTTCACCTTGGCCGAGGGAAGCCCCGACACCCGAGCGATACCGTCACCCACCTCGACCACGCGGCCGACCTGCTCCGCACCCACGGACGGGTTGTACTCGGTGACGTGCTTACGCAGGGCGTCAGTGATCTCGTTGGCACTAATGGTGAGCTCAGTCATCACAGTTTCCTTTTTCCTAGTCGTTTCGATTCAATGCAGATTCGTAGAAGTGACCCGCCGCGACGGCGTCGTGCAATGCGGACAGTCGTCCGCGCGTCGAAGCGTCGAGGCGCACGTCACCCACCTCGACCAGCACCCCACCGAGCAGGTCGGCCTCCTCGGCCACCTGCAACTCCACGTCGGTACCCGTCAGGGCGACCAGCGAGCGCACCAGGTCGGCCCGCGCGGCGTCGTCGAGCGAGCGCGCGGTGAAGACCCGCGCCACGCGCCAATTGCGCGCGAGGGCGACGTAGTCCACGATGAAGTCGAGGGTGCCCACGACGTCACGCGGGCGACCGCCCTCGATCACGTACCTCGCGACGCGCAGGCTCACCGGTGACACCTTGGCGGCCAGGAGCTCGTCGAGCAGACCCAGACGCGAACCCAGTGGCGCGTCACGGTCGAGCAACACTCGACGCAGCTCGACGTTCTCCTCGACCGTGCGGGCCCAGCGGAACAGCTCCTCCTCGATCCGGGCGAACTCGTCGGTCGCGGTGTCCTCCAGCAGGGCGTCGGCGTAACCCGCGACCCGCCGGCGGGCGGCCAACAGGCCGAGGCTGCGCTGACTGATCGCGCCGGTCTCCTCGAGCACCAGGGCCGTCTGGGCCAACTCGGCGATCGCCGAGGCGACCTCCTGGGCCGGCGCCACGGTGGCGGCGTAGACCACGACCCGCAGCGTGGTGGCGTCGACCTTGTCGGCGAGGACCTCGCGAAGGACCTGACCGCGCACCACCCCAGTGAGCGAGGTGTCGCTCAGCATCCCGTGCAGTTCGGGCTGCGCGAGGACGAGACGCTCCAACGACGCGAGCTGCGCGACCACCGTGGTCAGCGTCACCTCGTCGAGGTTGCCCAGGAGGGCGGCGGCGTATCCTTCGAGCTTGGGCAGCATGATCAGCGATTCGCTTCCTTCTGCGCTTCCGCGTTCAGAGCGGCCACGGCCTCGCGGACCAGGTCCTGGTGGGCACTCTGGTCCACCTCGCGACCAACGACCTTGGCGACCAGATCAAAGACGATCTCGCCGATGCGCGCCGACGCCTCGTCGATGGCGCGCTGACGCGCGGCCGCCACCTCGGCGTTGGCCTGAGCGACGATGCGCTCGTACTCGGCCTCCCCGCGGGCCCCCGACTCCGCCTTGACCTGGTCCGAGAGGGCCTGCGCGTTGGCCACGATCTCGCGGGCCTGGTCACGGGCCTCATCGAGCACCCGCGTGCGCTCGTCCCCCGCGGCCTCCGCGGCCGCGCGGGCCTCGTCGGCCGCCGTGAGGGCGGTACGGATCTTGTCCTGTCGCGCCTCGATCGCGGTGTTCAGCATCGGCAGGGCGTACTTCGTGACGACCCACAGGATGACGAGCACGACCGCGAGTTCGACGAACCACGTCCCGTTGGGGAGGAGGAAGATGGAGCCTGTACTCATGTCGGGTGACCTTCTTTACTGAACGGCCTCGGACGGTCCCACGGACCCGTCGCGGAGGAACTAGTTGCTCTTGAAGACGTAGACGAAGACGACCATGAACAGCAGGTTGATGAAGTACATGGCCTCCACCAGACCCACGGTCAAGAAGAAGTACTGACGCGCCTTGTTCTCGATCTCCGGCTGACGGGCGATGGCCGCGATGGTCTGGCTACCCGCCAGGCCGTCACCGATCGCCGCACCGATGGCACCTCCGCCGAGGGCGAGTCCGCCACCGATGAGCGCACCGGCGTTGCGTACTGCAGCCGCAATGTCGTTTGGATTTGTTGCCATTTCTGTCTTTCCTCCTGGGTTGGGTTAGTGAGAGGCCTGAAGCACGTCGTGCGATTCGACGTGACGCTCGTCGTGTGACTCGTCGTGGCTCGTGGCCATGCCGAAGTACAAGACGGCGAGGAGCATGAAGATGTACGCCTGGATGACGCCGATCAGGGCGTCGAAGGGCTTCCAGATGATCTCCCCGAAGGGGATCACGTAGATGGGCAGCAGCGTCGTCATGACCGCGATCATGAGCCCGCCCGAGAACATGTTGCCGAAGAGACGGAAGGTCAGGGTGATGGGCTTGGTGATCTCCTCGATCACGTTGATCGGGGCCAGGGCGGTGTAGGGCTGGGCGTAGTGCTTGAGATAGCCACCGACGCGGCGCGCCCTCAGCGACTCGACGTGCACCCAGACGATCACCAGGACGGCCATGGCGAGGGGCAGGTTGACGTCACCGGTGGGCGCCGGGAAGATCTCGCCGGACTGACCCGGGTGCATCGACGTGGGCAAGAAACCGATCCAGTTGCAGATGAGGATGAAGAGGAAGAGGGTCACGCCCAGCGGGACGAAACGACGGCCGCGCTCGCCCATCGCCGACTCGGCGAGGTCACTCACCATCCCGACGATCATCTCCCAGAAGACCTGGATCTTGGACGGCACGCCATCGGTCACTTTGGAGGTCATACGAAAGACCAGGAACATGAAGATCGCGAGGGCCAGGAGCGTCGACATGATGATGTCGGTGTCGAAGGTCAGACCCAGGAAGTGGGCCGTCGGGTGCACCCCGACCTCGATGGTCTTCGCCGCGTACAGCGTCTTCACTTCATGTCCCCCTGCTTCGCCACCACACTCAACACGTTGACGACGAAGACGATCTGATAAATCACGAGCCCTGCAACAATACCTATTCCGAGCGCCGTGTCCAGTACGAGGGCGCCGACCGCCACCACCGTCATCACGGCGAGGCGTCCCATGGTGTTGCTGCCGAGTTGCCGGCGCACCGCCTTGGTGCTCTGCTCACCCTTGATCTCGACGCGAGCGACCTGGCGGTCGAGGAATCGCAGGTTGAGGATCGCCATCCCCACGCCGATGACGACGCCGAGTCCCGCCAACGGGTTGATCATGACGCCGATCACGAATCCGACGGCGCCCGCGACGATGGCCGAGAGCACTGTACGACGCAGCAGGCGCGGCAGTGTTGTCGGGGAGAGGTTTTCGAGCACGGTGATGGGTTCTAAAGGTAACGCCGGACTTGCTGAACCACGCTCACCACGGCGGCGACCGTCCCTAACACTATCCCGATTAGCAGGCCCGCGGGAGCGGTGTGGAAAATGTGGTCGACCCAGATGCCCAGAGCCACCCCCGCCCCGACGCACCCGGCGATGGTCGACCCCATGACGGCGAAGGCCGCGAGTCCGGGAAGCCCGGATCCATCAGGAGATTTCTCACCTGAGGGCGGAGGCGGGGACCCGGGGTCGCTCAACGGTGCGCCTCGTCGCGCTCGTAACGCTGGTGCTCGAGACGGCGTCGACGCGTCAGCAGCGGGCTCGACCAGGTGAAGAGAGCGATCAACAGGACCGCGACCGCCAGCGGCAAGAACACGTTGGTGCGCGGGTAGAACAGCGGGAAGAGCACGAAGCCGCACAGCAACGCGGTCCAGAGCCACAGGATGATCACGGTGCGACGGTGCCCGTGGCCCAAGCGCATCAGTCGGTGGTGGATGTGGTTCTTGTCGGGAGTGTGAAAGCCCTGACCCGACATCGTGCGCCGGACGAACGCCCAGACGGCGTCGGTGAGGGGCACGCCCAGGATGAACACGGGGATCAGCAGCGGCGCGAAGAAGAAGAAGGTGACGCCACTCGCCGGTGGTGTGCGCCCGCCGATCACCATGGTCGAGGCCGACATCAACAGACCCAGCATCAACGCGCCCGCGTCGCCCATGAACAGCTTCGCTGGATGGAAGTTGTCGCGCAAGAAGCCCACGCAGATCCCGAAGGTGAGGGCGGCGATCAGGGGGCCCACGTTGGTCGAGGGCAGCAGGCCCAACTCCTCCAAGCGCAGGCCGTAGATGCACAGGGTGCCTGAGGCGATGGCCACGATCCCCCCGGCGAGTCCGTCGAGCCCGTCGATCAGGTTGACGGCGTTGGAGAGGGCGAAGACCCAGATGGCCGTGATGACGGGCAGGATCGACGGACCCAGCACGATGAAACCCGCGAAGGGGAGTTTCAGCTGGTACATGGTGCAACCGCTGTAGTAGAGGATCGTCGCGGCCAGGACCTGACCCGCCACCTTGGCCGGGGCGCTCATCTCGCGAAAGTCGTCCACCACGCCGACCACGAACATCACGCCGGTGGCGAGCAGGACCCCGAACATCTCGTGGGACGACTCGATGACCGCGCGCGTGGTCGGCAGGACGAAGGCCACGACCAGGGCGACGCAGAAGCCGACGAACATCGCGCCCCCACCCCCGTAGGGGGTGACGATCTGGTGGACCTTGCGCTCATCGGGCTGTGCGCTGTAGTTGACCGCGAGGGCGATCTTGCGCGCCCACGGGTTGCTCATCAGGGTGACCAGGGCACCTACGAGGGCAATGATCCCGTACGTGCCCAGTGAGTTCATGGGCTACTTCGTGAAGGAGGCGTAGGGGTCGAAGAGCGCGCAGAGCTCGGCGACCTCCTCGCGCACCCGCTCGACCTTGGCGGCGTCCTCGCGCTCACGCAGCGCCCGGGCCATCAGCGAGGCCACGGTGGCGAACTCGTCCTCACGCAGTCCGGCGGTCGTCTCGGCGGCCGTCCCCACGCGCAGACCCGACGTGATGAAGGCGCTGCGCGGGTCGTCGGGGATCGTGTTGCGGTTGGTGGTGATCCCGGCGCGGTCCAAGACCTCCTGGGCCACCTTCCCGGTGAGGTCCGCGTCGAAGTCGCGAAGGTCGAGAAGCACCATGTGATTCTCACTGCCCCCCGAGACCAACCGGAAGCCCTCGCGGGCCAACGCGTCCCCGAAGGCCGAGGCGTTGGCCACGACCTGACGGGTGTAGGTCGAGAAGCTCGCCTGGGCGGCCTCGCGGAAGGCCACCGCCTTGGCCGCGATGGCGTGCTCCAAAGGTCCGCCCTGCTGGCCCGGGAACACCGCCATGTCGATCGCCTTGGCGTGGTCGCTGCGGCACAGGATGGCGCCCCCGCGCGGTCCGCGAAGGGTCTTGTGCGTGGTGAAGGTGACCACGTCGGCGTAGGGCACGGGATTGGGGTGCGAGCCGCCGGCGATGAGTCCCGCCACGTGGGCCGAGTCGAACATCAAGAGGGCACCGACCTCGTCGGCGATCTCACGGAACGGGGCCGGGTCGATGCGTCGCGCGTAGGCGGTGGCCCCCGCCACGATCATCCGCGGTCGATGGGTGAGGGCCATGTCACGCACGTTGTCGAAGTCGATCATCTCACCGGGCGCCGCCGGGTCGTCGTTGCGCGGCGTCACGCCGTAGGACACGAAGTTCCACGCCTTGGACGTCATCGACGCGGGCGATCCGTGCGTGAGGTGACCACCCTGGTCGAGGCGCATCGCGAGCACGGTGTCACCGGGCTCCAGCAGCGCCTGGTAGACCGCGACGTTCGCGTTGGCCCCGGAGTGGGGCTGGACGTTCGCGTGGTCCGCGCCGAAGAGCCCGATCAGCCGACGACGGGCGAGGTCCTCGATCTCGTCGACCACCTGGTTGCCCCCGTAGTAGCGGCGACCCGGATACCCCTCGGAGTACTTGTTCGTGAGGACCGAGCCGGTGGCGGCCATCACGGCGGGCGAGGCGAAGTTCTCGCTCGCGATCAACTGCAGCGTGCTGGTCTGGCGCGCCCACTCCTGGGCGAGGAGATCGAGTACCTCGTCGTCGCCGGTGATGAAAACGTCGAAGGGAGAGCTCACGAGGGAACCTTTCGTTGCGCTAGGCGCGTTGGTCGAGTTGACGGAGTTTGTCGATTCGCGCGAGGTGGCGACCGTCCCCGGGTTCGGCGCCCAGCCACGCCGCGAGGGCGTCCTGGGCCACCGTTGGTCCGATCAATCGCGCGCCCATGCAGAGCACGTTGGCGTGATTGTGCTCGCGCGCGAGGCGCGCGGAGGTCGCGTCGTGCACCAACGCGGCGCGCACGCCGGGCACCTTGTTGGCCGCGATCGAGATGCCCACGCCCGAACCGCAGACCGCGACACCCAGGTCGGCGTCGCCGCGCGCGACCTGGTGCCCGACGGCGGAGCCGAAGTCGGGGTAGTCGACCGAGTCAGAGGCGTTGGTGGTCCCCAGGTCGATCACCTCGTGGCCCCATTCGCGCAGGGTGCTGACGAGGATCGACTTGAGGTCGTACCCGGCGTGATCCGCTCCGAGGGCGATTCTCATAACCACACCCTACTGGTCGCCCGCGGCCGCTTCGGGTCCGAGGACCGCCTCAAGGTCCTCGCGACGCACCGCTCCCTCACGCCGCAGATGCCAGCCGTCGGACGCCAACTCCACCACCGTCGACACCTCGCCGTCGCAGACGCCCGCGTCGAGGACCCCGGCCACGGGCGCCCCCCAGGTCGTGCCCTCGACGTCCTCGACGCTGACGCACGGACGACGGCCGTGCTCGTTCGCGCTGGTCACCGCCAGGGGACCGCACTGGGCGATGATCGAGGACAACTGCGGCTGGCGCGCGAGGCGCAGGCCCAACGTGGACCTCGCGCCGACGCGGGCCGCCACCGACGCGGGCGCGTCGACCACGATGGTCAGGGCCCCCGGCCAGAAGCGCTCGGCCAGACGCTGCGCGTCGTCGGACCAGTCGACGCCCAGTTCCGCGACCTGCGCCAGCGAACCCACCAGCACGGGAAGCGCCACGTGCTGGGGGCGTCGTTTCACCGCGAAGAGCCGCGCGACCGCGTCGGCGTCGGCGAGGCGCGCGGCCACTCCGTACACGGTGTCGGTGGGCACGACCACGACTTGCGCGCTCAGTAGCGCCCGGACCGCCTCCCCCACGTCCAGACGCCTCACGTCGGTCGCCTCGCGACGAAGACGCGAGGACGCCCACTCAGGTCGTCGACGCCGCGAACGTCGACGTACCCGCGCGCGCTCGTGAGTCCCCGGAGCGCCTCGCGGTGTCCGACGCCGTGCTCCACCACCAAGGATGCGCCCGGACGCAGCCACTCGAACGCCTCGTCCACGATGATGCTCAGGTCCTCGAAGCCCACGACGCCGCGCGCGTCCGGCGACACCAAGGCGCCCCGGGGCTCGTGTCCGAGCACCGGGTCCAGGTCCGCCATCTCTGAGTCGCCCACGTAGGGCGGATTCGCCACGACCAGGTCCACGCGCGAGCGCAGCGAGTGGTCGAGGGCGTCGAACCACGAGGACGCCACGAACGAGACCGCCGTCAGCGCGTGCTTGCGCGCGTTGGCGCGCGCGACGTCGAGGGCGGCCGTCGACTCGTCCACCGCGATCAGGGCTCCCCCCACCCCTCGTGAGCGCAGTTCGTCGAGTATCGCCAGTCCGAGCGCGCCCGAGCCGCACCCCAGGTCGACGATGAGCGGGGCTCGGTCCGCACCGGACAGCTCGCCGAGGGCGACGTCCACCATCTCCTCGGTCTCGGGGCGCGGGATCAGGACGCGAGGGTCGACGTCGAGGTCGAGTGCGCGAAAGGGCCAGTGTCCGATGACGTACTGCAGTGGCTCGCCCGCGAGGCGCCGACGCGCCGCGGCGAGCAGTGTCGACTGATCCGCGTCAGGGCGCGTCGCGAACTCCTCCACCAGCCACCGGGCCTCGTGTCGCTCGACGCCGAGGGCCACGAGGTCGGCGACCCCCATGGTCTCAGCGTCCGTCACTCTCGGCCAGTTGACGTGCGCGCTGGTCCGCGAGCAGGGCGTCGATGAAGGGATCGAGGTCGCCGGCCAGGACGGCGTCGAGGGTATAGGACGTCATGGAGATGCGATGGTCGGTGACGCGATTTTCCTTGAAGTTGTAGGTGCGGATCTTCTCGCTGCGCCCGCCACCGCCGAGCTGGGAGCGCTTGAGGTCACCGAGTTCGTTGGCCTGGGCGTCCTGGGCCGCCTTGAGCAGACGCGAGCGAAGGACGATGAGAGCCTTCGCCCGGTTCTGGATCTGACTCTTCTCGTCCTGCATCGAGACCACGATGCCCGTGGGGATATGGGTGATACGCACGGCGGAGTCCGTGGTGTTGACGCTCTGGCCCCCGGGGCCCGAGGAACGGTAGACGTCGATCTTGAGTTCGTTGGGGTCCAGCGCCACGTCGACCTCCTCGGCCTCGGGCAGGACCGACACGGTGGCCGAGGACGTGTGCACCCGGCCCTTGGCCTCGGTGACGGGCACTCGCTGGACGCGGTGGACCCCGGCCTCGTGCGACAGGCGCGTCCAGGCGTCATCGCCCTTGACCAGGTAGGTGGCCTCGTCGAGCCCGCCGTGATCGGATTCACGCTCCTCGACCACCTCGAGCTTCCAGCCGCGTAACGACGCGTAGCGCCGATACATCTCGGCCAAGTCCCCGGCGAAGAGATTGGCCTCCTCGCCCCCCTCGGCCCCGCGGATCTCCAGGATCACGTTACGTCCCTCGTTGGGATCGCGAGGCAGCAGGAGGGTCTCGAGGTTCTCCTCGAGGGCGGGCAGGCGCTCCTCGGCCGCCACGACCTCGTCGCGCCAGAGCTCGCGGTCGTCGCCACTGGTCTCGTTGAACATCTCGCGCGCCGTGGCGAGGTCGTCGCGGGCGGACTTGAGTTGGTTCCACGCGGCGTTGATCTCCGCCAACTCCTTGAATCGGCGCGACAGGTCGCGAAGACGCGCCAGGTCCGACGCGACGTCGGGTTGGGCGAGGGCGGCCTCGACGGAGCGAAGCTCCTCTTCGAGACTGGAGAGGGTGTCGTCGAGCGAGCGCACGAAAGGTGGCGGCTCGCCGGCCTACGCCTTGGGAGCGCGCGCCTTGTTGGTCTTCTGGGCGTAACGACGCTGGAAGCGCTCGACGCGGCCACCGGTGTCGACCAGCTTCTGCTTACCGGTGAAGAAGGGGTGGCACTCGTTGCACAGTTCCACCTTGATCTCGGCCTTGGTCGACTTGGTCGTGAAGGTGTTACCACACGAGCAGGTGACCTGCGCGTCGATGTACTGAGGGTGAATATCGGTCTTCATGGGTGCTCCTTGGTGCGGATGAAGAGTTTACAGGAAAATCAGCTGGTCGGTGCGGGGCCCCGGGCGATCTCGGACAGGAACTCCTCGTTCGATCGCGTGGTCTTGATCTTGTCGATCAAGAGTTCGAGCCCCGCGGCCTCACGGCCCTCCGACGCCAGCCCGTTGAGGACCCGGCGGAGTCTCCAGACCTGGGGCAACACGTCGCGATCGAAGAGCAGCTCCTCGTGGCGGGTGGAGGAGCCGTTGACGTCGATGGCCGGGAAGAGTCGGCGTTCGGCCAGTCGACGATCCAGTTTGAGCTCCATGTTGCCGGTCCCCTTGAACTCCTCGAAGATGACTTCGTCCATCTTGGAGCCCGTCTCGACCAGCGCCGATGCGAGGATCGTCAGGGAGCCACCCTCCTCGATGTTGCGCGCGGAGCCGAAGAACTTCTTGGGGGGGTAGAGCGCGCCCGAGTCCACGCCGCCCGACATGATGCGACCGGTGGCGGGAGCGGCCAGGTTGTAGGCCCGCGCCAGACGCGTGATGCCGTCGAGGATGATCACCACGTCACGACCCTGCTCGACGAGGCGCTTGGCGCGCTCGATGCAGAGCTCGGCCACGTGGGTGTGCTCCTCCGCCGGGCGGTCGAACGTCGAGGCGACGACCTCGCCGTTGACGCTGCGGCGCATGTCGGTGACCTCCTCGGGACGCTCGTCGACCAGGAGGACCATCAGATGGACTTCGGGGTTGTTCGCCTCGATCGACTGCGCGATCTGCTTCATGATCGTCGTCTTGCCGGCCTTGGGCGGCGAGACGATGAGCCCGCGCTGCCCCTTGCCGATGGGCGCGAGCAGGTCCACGATGCGCGGGGTGAGTTCGGACTTGCCCTCGTTGCTCGCCAGACGTAGCTTCTCGTCAGGGAAGAGCGGCGTCAGGTCCTCGAAGCGCGGGCGCAGCTTGGCGACCTCGGGATCGTATCCGGCCACGGTGTCGACGCGCAGCAGCGCCGGGTACTTCTCGTTGGAGGCGGCCGGCCGGTAGCCGCCCGTGATGGCGTCACCCTTTCTCAAGTGGTAGCGACGCACCATGTTGATGGACACGTACACGTCGTTGGGCGACGAGTGGAATCCCTTGGTCCGCAGGAAGCCGTAGCCGTCGTCGCGCAGGTCGAGCAGACCGTCGACCTCGACGAGATCGCCGTTGTAGGGCTGGTCGGCGTTGGGCATGGCCTCGGAGAACCGATCGCGACCGTTGCCGCCCGCGTTGCGATTGCGTCGATTGCGTCGGCTGTTGCGGCCGCCGGGCTCGTTGGTGAACTCCCGGGGTTGGCGCTCGCGGGGCTGGGAACCCTGTCGGGGGGCGGCCACGTCGCTGGTCGAATCGGCCACGCTCGCGGTCGCGGGCGCCACGACGGGGGCGGCCACGGATGCGCTCTCCGCGCTCGCGCCACGGGGCGCCCGGCTCGAGCGGCCCGCGTTGGCCCCCGCGTCGGCGTCGGCGTGCGCTCCGTTGGCGCGCGCGACGTCGGGGGTCGGCGCCGCGGCGGCGTCGGCGCTGAACTCGTTCACCAGCGCGTCGAAGTCCTCGGGCGTCGCCACCGTCCGCCGCGAGCGAACCGCTCTCGTCGGACGTGCGAGGTCGGCGTCGGCGGGGCCGGCCGCGGCACCCATGATGGTCTCGATCAGCGTCGCCTTAGAGGCACGCGCCGAGACCTCGGCACCCGTGAGCTTGACGATCGCCTGAAGGTCCTCGCGCGACTTTGATTCGAGGTCCGAGCGTTCTGGGGAGTTGGACTTCACAGCCATGAATAAATCCTCTCTCTCCGCGCACACGCCAAAATCCGTGGGGTGGAGAAAAAAACGGGAAACGCCGTAGTTGGAAGAGTTCCGCACGTCGGCGAACGGCCAGACGTGAACGACAAGGCCAAGTGTAGCGGATGCCCGCCCTCGTGCAAGCGACTACGAGAGTTCGCCCAGCAGCGCCTCCAACGTCGCGTCGACCACGGTGGGCATGGCGCTGGTCGACACCGCGGTGTCGGGGTCCTTGAGACCGTTGCCGGTGAGGACGCACACCACCGTCGACCCCGGGGGGACACCGAACTTCATGATGCCCGCGACCGAGGCCGCCGACGCCGGTTCGCAGAAGATCGACTCGTGACGCGCCACGAAGCGGTAGGCCTCGAGTATCTCGTCGTCGCTCACCGCGCGGATGTCTCCCAGGGACTCGTGGATCACTTCGAGGGCGGGGATCCAACTCGCGGGATTGCCGATGCGAATCGCGGTGGCGATGGTCTCGGGGTTCGCGACGGGGTGTCCTAGGACGATGGGTGCCGCACCCGCCGCCTGGAAACCCCACATCTTGGGGAGCCGCTTGGCCAGACCGGCGGTGTGGTACTCGATGAACCCGCGCCAGTACGCGGTGATGTTGCCCGCGTTCCCCACGGGGATCGCCAGGACGTCGGGCGCCTCACCCAGGACGTCGACGATCTCGTAGGCACCGGTCTTCTGGCCCTCGATGCGGTCGGGGTTGATCGAGTTGACGATGGTGATCGGCAGGTGCTTGGTCAGTTCGCGCGCCAGGTCCAAGGCCTGGTCGAAGTTCCCGCGGATCTGCAGGACCTGGGCCCCGTAGACGATGGCCTGGGCCAACTTTCCCATGGCGATCTTGCCCTCGGGGACGAGGACCACACAGTCCATCCCCGCCTTCGCGGCGTACGCCGCGGCCGCCGCGGACGTGTTGCCGGTCGAGCCGCAGATCACCGTCCGCGCGCCCTGCGCCTTGGCCTTGGTGATGGCCATGGTCATGCCGCGGTCCTTGAACGAGCCCGAGGGGTTGAGGCCCTCGAACTTCAACCACACGTTGGCCCCGACGCGCTCGGAGAGTCGCTCGGCGAAGATCAACGGGGTGTTGCCCTCCTGGAGGGTGATGATCTCGTCAACGCCCTCGAGATCGAGCCACTGCCCGTACTCCTTCAGCAAACCATTCCAACCGGTCACGCGACACCTCCGTCAATTACGCGAATGGATGCGCCGATGGAATCCACCGACGCCAACTGGGCGAGGTCCTCGATCGTCGAGGCGACATCGCGGGCCTTGACCTCGTGGGTCAGGAACGAGAGCCGGGCCTCTCGACCGAAACCGGACTGCTCCATGGACTGGATCGAGACCTGATGGCGGCCGAACACCCCCGCGACCTGCGCCAGGACGCCGGGCTCGTCACGCACGTCGAGACTCAAGTAGAACACGCTCGAGAGCTCGCCGGCGTCGACGCTCTGCAATCGATCGTCGACGCTGAAGGGCACGTCGTGGCGCCCGCTCACGCGATTGCGCGCCGCGTGCAGGACGTCGCCGAGCACCGCGGTGGCGCTCGGGGCACCCCCGGCCCCCTGACCGAGCCACATGAGCGGACCGCTCTTGTCGCCCTCGATGAACACCGCGTTCATCGCTCCGTGCACGGCGGCCAGCGGGTGCTCGACCGGGATGAACGCGGGGTGGGTACGACGCGACAGCCCGTGCTCGCCCACTCGCTCCACCACGCCGATGAGCTTGATCACGTACCCGGCCCGACGCGCGAACTCGACGTCCACCGATCGCACCGCGCTGATCCCCTCGCGCGAGATCGGCTCGCCGCGCAAGGCGGTGCCGATGGCCAGCGACGAGAGGATCTGTACCTTGGCCGCCGCGTCGAACGCCTCGACGTCGGCGGTCGGATCGGCTTCGGCGTAGCCCAGGTCCTGGGCCTCCTTGAGCGCCTCCGCGTAGTCACGGCCCTCCGAGGTCATCTGGGAGAGGATGAAGTTCGTCGTACCGTTGACGATGCCCAGTACCCGGTTGATCTTCTCACCGGCGAGTGAGGTGCGCAGGGCCCGGATGATCGGGATCCCCCCGGCCACCGACGCCTCGTAGAGCAGGTCGGCGCCGTTCTCGTGGGCGAGTCGGGCGAGTTCGGTCCCGTGCTCGGCCATCAGGGTCTTGTTCGCGGTGACCACCGAGGCGCCGCGACGTAGCGCGGTCTCGATCCAGGTTCGCGCCGGCTCCACGCCGCCGGCCAGTTCGACGAGGATGTCGACGTCGTCACGCGCGGCCACGGCGAGCGCGTCATCGACCAGCAGGGCGCGATCGACCCCGACGCGCGCGGCGTCGAGGTCGCGCACGGCGACGGCGACCAGGTCCAAGACAGCGGTGGCGCCGTCGAGCAGGGCGATCTGGCGCGACTCGTCGGTCAACATCTCGACGAACGCGCGGCCCACGTTGCCCGCGCCGATGACCCCGAGGCGCACGTGTGGCGTGTTCATGCTAAAAGGCTAACCGTAATCATGGAGGGCGCTAGTTGACTTCGAGGCGCGCGAGGTCGTCGAACGTCTCGCGGCGCAGCACCTCGCGGGCGCGTCCCTGGTTGACGAAGACGACGCTCGGGCGCGGCACCCGGTTGTAGTTCGAGGCCATCGAGTAGCCGTAGGCGCCCGTCACGGGCGTCGCGATCACGCTGCCGACACCGGTGGACGCGGGTAACCAGGCCTCGTCGATCAGGACGTCGCCGCTCTCGCAGTGGCGGCCCACCAGGCGCACCGCCTGGGGACGCGGGGCCAACGGGTGCGCGACGTCGAACGCCTCGTAACCGGACCCGTAGAGCACCGGGCGAGGGTTGTCGCTCATCCCGCCGTCGACGGCGAGGTAGGTGCGCTGGCTCAGCGGTTTGCGCGCCCCCACGGTATAGAGGGTGAGCGCCGCCTGGGCCACGATGGCGCGTCCCGGTTCCGCGGTGATCCTCGTCGCGGGGTCGAGTCCCGCGGCCATCGCCGAGGTCCGTACCGCCCGGCCCCATTGGGCGATCGAGAGCGCCTCCTCGCCGGCGACGTAGGCCACGCCGAGTCCCCCTCCGACACACATCTCGTCGAAGCCGTCGTCGCGGATGAAGTCGACCAGGACCTTGACCTCCTCGTCGAACCCGCCGACGTCGAAGATCTGTGAGCCGATGTGGGCGTGCACGCCGTGGACGTGGACGTGGGGGACGCTCCGAAGGAGGTCGATGGCGCGTCGCGCGTCGCCGGCCGCCACCGAGAAGCCGAACTTGCTGTCCTCCTGGCCCGTGCGCACGAATTCGTGCGTGTGCGCCTCCACGCCCGGCGTCACGCGCACCAGGCAGTGCAGGGGACGCCGCGCCGTCACCAGCGCTCGCAGGCGCTCGATCTCGTCGAAGTTGTCGACGACCACGCGGTGCACGCCGACCTCGAGGGCGGTCTCGAGCTCCGAGGTGAGCTTGTTGTTGCCGTGCAGGACGACGCGTGACGGCGCGACGCCCGCGCGCAGCACGAGGTCCATCTCCCCTCCGGTGGCGACGTCGACGCACAGACCCTCCTCGACCGCCAGGCGCGCCATCGCGCCGCACAGGAAGGACTTCGACGCGAAGGCCACTCCGTCGTCGAAGGCGGCTGCGGCCTGCGCGCACCGTGCACGCAAGGTGGCCTCGTCGTAGACGAACAGCGGCGTGCCGTACGTCGCGGCGAGACCGAGGAGCGAGACCCCGCCGACCTCGACGTCGTCCTCGAGGAGGCGCGCGGTGTCGGGCAGCAACGAGGCCCGGATCGCCTCAGAGGACACGCCAGCCACTTCCGGTAGGCTCGTCTACGCGCCCTCGTAGCTCAGGGGATAGAGCATTGGCCTCCGAAGCCATGTGCGCAGGTTCGAATCCTGCCGGGGGCACGCGACGAAGAACGAGGTCTGGGGCGAGGCGAGCGCACTCCCTCGACCCGTCGGGGCCCCACGACGACCCACGAATCGCCAACGTCATCGCTTCCCCATCCCACGGCGTCTCGCGCCGACTCGCTCTCACACTACCTAACGATCCCGCGCCCCCCGGCGTGATCAGGGGACGATGAGCATGCGCACGGTGTCGGTCACTTGCGCGCCACCCGACGTCGACCCCGCCATGATCACGATCGGGTCGCCCGGCTGGGCGATGCCGGCCTTCTTCACGGCGTTCACGGCGACGTCGCAGAGCTCGTCGATGTCGTGCGAGGGCGAGAGGACGACCTCATCGACGCCCCACGAACCGCGCAGTTGGCGCGCCGTGGCCGTACTGGGCGTGATGGCCACGATGGGCATCGGCGGACGGAACCGTGAGATGGCGCGCGCGGTCATGCCCGAGCGGGTGCACGCGACGATGGCCACCGCGTTCTCCTCCATCGCCGCGCGCCACGCGGCGCCGGTGATGGCGGCGGTGACGCGGGTGGACTGGTTGGCGTGGCCCACGCTGGATTGCAGCTCCAGCGAGGCCCCCCACTTGGCGTAGTCGAAGGAGGCCTCCGCGCGACGCACGATGCGGTCCATCGTGATCACGGTGCCCACCGGGTCGTCGCCGATCGCGGTCTCGCCCGACAACATGACGGCGCTCGCGCCGTCGAGCACCGCGTTCGCCACGTCGGTGACCTCGGCGCGCGTGGGCACCTGGGCGTGGGTCATCGATTCGAGCATCTGCGTCGCGACGACCACCGGTCGCGCGTAGCGGATGCCGTGACGCACGATCAACTTCTGCAGGTGCGGCACCTCCTCGATGGGCATCCGCACTCCCAGGTCACCGCGCGCCACCATGATGGCGTCGGAGACGGCCACGATCTCGTCGAGGTTCTCGACGCCCTCGCCGGTCTCGATCTTGGACATCAACATCACGTCATCGCGGCTCAGCACCGATCGCACCGAGACCATGTCGAAGGCCGAGCGAACGAAGGACACGGCCAGCATGTCGATGTCCTCGTCCTTCAGCGCCTCGAGCCGTGCGCGGTCGTCGTCGGTGGGCAGTCGGTCGTTGAGGATCGACGAGGGCAGGCCCATCCCGGGCTTACCCACGACCGCGCCGCCGGAGGTGACCTCGGCCATGGTGTGTGCGCCGACCGTGGTGATCACGAGCGAGATGCCGCCGTCACCGATGTGGATCCGGTCACCGGGCTTCAGCTGCGACAGGACACCCTCGCGTTCGACGGCGATGCGCTCGGCCGTCGACGTCTCGCCGAAGGCCTCCACGAGTTCGATCGCCTGACCGATGTCGAGATGGACCGGCATCGTGCCGAAGGAGCCGGCGCGGATCTTGGGTCCCGGGATGTCGACCATGATCGCGATGTCCGGCGCCACCGCGCGCACGCGACGCAGTCGCTCCAGGTTCGAGGGGATGTCCCCGTGGGCCATCGACACGCGAAAGACGTCAACCCCCGCCTTCACCAGGTTCTTCAAGACCTCGTCACTCTCAGAGGCCGGTCCAATGGTTGCTACGATTCGCGTGCGCCGCACGATAGTCCCCTTAAAGATTTTTCAGCAGTCTACTTGAGGGCAACGTTGTCTCTCCCGTGGACACGTGAACGTTACGTTTCGCGCGACGGCCGCATCGCTTACTCACGGGTAGACCTTGCGCACGGGAACGACGACGTCGGCGCCGTCGATGTTCACGATCCGCAGCGCGACCCCGTAACTGCGCTGCATCTCCTCGGACTGGATCACGTCGTGTGCGGCGCCGTCGAGCACGACGCGACCGTGATCGAGCAGCACCATCCGATCCGTGAAGAGGCTCGCCAACGTGAGGTCGTGCAGGGTCGCGATCACCGTCAGCTCGCATTCGGCGACCTCCTTCTTGAGCAACTCCAACAGGTCCATCTGGTGACGGACATCGAGCCCGCTGATGGGCTCATCGAGCACCAGCACCCTCGTCGACTGCGCGAGGGCCCGCGCCAGGACCATCCGCTGGCGCTCACCCCCCGACAGCGAGGTCCCCTCGCGCTCGCGGAACCCCGCGAGCGCGAGGCGCTCGAGCACACCATCGACGACGGCGCGATCGCCGGACGATGGTGGTCGCATCACCCCGTGAAACGCGATGCGTCCGAGCGCGACGTACTCGAGCACGCTCATCCCGGTCGGGATCTGCGGGTGCTGGGGGACGTAGGCCACCAACCGGGCGCGCGCACGTTCCTTGAGGTGGTCCAGGCGCTGCCCGTCGATCGACACGTGACCGCCGTCGAGGGCCCTCAGCCCCGCCAGGGCCGACACCAGTGACGTCTTGCCGGCCCCGTTGGGTCCGATGATCGTGCACCACGTGCCGCGCGCCACCTCGAGGGACACGTCGTGCACCAACGTCGTCGACCCGGCGCGCAGCTCGACGTGGGACAGCGAGACCATTCTCACGTCGTCCCCCAACGCCGCAGGCTCAGGATCACCACGAAGACGGGCGCGCCGATGACTGCGGTCACCACGCCGAGCGGCAACTCCGACGGGGCCATCACCGTGCGCGCGAGGGTGTCGCACACGACGAGGAACGCGGCGCCGAAGACCACCGAGAGGGGAAGGATCCGCCGATACGACGTACCCACGAGCAGGCGGACGATATGGGGCACGATGATGCCCACGAAGCCGATGAGGCCCACCACCGAGACGATCGCCGCGGTCCCGAGCGACGAGGCGCCCACCACGAGCAGACGGATCGAGCGCACCGACACTCCGAGCGATCGTGCCTCGTCGTCGCCCACGCTCATGACGTCCAGGGCGCGCGCCGCGAGCAGGCAGACGGCGACGCAGACGCCCACGTAGGGAACCACGATCTCCACCGAGCTCCAACTCGCCGACGCGAGGGAGCCGAGGAGCCAGATGTAGACGCGCGCGATCGACTGGGTCGAGGACTGCTGCTGTAAGAACGTCTGGGCGCTCGTGAACAGTGCCGAGACCGCCACGCCGGCGAGGACCAGGGTCGCCGGCGTCGATCGGATGCCACGCGCTCCGATGACCCACGTCGCGACGACCGCCACCAGCGCGCCCCCGAACGCCAGCAGCGGTGTCCACGCGGGCACCGAGGTGCCGTTACCGATGTTGACGATGGCGAGCGTGGCGCCCAGGCCCGCCCCCGCCGCGACACCCAATAGATAGGGGTCGGCGAGCGGATTGCGAAAGACCCCCTGATAGGTCCCGCCCGCCACGGCCAGCATGGCGCCAGCCAGTAGGCCCAGCACCATCCGAGGCGCGCGCAACTGCCAGACGATGGTCGACTGCAGGGAGGTCAGGGTCGAATGCCCCCAGCCCAGGTGGCTGAGCGCGTCGCCCACGATGCGCTGCGTGGAGATCGACGTCGGCCCGACGACCAGCCCGAGGAGGACGGCGAGCACGAGCAGGACGATCGTGGCCACCGTCACGACCAGCACCCGCAACGTGCTCGGCGTCCTCACGGCGGCTACTTCCAGACTCGGGGGTCGGCGAGGACCCTCTTCACCGCGGTCGTGAGTTGGTTCATCAATAGCCCCAGGCGCGGACCCCAGCGCGACGCCACGTCATCGTTCAGATTGACCACGTGCCCGTTCACGACCGCGTTCACCCTCGCGAACCCCGCTCGCGACGCGACCTTGGCCGGCGTGACGTGACAGCACACGGTGTCGGCCAGGAAGATCAACTTGGGATCGGCACTCACGACGTACTCCGCGCTCAGTTGGGGATACCCCGCGTCCGCGCTCGTCGCGTGGGGGTCGGCGATGTTCACCACGCCCAGCGACTTCATCAGGGCGCCCACGAAGGTCGAGCTGGTGAGTGAGTAGAAAGTGGGGTCCAACTCGTAGTAGACGCTGACCTTCTTGTGCGTCGGGTTGTGCACGGAGGCCACGTCGGCACTGATGGTGCGCTGCAGCGACGTCGCCAGGGCGTCAGCGGCGGACCGGTGACCGGTCAGCGACCCCAGCTGACGGATCTGGGCGAGTGCGCCGGCCAAGGAGGTCGGCGCGTCCTGGGCCACGACCTTGACGCCCAGCCTCGTCAGCTTCTCCATGATCGAATTGGCGTCGTAGGAGATGATCACGAGATCGGGTTTGGTCGCCGGCGACCCCGGGGTCGACCTGCAGATTCCGATGATCGACTCGACGCTGGGATTGAGGGCGTTGATCCGCTTGGTCGGCAGTCCGCGGGTCGGGTAATTGGAGTCCGAATCGACCGCCTGGACCTGGGGTCCCGCCCCGATGGCGTAGAGCGTCTCGGTCGCGGTGGGCGACAAGGACACGACGCACGACGGTCGCGCTGGCGCCGCGGCGTGCGCGGCGGTGGCGGAACCAGCCAGGGGGACGGCGATCGATCCGACGATGAGGGCCAGTGCGACCCGGGGGACCTTGAACATGGATATCTCCTTTCCGTCGAAGTGGTGGGGACGACGGATGGATATCCGAACGACCGCCCTTTACCTCGAGAGCTGTCTTCACAATCTCCTCGTCGCAGGCGACCTGGCTTCGTGGACGTGGTCCACTTACAGTTGCGGGACAGCGTTGGAATCTCACCAACTTCGCTGCTCCGAGGCACCCCGACTCTAGCGCGTGGCGCGTGTCGGGGCGTGGTGAGGATGGCGTGGGCGCCGACAGAGTCGGCGGGGTCACATCTGCTCGGGGGCCTCGATGCCGAGGAGGGAGAGTCCCAGACGCAGGGTCCGCGCGGTGAGATCACAGAGAGCCAGGCGCTCGGTGCGGCTCGGCTCGGGGGCGCTCAGGACGGGACAGGCTTCGTAGAACGTCGTGAACCGCTGGGCGAGCTCGAAGAGGTATCCGCTCAGTCGGTGCGGGTGCAGGGTGGCCATGGCGGCGTCGACGGCCTCGGGGAAGGCGATCAGACCCCGCGCCAGGTCGCGCTCCGCGTCGGCACCGAGCGAGAACCTCGCGGCGCGAGGGTCCCACGCCGTCCCCAGGCGACGGAAGATCGAGCGCAACCGAGCGTGCGCGTACTGCAGATAGGGACCCGTGTCGCCCTCGAAGGCGATCATGCGCTCGAGGTCGAACACGTAGTCGCGCTGGCGGTCGTTGGACAGGTCGGCGTACTTGATCGCGGCGCGCGCGATCTGCGTGGCGAGTTGGTGTCGCTGCTCGGGGGAAAGGTCCTGAGAGCGCTGGACCAGCGCCGCCTCCGCGCGCTCGGTGGCCTCATCGAGCAGGTCGATCAGCTTGATGGTCTCCCCCGATCGGGTCTTGAACATCTTGCGGTCGGGACCGAGCACGTTGCCGAAGGCCACGTGCTCGCAGCGCAGCGCGGCGGGCAGCCACCCCGCGGCGCGCGCCACGGCGAAGACCATCTCGAAGTGCTGACTCTGGGGGGCGCCCACCACGTAGAGCAACTCGTCGGCGTGGAGGTGGTCGACGCGATCGCGGATCGCCGCGAGGTCGGTCGCGGCGTAACCGAACCCCTCGTCGCTCTTCTTGACGATGAGCGGCAACGGCTCGCCCTCGCGATTGGTGAAGCCCTCGGGGAACACGCACAGCGCGCCCGCGCTCTCGACCAGGAGCCCCGCGGCGTCGAGGTCGGTGACGACGGCGTCGAGCATGTCGTTGTAGTACGACTCGCCCACGACGTCGTCGGGGGTGAGCGTCACGTCGAGCGCGCTGTACACCTCGGCGAAGTAGGCCACCGACTCGTCCACCAGGATCTGCCAGAGTCGACGGGTCTCGGGGTCGCCGCCCTGCAGGGACACCACCCGCTGACGACTGCGCTCGCGGAAGTCCTCGTCGGACTCGAACTTCACCCGCGCGGCGCGGTAGAAGCCGTCGAGGTCGCCGATCGACAGCGCGGCCATCGCGGTCGCCTCGCCCAGGTCGACCAGGTGTTCGATGAGCATCCCGAAGGGCGTGCCCCAGTCGCCCACGTGGCTACGAGCCACGACCGAATAGCCACGGAAGCGGTAGATGCGCGCCAGGGCGTCGCCGATGACCGTCGAACGCAGGTGCCCGACGTGCATCTCCTTGGCGACGTTGGGCGCCGAATAGTCGATGACCGCCGTGCGGGGGGTGAGCGTCGCCACCCCGAGTCGCTCGTCATCCAACAGGGCGCGCAGGGTCTCGTCGAGGTACTCCGACGTGAGGGTCAGGTTGAGGAAGCCCGGGCCGGCCACCTCGACCTCGGCCACTCCCGAGAGGTCGAGCACGTCGAGGACACGCTGGGCCATCTCGCGCGGCGCCATCCCCTGGGACTTGGCGAGCGCCATGATCCCGTTGGCCTGATAGTCGCCTCGATCCGACGGCCGAAGGACGGGGTCGGCGCCCACCACCACGTGGTCGAAGGCGCTCTGCAGTCGGCTGAGGAGTACGTCGTAGGGGCAAGTCATCGTCGTATTCTCCCACTTGCCCCGCACGCGCGGGCGCCAGGCCCCCACGCGCGAGGCAAAAAGGGGCAGAATGGTGTCATGACCCCTTCCCTCAACTCCTTCAACGCGCTCGACAGCCTGGACGTGAACGGACGCACCCTGCAGTACTACTCGTTGCGCGCCAGTGGCCTCAGCGCCTTCGCCATCGACCGTCTGCCCTATTCGATCAAGGTCCTACTCGAGAACCTGCTGCGTCACGAGGACGGCGTCAAGGTGACCGCGTCGGACATCGAGGCGCTGGCCCGGTGGAGCGAGACACCCACCCGCCACGGCGAGGCCGCCGGCGACGAGGCCAAGGAGATCGCTTTCACCCCCGAGAGGGTCCTGATGCAGGACCTGACCGGCGTGCCCGCCGTGGTGGACCTGGCCTCGATGCGCGACGCGATCATCGCGCTCGGCGGCGACCCGGCCAAGATCAATCCCCTCGTCCCCGTGGAGTTGGTCATCGACCACTCGGTGATCCTGGAGCGCACGGGAACGCCCGAGAGCTACGACCAGAACGTGGCCATCGAGTACGGACGCAACATCGAGCGCTACACGTTCCTCAAGTGGGCCCAGAGCAGTTTCGACCAGTTCCGCGTCGTCCCCCCGGGGATGGGAATCTGCCATCAGGTCAACCTCGAACACCTCGCGCGAGTCGTCTTCGAGAACCAGGGAGTGGCGTACCTCGACACCGTGGTCGGTACCGATTCGCACACCACCATGGTCAATGGGCTGGGCGTGCTCGGCTGGGGCGTCGGGGGCATCGAGGCCGAGGCCGGGATGCTGGGCCAGCCGACCTCGATGTTGATCCCGCCCGTCGTCGGGTTGCGCCTCTCGGGCGCGACGCGCGAGGGTGTCACCGCGACCGACGTCGTTCTCACCATCACCGAGCTGCTGCGACGCCAGGGCGTGGTCGGCAAGTTCGTCGAGGCCTACGGACCGGGCGTATCGTCGCTCTCGCTCGAAACGCGCGCCACCATCGGCAATATGTCGCCCGAGTACGGCGCCACCTGCGCCATCTTCCCGATCGACCAGGTCACCCTGGACTACCTGGCCTTCACCGGTCGTCCCGCGGCCCAACTCGCTCTGGTGGAGTCGTACGCCAGGGCCCAGGGTCTCTGGCACAGTGCCGAGTCGCCCGAGCCCACGTACTCCGAGTACGTGGAACTCGATCTGGCGAGCGTCGAACCCAGTCTGGCCGGGCCCAAGCGCCCCCAGGACCGCGTGTCACTCTCGGGGGCGCGCGGCGCCTTCCGCAACGCCCTCGGACGCGAACCCAAGGAGGTGCTGGGCGTGGAGGCCGCGGCGCACCTGCGTGACGGCGCCGTGACGGTGGCCGCGATCACGTCGTGCACCAACACGTCCAACCCTTCGGTGCTCGTGGCCGCGGGCCTCGTCGCCAAGGCCGCCGTCGAACGCGGTGTCACCGTCAAGCCGTGGGTGAAGACGTCGCTCGCGCCGGGCAGTCGCGTGGTGATGGACTACCTCGAGCGCGCCCAGCTGGTCGGGCCGCTGGACCAACTCGGTTTCTACCTTGCGGGATACGGCTGTACGACGTGCATCGGCAACACCGGACCCCTCCTCGACGGCGTCTCCGACGCGGTCAACGAACACGATCTCTCCGTGGTGTCGGTGCTGTCGGGCAACCGCAACTTCGAAGGGCGCATCCACCCCGACGTGAAGCAGAACTTCCTCGCCTCGCCGCCGCTGGTCGTGGCCTACGCGCTGGCCGGCACCATCGACATCGACCTCTCCAGCGAGCCCCTCGGCGTGGACCGCGACGGAGCGGCGGTGTTCCTCGCCGACCTGTGGCCGAGCGACGCCGAGGTCGCCGCGGCCGTTCGCGCCTCGATCACGCCCGAGATGTTCGAAGAGCGCTACGCCAGCGCCTTCAGCGGCGACGAGAGATGGCAGGGCGTGCCGACCACCAACGCCGTCACGTACGCGTGGGACGACCGTTCCACGTACGTGAAGCTACCCCCGTACTTCGAGGGCCTCACCATGGAGCCGGGTCTGGTGCGCGACATCGACAACGCTCGCGTGCTGGCGAAGTTGGGCGATTCGGTCACGACGGACCACATCTCCCCCGCCGGCAACATCCGCCCCAACGTCCCCGCGGGTCGTTACCTGACCGACGGGGGTGTGTCGCCCGCCGACTTCAACAGCTACGGGACTCGGCGCGGCAACCACGAGGTCATGGTGCGCGGCACCTTCGCCAACATCCGGCTTCGCAATCAGCTGGCGCCCGGCACCGAGGGCGGTGTCACCCGCAAGTTACCCGAAGGCACCGAGATGTCCATCTTCGACGCCGCCATGGCCTACCAGGCCGAGGGGACGCCGTTGTTGATCATCGGGGGCAAGGAGTACGGCAGCGGCTCGAGTCGTGACTGGGCCGCCAAGGGCACCAAGCTCCTGGGCGTCAAGGCCGTCCTGGTCGAGAGCTTCGAGCGCATCCACCGGTCCAATCTGGTGGGCATGGGCGTCCTACCACTGCAATTCCTGGCGGGCGAGTCCGCCGCGACGTACGGCCTCGAGGGCGACGAGAGCTACTCGGTGCGCGGCCTCGACGCGCTCAACCGCGGTGAGACCATCAGCCGAGTGACCGTCGATGTGGTGCGCCCCAACGCCGAGCGGCTCTCCTTCGAGGTGCGCCTGCGCATCGACACGCCCACCGAGGCCGAGTACTACCGGCACGGCGGCGTCCTCAACTTCGTGCTGCGACAGTTGGCCCAGGCCTAGTTCGACCGCATCACGTGGGTGGCCGCGGCGTCCACGCTGTCGTAGTTCCTCAGACCCCGTAGCGCCTCGTCGGGCGCGCTCGCCAGCGAGCGTCGCAAGGCCTCGTTGGCGCGCGCGAAGGACAGTGTGATGTGCTCGTGGTCTAGGTCGCGGGCGATCTGTCCCAGGGTGGCCAGGGCGGTGAAGTCGACGTCGGAGATCGCCACCGCGTCCAGCACCACGTGTCGGGTCTTGGGGTGTTGGTGCATCAAGTCGTGCAACTCACGGCGAAAGACGCCGGCGTTGGCGAAGAACAGGTCCTCGTCGAAGAAGATCGCCAGGACGTGGTCGACCCCCTCGACCGACTTCGCGTCGTAGGGCTCCCAACTCGTCGTACCGCGTCGACGCCCGAGCTCCACCATGCGTGGTCGCGCCGAGCGCCACATCTGGGCCAGGATGGCCAGGGCGACGGCGAGGGCGAGCCCCAGTTCGACGCCCAAGAAAATCACGCCGACCACGGCCACGAGAGCGAAGACGAACTCCACCCGACTCGTGCGCCAGATGCTGCGCAGCCGCGACACCTTGACCAGGCGGCCCGCGATGAACAACAAGATGCCCGCCAACGAGGCCAGCGGGATCGTCCGCGCGTTCCCGGCGAGCGGTGAGAGGAGTAGGGCGCCGCCCCCCGCCACCATGGCCACGAGCTTGGTCCGTCCCCCGGCGAGCTGTGAGACCGTGGTGCGCGCGGGCGAGGCGTCCACGGGGATCGTGCCGAGGAGTCCCGCCGCCACGTTGGCCACGCCGATACCCACGAAGTCGCGACTGAGGTCGTCGGCCACGCCGATCTCGTCCGCCGACGACCGGGCCGTCGCCGCACTCTGGCTCATGATCACCACCACGAGGGTCAGCGACGTCGTGACGATGACGCCCCAGTCGTGCAGCGAGAACCACGCCAGTCGCCAGTGCGGCCAACCGACGCTCACCGATCCCAGCACCTGCACTCCGTGATGCCCGAGGCCGAGGGCCGACGAGAGCACCGCGCCGGCGCACACCGCGGCGAGCGCCCACGGTAGTCGGGGGTTCACCACCTCGCCGACCACCATGATCCCCAGTGTCGCCACCGCGAGGCCGGTGGACCACCCGCTCACCTGGCCCCAGTGATGACCCAGCGAGGCGAGACGCTGCAGCAGCGAATCACCGCCCGACGCCACTCCCAACGCGTGGGGTAGCTGATGGACCACGATGATGACGCCGATACCGGCCAGGAATCCCGTGACGATCGGCACCGACATGAAGTCCGCGAGCCAGCCGAGACGGAACAGTCCCACCACCATCACCAAGATCCCCGTCACCACCGCCGTGGCCGCCACCACCGCGTAGTACTGAGGGGAATCGGGCAGCGCGATGCGTAGCAGGGCGACCGCGAAGAGCGGCGCGATGGTCGAGTCCGCGCCCACCGACACGATGGGGTTGGACCCGAAGAAGATGAAGGCGACGGTCGCCGCGATGAAGGCGATCATCGCGGCGAACGCGGGTACCCCCGCCAGCTGCGACGTGGCCAACTGCTCGGGGATGGCGATGGCCAGGAGCGTCACGCCCGCGAGGACCTGCCCCGGGGCGTTGTGGCGGGTGACCCCCTTGAGGAGGTCGCTGATGGCGTGCGAGGCGATGCGCTCGCCAATCGGGATGCGTTCGTTGTGGTCGCTCGGCGACGGTCGCGCCATGGGACCACCCTAAACCCGGTGCGATCAGGCGGTGTTGACCACCCGGAAGGTCTCACCCAGTCGTTCGGGCCCCAAGCCGGCCGCGAGGGCGTTAGCGCTCGCCCAGTTGCGCATCGTTTCTTCGAGGTCGTCGCGATGACCCACCTGCGAGACGTGCGAGCGCAGGGCGGCGAGTTTGGTCGAGAAGCTGTCGGTGATGTCCACCACCAGGTTGGGGGAGTTCCCCCCCACCCAGACCGTCGCCACCGCGTGGGGGGCGTACCCCTCGGCCAGGAGTTCCGGAAAGGCGTGGGGGTTGCGGGCGTCGGGGTAGACCGCACGCAGTGTCGCCTCGCCCGCCGCCAGGTGATCGGGGTGCGACGCGTAGATGCGCTCGTAGTTCCGCTCAGGACTCTGGGTGATCACCAGGTCCGGTCGGTGCTCACGGATGACCCGAGCGATGGCCTTGCGCAGTTCGAGCGTGGGCTCGACCTGACCATCGGGCCAGCGCAGGAAGGTCAACTTCGTCACGCCCACCACCGCCGCGGCCGCGGTCTGCTCGGACTCGCGAACCTCGGCGCGCTCCTGCTTGGTCAAGGTGGACTCGTCGCCCCCGGCGTCGCCCGAGGTGACAAGACAGTACGCCACATCCACGCCCTGACTCGTGAGGACGGCCATCGTGCCGGCCATGCCGAAATCGATGTCGTCGGGGTGCGCCACCACTACGAGCGCACGCTGGATGAGCGGGTCGGGCTGGTGGACCTTCAGCACGGTGTCGCTCACGAGGCTGCGGACTCCTTGGTCGGGTCCCACGTCGCGAGGTCCTTCAGTCGAACGTCGTTCGAGAACACCTCCACGATGGGTCGCTTCATGGCGAGGCGTCGCATGATGACCTCGGCCTCGATCACCTGGTTCCACAGCAGCAGTGAGACCACCACCCCCGTCGAGCCGGCCCGCGCGGTGCGACCGGATCGGTGCAGGTACGCCTTGTGGTCCTCGGGCGGGTCGAAGTGCATCACGCAGTCCACGCCGTCGATGTGCAGGCCGCGCGCCGCGACGTCGGTCGCGACGAGCACCGGAAGCTTGTCCGCACTGAAGTCGGCCAGGGCCTTCTCACGCTGGCTCTGTCGCAGGTCCCCGTGGATCGCCGCCGCGTCGACGCCCTCCTTGTGGAGTTGCTCGACCAGACGGTCCGCGCCGCGCTTGGTCCGACAGAAGATGATCGTCTTGTCGAAGGAGTTGCAGATGGCCGCCGCCACCTTGATGCGGTCCATCTGGTGCACGTTCAAGAAGTGGTGCACCATGAGCGAGACCGTCTGGGTGTCGCTCGCCACCTCGTGGAAGACCGGGTCCGTGAGGTAGCGCTTCACGAGCCGGTCGATCGCACCGTCGAGCGTCGCCGAGAACAGCAATGTCTGGTGCGGGTGCTGGGCGATGCGCCGCAGCACCCATTCGACCTGGGGCATGAAGCCCATGTCGGCCATGCGGTCGGCCTCGTCGAGCACCAGGACGTCGAGACCCTCGACGTTGAGCTCGCCGCGATCACCCAGGTCGATCAGTCGACCCGGGGTCGCGATGATCACGTCGCACCCCTTGCGCAGTGACTTCACCTGTCGTTCGATGTCGGCGCCGCCGTAGACGGCGTTCACGTGCAACCCGAGGGCGGCGCCCAGTGGCTCGAGCACCTCGTGCACCTGCACCGCGAGTTCGCGCGTGGGCAACAGGACCAGGCCCCGCGGTCGCGCCGCGGCACCCTCGCCCCTCTCGAGCCGCGCACTGGCCGCGACGCGCTGGAGCAGCGGCAGGCCGAAGCCGAGGGTCTTGCCCGAGCCGGTCTTGGCCTTGCCGCACACGTCGCGGCCGGCGAGGGCGTCGTGGATCGTCATGGCCTGGATGGGGAAGGCGGTGGTGATGCCCTGGGCGGACAGGACGGCGACGAGTCCCTCGGCCACGCCCAATTCGGCGAACGTCTTCTTCGTGTCGTACGAGTCCTGGGACACGGCGGTCGGGACGGTTTCACTACTCATGGGCCTACGGTCGTTTCTCGGTCGGACCCGGAACCGGCGTTCGTAAGGAGGGCCCAAGCTCACTTCACGAGCTTCTCCCCTATTCTAGGGGCGAGGTCGACCTCGGCCGACACAACACGGCCACGAACCCGATCGCCACCGGTCGGCCCCGACAGAAGGAGAACCATGACTCGACTCGAAGTCGGCGCGACAGCCCCACCGTTCTCGTTGCCCAACCAAGACGGCGAGGTCGTCACCTCGAACTCACTCGCCGGCCAACGCTTCGTCCTCTACTTCTACCCCGCCGACGACACGCCCGGCTGCACCGTCGAGGCCTGCGGCTTCAATGACGAGTTGGCGGGCCTGGGCGATCTCGGTGTGCGCGTCGTGGGAGTCTCGCCCGACGACGCGCCGTCGCATCGGGCGTTCCGCTCGAAGTTCGCTCTGGCCTTCGACCTCCTGAGCGACCCCTCGACCTCGACCATGGCCGCCTACGGCGCCTACGGCGAGAAGACGCTCTACGGCAAGAAGGTGGTGGGCGTGATCCGCTCGACCTTCGTGATCGGCCCCACCGGTCTCATCGAGCACGTCTGGTACGGCCCGCGGACCAAGGGCCACGCCCAGCGAGTGCGCGCGGCCATCGAGGCTTAGCCGCGCCCGCGGGCGTGCCGTGGCGGCTTCTTCATCGAGTGCCAGCGGTGCCACACGCCCGCCGCGAGGACCAGGACCACCAGCGCGATGATCGGGTACTCGGCGTCGTGGAAGTACTTCACGAAGTGCTGGTTCTTGCCCGCGTGGTATCCCAGTTCGGTGAGGAGCACCGCCCAGATCAACGATCCGAGGGTGGTCAGAGCCAGGAACCGGCCGCGCTTCATCTCGGCCAGTCCGGCGGGCAGCGAGATCACCGCGCGCACCACCGGTACCAGGCGACCCAGGAACACCGAGGGCGTACCGTACTTCTCGAACCAGACCTCCGCGGAGTCGAGGTCCTTGTGCGAGAGCAGTAGGTACTTCCCGTAGCGGTCGACGATAGCGCGCCCCGCGTAACGTCCGAGTTCGTAGGCAATCACCGCGCCGATCACCTCGCCGATCGTGCCGATGATGACGACGCTGGCGACGCTGAACTGCGGATGCGTGGTGAAGGCCGTCGTGCAGAAGGCCCCGGCTAGCCCGAAGGCCACCTCCGAGGGGATGGGCAGGCACGCGGACGAGAGCACCGTGATGAGGAACAGGCCGAAGTAACCGTAGTGCGAGATGAAATGTTGCATCCGTACATTCTTCACTGTTTTGGCCGGGGCCCTCGCCGGGCCAAGGAAATTCTTACTTTTGGTGCGAAGAGCACCAGTAGGTGGTCCGCCCGCCGATCACGGCGCTGCGCATCGGCGCCCCGTCGAGCGGGCAGAACCCGCCCGGGGTGCGCCCGGGCATGTGATCGCCCAGATGCGATCCACCTCGGCGCCCGAGTGCCTTCATCGTCCGCGTGAACGACGCGTACAGCGCGGCACGTTGATCGATGGACAATCGCGCGGTCGGCGTTCGCGGGTCGATGCCCGCGCGAAAGAGAATCTCGTCACCCAACAGATTGCCCACGCCGGCGACCACGGACTGATCGAGGAGGCGGGCCTTGATCGCCGGCCCCTCCCCCCTCGTGATGTCGACGACCGCGCGAAACTGCGTCTTGGTGAGCGCCAGGGCGTCGGGTCCGAGTGAGGAGAGGTCGGGGTCGATCTCCACGCGCGCGAGTCGGCGAGGGTCGTGCAGCACCAGCCGTCGACCGTCGGAGAGTTCGAGCCCGGCGCGGATCCACTGCGCCCGATAGGTGTGGGGACCGTAGAACAACCCGTCGATGCCCGTCGTCGAGTCGATGAGCAGGACGCCGGTCATGCCGAAACGCATGGCGAGACGCACCCCGTCGGTCTCGAGGTACATCAACTTGCCCCGTCGACCGGTGCCGGTGATCGTGAGACCCCGCACGGTGCGACTCCATTGGGTCGTCGTCACGAGCTTCTTCGCGGCGTAGGCGTCGCTCCAGCCCTTGACGATGGTCGTGCCGACGACGCGCTCGGCGAGCCGACGATACGACTCCACTTCCAGCACTTCGGGCACCTCGGCACAATATCGGAACCGAGAGCCACTCACTAAGGTTGTTGCATGGCTCTCGAGAAACCCCAGTGGCGCGAACTCTTCAGTGAGGTCGTCACCTCAGGACTCTGCACCGGCTGCGCCGCCTGCGTGGTGGCCTGCCCCCACGACGTCTTGGACTACGACGCCAACGGTGGCGCCTACAAGCCCTTCCACCTCGACATCGACGGCGGCCGCGAGGACTGCACGCACGGCGTCAAGGGTTGCACGATGTGCACGCGCGCCTGCCCGCGCTTTCGCAACTGGGAGTCGGAGATCGACCAGCACCGCTTCGCACGCGAGCGCACCGACGAGGAGGTCTTCGGCATCGGCGACGTCCTCCTGGCGCGCTCCACGGACCCCCGCATGGTCGAGAACGGGCAGGACGGCGGTTTCGTCTCCACCCTCTTGATACACGCGCTGGAGAACGACCTCATCGACGCCGCGCTCGTCAGCGGCCTCGAGGGGGACGGCTCGACGTGGCGCGCCGAGCCGCGGGTGGTGCGCACCCGCGACGAGGTCCTCGATACCGCCAAGTCGCGCTACACCTACAGCGCCAACCTGCTCGCGTATCCGCGCGCCGTCGAGTTCGGCGCCGAGCGGATCGCGCTCGTGGGCATGGGGTGCATGGCGTCGGCCCCGGGCGCGATGCAGACGCGCAAGGCCGGCAAGATCGCGCGTCGCCTGAGCCTCACCATCGGGCTGCTCTGCTCCAAGACCTTCGACGACTCGATCTTCGAGGAGCTCTTCGAGAAGGACTACGGGCTACGTCGGGCCGACATCGTCAAGATGAACATCAAGGGAGTGTTCCAGATCTGGACGCGCGACGGCGCCTACCACGAGGTCCCGCTCAAGGAGGCGCACGCCTTCACCCGCGAGGGCTGCACGACCTGTCCCGATTTCGCCGCCGAGCACGCGGACCTGTCGGCGGGAGGCATCGGCGCCTTCAACGACTGGACCCTGGTGATCGTGCGCACCGACAGCGGCCGCGAGATGATGCGCGCCCTCAAGGACGCCGGACTGATCGAGACGCGCCCCGGGGACGACGACCCGGGTGCGGTCGCCCTCTTGCACCGACTCGCCCAGGTCTCGCGCAAGCGCTGGCCCGAGTCCGCGGCGCCGGGGCCGCGTCGGATCCCCGTCCGCGGGTCGTAGTCGCGATGGCGCGAACCCCTCGAGACCCGGCGACCACCATCCTGCTGGTGCGTCACGGCGTGACGGGCACCACCGGAAAGGTCCTGCCCGGGCGGGCCCCCGGACTTCACCTCTCGGCGCGTGGCCACGAACAGGCGCAGCTTGCCGCCGCTCGCCTCGGCGAACTCGAGGTCGCGCCGAGCGCCCTCTACGCCTCGCCGCTCGAACGCACCCGTGAGACGGCCGCGCCCATCGCGCGGCGCCTGGGCGTGCGCACCAAGGTCGATCGCGGGCTCCTCGAGTGCGATTTCGGTGATTGGACCGGTAAGTCGTTGTCGTCGTTGCGCAAGAAGCCCGAATGGCGTGCGGTGCAGAGCGCGCCGAGCACCTTCCGATTCCCGCAGGGGGAATCCTTCGCCGAGATGCAGCACCGGATCTGGACCACTCTCGAACGCCTCGCGCGCGCGCACCGGGGCGAGAGGATCGTCGTCGTGAGTCACGCCGACCCGATCAAGGCCGCCGTCACCTTCGCCCAGGGCGTGCCCCTGGACCTCTTCCAGCGGACCGTCATCTCGACGTGCTCGATCAGCGCCATCGTCCTCTCCGACGCGACGCCCCTCGTGGTGAGCGTCAACAACACCGGATCCCTCAAGGAGCTCATCGCCTCATGAAGTACGAATTCGACGCACCCGAGAAGGTCATGGTGGGAGTCCGCGGCGAGGTCGGCAATCGGCTCTTCCTCCTTCAGGCCCGACAGGGGCGTCGCCTGGTCATCTTGAAGTGTGAGAAGGTCCAACTGGCGGCCCTCGCGCAGTGGATCTCCCAGGTCATCGACGACATGGGCCGCCCGGGCCACCTCCCCGACGACTTCACCCTCGAGCCCGAGTACGAGGCCGACTTCACGGTGGGTGACATCGCCATCGCCATCGACGAGGAGAACGAGCTCCTCGAGGTCACCTTCGAGTCCGCGGGTGAGGACGACGACGTGGCGACCATCGCCTTGACCAAGGAGTGGGCGGGTGGGCTCGCCATCGCCATCACGCGACTGGTCGAGGCGGGGCGCCCACCCTGCCCCCTGTGCGGTGGCCCTCTCGACCCTCGTGGCCACGACTGCCCGCGCACGAACGGTCACCGCGCGCCCCTGCGCTGAGCGTGCGACGCGACGACCAGATCGAACTGCTGCGCCACGGTGCGTTGCACGTCGAGGGACGCGTCGCCGGTTCCTCGAACCAGGCGCTGCTGGTCTCGGTGTGCCTCGGCGGCACGAGCGCGCTGGCCTGCTACAAGGCGGAGGCGGGTGAGCGGCCCCTCTGGGACTTCGAGGAGGGGCTCTGGCGTCGAGAGGTGGCGGCGTGGGAGCTCGATCAGCTCCTCGGCACCGACCTCGTCCCGACGACGGTCGCTCGCGAGGACGCCCCCTTCGGCGTCGGCTCCCTGCAGTGGTGGGTCGAAGGAGCCACCGACGACCACTACTTCACCCTGCGTGAGAAGGAGGACCTCCTCCCCTGGTTCACCGACCTCTGCGCGTTCGACGTCGTCGCCAACAATGCCGACCGCAAGGGGGGTCACATCCTCTTCGACTCCGCGCGGTGCTGGGCCATCGACAACGGGCTGTGCTTCCACGAGGAGGACAAGTTGCGCACGGTGATCTGGGAGTACGCCGAGCAGACCCTCCCCGACCGGCTACTCGAACCGCTCGCTCGCCTCGCCCAGGGCGAACTCGGCAACCTCGGTCACCTCCTGAGTGCCGAAGAGCTCGACGCCACCGCGCGCCGCGCCCACGGGCTCCTCCTCGCCAGCAGTTTCCCCTCGCCCGACGACGACCGCGACTGGCCGCCCTACCCCTGGCCGTTGATCTGATCAGGGGACGATCAGATCACCCTCGAGTTCGGGGACGCCCGACTCGAGCAGCAAGAGCGTGACGAGGGCGCCGACCCCGAAGAAGCCCGCCGCCCACCAGAAGGCCACGGCGTACCCGTGCAGGGTCGCCGCCACTGCGCTCGCGCACGTCGATGTCGCTCCCGTCGGCCGGCAGGCGAGCGCCCGGCGCGACGTGATCACCGCGATGGTGTTGAGGGTGGCGATGCCCACGGATCCCCCGATCTGCTGCGCGGTACTGACCATCGCCGACGCCGCGCCGGCGTCGCGCGGCTCGATACCCGCGGTCGCGGTCGCGGTGGACGGCGCGTAGATCAATCCCAGACCGAGTCCCGTCACGATGAGTCCTGGCATGACGTGTCCGAGGTAGTCGGCGTGGGCGGGCAGCTTGGTGAACAGGATCATGCCCATCATCCCCAGGAGCATCCCGACGGGCACCAACGGACGCGGCCCCACGAGGGCCAGGAGGCGGGCACTGGCCAGCGACGCGGAGAACGCCAGGGCCGCCACGAGCGGCAAGAAGAGGAGACCCGTCTTCATCGGCGAGTAGCCCAGGGTGTTCTGCAGGTAATACGCCAGGAACAACGAGATGCTGAAGATCCCGATGTTGGTGAAGAAGAGCGCGATGAGTGACCCGCCACGAGTGCGGTCCTTGACGATGCGCAGGGGTAGCAAGGGGTGGGCCGAGCGGCGCTGCCACAGCACGAAGACGACGAGGAGCACCGCGCCGACGCCCAGACTGAACCAGGTGTCGAAGTTCCCCCAACCCGTGGTCACCGCGTGGCCGAGCCCGAAGACCAGCGCGAACAACCCAGCGCTGGCCAACACCGTACCGACCAGGTCGAGGTGGACCGCGCGCTCGCCGCGTCCGCGTTCGACGAAGAGGATGACCCCGACCATCGACAGGGCGGCGAAGAAGAGGTTGATCGTCAGACACCAGCGCCACGACGCCCACTGGGTCAGCGCGCCACCCAGCAAGAGGCCGATGGCGGCACCGGATCCGCCGACCGCCCCGAAGATCGAGAAGGCCGTGGCGCGTTCGCGCGGCTCTCGGAACGTGAGCGTCAACGCCGCCAGGGCCGCGGGGGCGAGCAGCGCGCCGAAGGCGCCCTGCACCGCTCGAGCGCAGACGAGTGCCGCGAAATTCCGCGCCGCACCACCCACTGCGGACGCGAGCGCGAACCCGACCAACCCGACCATGAGCGACGCACGCCGGCCCCAGAGGTCGCTCAGTCGACCGCCCAGGAGCATGAGCGAGCCGAAGGATAGGGCGTAGGCCGTGATGAGCCACTGTCGATTGGCCACTGAGAAGTTGAGGTCGACCTGGGCGCGCGGCAACGCGATGTTGATGACCGTGGAGTCGAGGGCGACCATCAGCTGCGACACGCTCACCGTCATCAGGACCCACCACCGACGGGCGTGTGACGTGGCGATGTTGTCCATAACGTTGCTTCTCAGCCTAAGGAGTGCGCGTCGCCGTACGCTGGCGAAAACGCCGACGCACCGGAACTTCTAAGGAACAAGGGACTACGCCCGGGCCTTCAGGAGCTCAATCAGCGCGGGAAGGACTCGCTGCACGTCGCCAACGACACCGAAGTCGCTGATGGCGAAGATCGGCGCGTCGGGATCCTTATTGATGGCGATGACGTTGGCGGCACCCTTCATGCCGACCATGTGCTGCGTCGCGCCCGAGATCCCGCAGGCGACGTAGAGGTCGGGCTTGACGGTCTTACCCGTCTGGCCCACCTGGTGCGAATACGGCACCCAGCCCGCGTCGACGATCGCACGACTCGCGCCCGGTGCGCCGTCGAGCAACCTGGCCAACTCCTCGACGAGCGCGTACGAGGAGGCGTCGCCCAGACCTCGTCCGCCCGACACCACGACCTTCGCGTCCTCCAACGCGGGACCGTTGCGCTCCTCGACGTGCGACGAGCGAATCGTCGCCGTGCGCGACGAGGTGACCGGTGTCACGCTCTCGCGCAGCGCCACGTCGACGCCGTCGGGCGTCGCGGAAAAGGACTTGGCGCGAACGACGAAGAGCCCGGGTGCGCTATCGCGCAGGCGCGCCAACACGGTGTGGGTGCCCCCGAAGATCGGGTGCTCACTCTCGAGGGTGGCGCCGTCGCGAAGTCCGGTCACGTTGGTCAGCACCGGCGTGTCGAGTCGCGCCGACAGCCGGCCCGCGATGTCGCGTCCGTCGTTGCTCGCCGGGATCAGCACCGCGTCGGGGGTCTCCCCCTCCAGCAGGCTTGCGACCGTGTTGGCCACCACGCTGGCCGGCAGGATCGCGCCTAGGTCACCAAGGTCCCAGAGTCGACTCGCGCCGTAAGAACCGACCACTCGTGCGACGTCGTCGTTCGCGCCCCAGGTGATCGCGGTGACCGTCGCGCCGAGTCGTCGCGCCTCGCTGATGAGCTCCTTGGAGGTCGTGGTGACGTCGCCTCGCGCCGGCTCGGCCAGCACCCACAGGTTCGACACACTCATGATGCACTCCCCGCGAGGATCTTGATCCTCTCGAGGAACGCCACGATGCGCGCCGCCCCCTCACCGTCGTCCACGTACTTCTCGCCGGCGTTCTTGGTCGCAGCGAGCTCGACGGACACGACCTCCTGGCGCGGGACCAGGGCACTGGCGTCGAGTCCGAGGTCCGCCACGCTGAGGACCTCGACCGTCCGGGACTTGGCCGCCATGATCCCCTTGAAGGTGGCGTAGCGCGGCTCCACGACGCCCGCGGTCACCGTGACCACCGCGGGCAGCGCGGCGACCACCTCGTCGTAGCCCAATTCGGTCTGACGATGGACCACGACGTCGCCACTCTCGACGGCCACCGACGTGGCGAAGGTGAGCGCGGGAAGCCCGAGCAACTCAGCCAGTTGCACGGGCAGCGTGCCCGTATAACCGTCCGAGGACTCCGTCGCGGCGAGCACGAGGTCGGGCACGTCACGCGAGATCACCGCGGCCAGCACCTTGGCGGTGGTCAAGGCGTCGGCCCCCTTGAGGAGGGGGTCCGAGACCACCGTCGCGCGCATCGCCCCCATCGCGAGGGCGCTACGGATTCCGGTCACGTCCGTCGCGTCACCCATTGAGACGAGCGACACCTCGCCGTCACCCGACGCCTCCACCAGGCGCAGCGCCACCTCGACACCGTAGGTGTCCGCCTCGTCGAGGATCAGCTTGCCCGATCGATCCAAGCGATGCTCCGCGTCCAGTGACGGGGTGGCGGCCGGGTCCGGAATCTGTTTCACGCAGACGACAACGTTCATGACACCAATCTAGGTCACGTCCCTCACGCGGTAGGGCCGAGACCGTCACGGAGTCGGCGCGCGAGCACCACGTCATCGGTGATCACGGCACCGACACCGAGTTCGAGCATCCGTCCGATGTCGCGGGCCAGGTTCGGGGTCCACACGTGCAGTTCGACTCCGCGCTCTCGCGCCTCGTCCGCCACCGCCGCGTTCACCCGTGAAAACGCGAGGTGGGCGGAGGTCAGACGATGCTTCGTCACCTGATCAAGCACGAACGCCGCGGGGCGGCGCTCCGCCAGCCAGCCCACCCGTCGCTCCGGCGAGACCCGTCGCACCTCGTCGCAGATCGCCAGGGAGAAGCTCGACACGAGGCACTGCGCCGACACGCTCGAGGCGTCGAGGAAGGCCGCGACGTCACGGGCCACCGCCAAGTTGTACGGAACCGAACGAGTTGATTTTATTTCAACGTTGATCCGCAGTGGACCGGCCGCGACCAGGGCGTCGTCGAGTGACGCGATCTCTCCTCCATGGGCGAGGTCGTCTCGCCGCGTCGCGGGTATCGACTGACCCCCCACGGTGCGGTCATGGTTCACGATCAGGAATTTGTCGGAGGTGAGCCACACGTCGAACTCGACACCGTCGGCTCCGACGTCGCGGGCGGCCGCGATCGCACCGGTCGAGTTCTCGGGGAAATGGACGTGGTGCCCGCGGTGGGCGAAGATTGAAGTCACGATAAGAATTGTGACATCCTGGCGTCCGACGTCGCCGACTCGACAAAAAAACCTTGAAAATACAGGCTCATCCGAGTAAAATTGCCTTCCCGCCCTTAACGGCCCCCGGTGACGATACTCCGGGGTTTCTCGTTAATTTAAAAGGAATTTGTCATGTCGTTGATTTGGAACCGTACTCACGCTTGGGACGACGCCGACTGGCGCGCCAGCGCCGCATGTCGCGACACGGAGCCCGAGTTGTTCTTCCCCGTCGGAACCACGGGTATGGCCACCGACCAGATCGAATCCGCCAAGCGGGTGTGCATCAACTGTGACGCCCAGAAGCACTGCCTCGAGTTCGCACTCGCGACCAACCAGGAGTCGGGCGTATGGGGCGGGACGACCGAGGACGAGCGTCGCAAGTTGCGCAAGCAGTGGTTGGCGGCGCGTCGGCGCATGCAGCAGAACTAGGACACCATCTCGGTCGGTACGACCACGCGAATCAGGGTCCCACCACCGTCGCGCTCATCCACGGTGGTCATGTCGATGGTCCCGTTGAGTTGCGATCGCACGAGGTCGCGCACGATGGAGAGACCCAGACTGGTGGCGCCTTCCAACTTGAAGTCCTCCTGCAATCCTCTGCCGTTGTCGCGGATCTCGGCCACGGCGAACTCGCCGTCGAGACTGAGGTCGAGGGTGACGATGCCCACGTGCTCGTCATGTTCGTCATCCTCGTCGCCGAAGTCGATGAAAGCGTGCTCGACCGCGTTGGTCAACAATTCGGTGAGGGCCAGGGCTAGCGGCGTCGCGAGATCCGTCGGCAGGGTGCCGAGCTCACCGTTCACCACGATCTCGACGGGGTGCAGGGCGAGCACCGTGTCCTCGACCAACAGGACGACCGAACGCACGATCTCGTCGAACACGACCTCCTCACCAGGTTCGCGCGAGAGGACCTCGTGCACCACCGCGATCGACCGAACTCTGCGCTCGGCCTCCTGCAGGGCCAGCACCGTCTCGTTCTCATCACTCCGACGCGCTTGAAGGCGCAGGAGCGAGGAGATGGTCTGGAGATTGTTCTTCACCCGGTGGTGCACTTCGCGCACCGCCGCTTCCTTGTTCAGTACCAGGCGATTGAGCTGTCGGAGATCCGAGACGTCGCGCAGTAGCACCACGACGCCGGTCACGGTCCCCGCGTCAAAGAGCGGAACACAGTGGAAGAGGATCGCGACATCGCTCGAGCGATCGACCTCTTCCATCGCGGGGATCCCGTACTCCAGGCAGCGCTCCACCACGCGCAGCCGCAGGCCCGCCGCCGTGAAGGTCTTGCCCTCGATCGCGGCGTAGACGCCCAGCCGGTGCAGCGCGTTCGTGGCGTTGGGTGTGGCGAACTCCACCGCGCCGACGTGGTCGATCAGGATGATCCCGTCTCCCACCCGGGGCATCCCCGGTCCCGCGACGGTGTCCTCGCGATAGGGGAACGTGGCGTCGGAGACCATGGAGCACAATCTCTCGAAGATCGAGAGGTACGCCTGCTCGTACAACGAAGCCGGTCCGCGTAGTGGCCCCTGCAGACGCACCAGCACGGCGATCACCCGACCGTCGAAGCGCACCGGCACGCACCAGACCGGCACCGACTGATCGACGCCGGGCAGGTCGACCTCGCCCACCGTGCGCTGCGCACCGAGGAAGGCCTCGCGCACGAGTGGCCATTGCAGGGAGGATTGCGTGGTGCCGACGAGGTCGTCGACGATGAGCGTGGAGCGGTTGTTCGGTCGAACTTGGCCCAGGACGACGAACGACGAGACGCCGGCGACCTGCTCATCCGGTGCCACGAGGACCATGTCCGAGAAGGAGAGGTCCGCCAGTAGCGACCACGACGCGGTCAGTCGCAGGAGGTGGTCGATCGCCGCGTCCGAGAGCGAGGTGTGGTCCTCGCACAATTCCGCGAGCGTCGTCACGAGGTGGCGCGCAGTGGCACCATGACCCGCTGGCGACCCTCGTAGGACGCGAGTTGCTGGACCCCGCGTGCTTCGAGGAGGTCGGCCAGGTCCTCGGCTCGCGATCCGACCCGTTCTCGGCCGTGCGCGTCGGAGGCAGTGGTGAACGTGACCCCGCGTGCCACCAGGCGATCCAAGAAGCCCTCGGCCGGGTACTGCTCGCCCACCGGCTTGAACCAGCCCGCCGACGAGCACTCCACCGATACGTCCGCGGCCGCGGCCGCGGCGGCCATACGATCCCACAGAGGCTCGGGATCCGAGGCGACGAAACTCGCTACCTTGATGACGTCGGGGTGGGCCAGGACGTCGACGACCCGGGCGGCCGCCAATTCCTCGAGTGCCAACGTGTAGTCAGCCCAACTCTGGTCGACGTCACGGGTACGCCACTCGGCCATGTGAAGGGCATTGTCGATATCGTCGAACTGCCACGTGTTGAGCCAGTGCACCGAGCCGATGAGGACGTCGAAGGGGTACTGACGCAGGAGCCCGGCGACGTCGTCCATCTGGTCGCGGTAGTAATCGACCTCCAGGCCCACCTTCACCGGCAGTCCCTCCGATTTGGCCCGCTGGGCGAAGCTGACGTAGGCCTCGAGCGAATTGCGCGCGTGGAAGTCGAAGTACTCCGCCATGAGCGGTGCCGTGGGCTCGTGCCCCCACCGGGTCCAGAAGTCGCCCACCGTCGCACGCATCTCGACGAAACGGTAGAGGTGCTCGGTCAGCGCGAGCTCGTTCACCCCGTGGCGAGCGGCCTCCTCACAGTAGGCCGCCACCTGGTCGAGTCGATAGTCGACCGACGAGTCCTCGTGACTCCACAGATGAAGGTGGTAATCGATCACGGCTCAGACGGCGCCGAATCCCACGTTGCGCTCCACGGTCGAACTGAATTCGACGTAGGCGATCCGGGCCGCCGGCACCCCGACGCGGCGACCCTTGCGGTCGGTCAGCCAGAGGAGCTTGTCACCCTCCAAGGCCGCTTCGACGTCCTTCTGGACGGCGTCGCGGTCGGTACCCTCGGCCAACTCGACGGAGAGCTCCTTCATCGACTGCACAATGCCAATTCGAATTTCCATGACCACTCCCGGCTCGATGACGACGCCACCATGTTACGGCCTTGGGGCAAGATGATGGTCGTGGAACTCCATTCTCCGACCTTGAGACCCGCGCGGGTGACGCGAGTGAATGGGGGTGTGACGCGCGTGACGTCGAGGTGGTCGTCCCGTGACCTTCCTCGTCACCAACCCGTCGTACCCGCCATGATGCGCACGCGCCGCTCGACGTCCTTCACCCTCGCGTCGGCGCACGAGCCCCACCGCGTGACCAGCGCGACAGCACACCTCGACACATCGAGTTTCGCCGGTCGACTGGCCACCAGTGCGGGTGAGGGGACTCGATGACCATCGACCGACGCGGGGAATGGACGGCGACCATGAGGGGCAGTCCCGGTGCCGAAGGGATGGTCTTCGCTCACCGTGGCACTGCTCCCGCGCGGGTCGAGCCACTCAAGGTCACTCGTGAGCAGCGCGAGGAGATCGAGGATCGTCACCTCACCGGGGGCGCGACCCGGGCCCGCGGCGCGGGGAATCGGGCGCTGAGCGAGGCCCCCGACGCGAACCGCACGTGCTTCGAGCGCGACCGCGACCGGATCCTGCACTCCAACGCCTTTCGACGTCTGGCCGGCAAGACCCAGGTCTTCGTCTTCCCCGCCGACCATCAGCGCACGCGCCTGACCCACGCGCTCGAAGTCGCCCAAGTCGCCACCGCCGTCGCCGCCGCGACCGGACTCAACGTGGCGCTGACCGAAGCCATCGCCCTCGGCCACGATTGTGGCCACGGACCGGGCGGACACGCCTCCGAGGAGGTCTTCGACCTCTACATCCCCGGCGGGTTCCACCACGCGCTGTGGGGTGCCGACGTCGTCCTCAAGCCCCTCAACCTGTGCGCGGAGACCCTGGACGGGATACGCCACCACTCGTGGTCGCTGCCGACGCCGATGACGCCCGAGGGCGTGGTCGTGAGTTGGGCCGACCGCTGCGCCTACAGCGCCCACGACCTCGAGGACGCGGTGGGTACCGGCGTCGTCAGCGCCGACGAGCTTCCCGCTTCGGTCTCGGAGATCCTGGGTACGTCCAGGTCATCGCAGTTGCGCGCCTTGATCGGTGCGCTGGTGTCGAGCATCAGTACGACGGGGCTGGTCGCGATGGACCGCGAACACGCCGACGCCCTGTCCGATCTCCGGGCGTTCAACTACGAGATGATCTACAACCGTCCCGAGTCTCTCGCGCAGGGACGCGCGGTGATGGAGGTTCTCACCGCACTCGTCGAGGCGTTCATCGCGTCCCCCGGGCTCCTGCCCGACGCCGAAGGCGAGGACGTGACCGCCGCTGCCGTCACCTACGTGGCGGGGATGACCGACCGATTCGCCTTCGACACGGCGACGCGCCTCCTGGACTGGCCCGTCGAACGACTGCCCCGGGGGATCTACGGCACGTTGCTGGGTGAGTAGCTCGCCGCTGCGACCGACGAATCCCATGTGCTCTCTGGAGCTGGTCGACTGACGACCGACTTCGCCTCGACGAGTGGGCGCCCGAGACAATGACGTCGATGCGTGGTGGGCACTTGCGACGCGAGAACGACCTCGATCACACGCTAGGACCTTCGCCCCTACCCCTTCGGGTAAGGGGAACCGATGCTGGGTTGAGAACCGATCGAGAGTCGAGGAGTCAACGATGTACGGATGGTACGGAGATGGGATGGGAGGTGGTTGGGAAGTCGCGATGTTCGTCATGATGCTGGTCCTCCTGACGGCCGTGATCGTGGGGGTCGTGGGATTGGTCCGTTGGAACTCGGGCGGCCACCGAGGTGGTGCGACACCCTCGGACTCGGTCGCCACGTCGATACTCAAGGAGCGTTTCGCCCGCGGAGAGATCACCGAGGAGGAATATCGCCAGAAGATCGAGGTGATCGGCCGACCCAAGTGAAGTCGGGTGGCGCGGCGGTCCTGGTGATCGTCGGCGTGACGGGCATCGCACTCATGGGTGCAACCTTGTCGGCCCAGTCGCGCGGCACGGATCGGCGATTCTCGTCTCCGGTCGAAGTGTCGTGCGCGCCCGCGCACGTGCGTGGTGAAGTGGTGAGGGTCGAACTCTCCGACGATGGCACGATGATGGGTGGCGTCGCCCCCATGGGGGTCTCCCTGTCCGCGACGCCCGCGTCGGTGAAGTCGGGGACCATCACCTTCGAGGCGACGAATGTCGGGTACCTTCCCCACGAACTCGTCGTCATGCCGGCTCCGACCACGGGGGTGGGTACTCGTCGAGTGAACGCGGACGGAAAGATCGACGAGACGCGAAGCCTCGGGGAGGCCTCGACGTCATGTGGCGCCGGCGCCGGCTCGGGGATCGAACCGGGGGCCACCAGCTGGGTGACCATGAGCCTGAGACCGGGTCTCTACGAGTTGGTCTGCGATGTCCCGTGGCACTACGCCCAGGGAATGGTGAGCGCCCTGCGCGTGTATTGACGAGCCGCGGCGTGGGGAACTCGTAGCGGGGGCCGTGCGGCGAACGTCGCGACGACACGTGGCGCGAGCCTCGGGGGATGTGACCAAAGCCACCGTGCGAGAGTCGACGTCGGCGGGTCCGCTTCTTATACTCCCTAGGGGTAGCGAGTCATCGTGGTGAAGGAGGCCACCGGTGGTGCGATTCACGTCGCACGCTCAGCGCAGGACCTGTGATCGGCGTCGAAGCCAGCCCGCCGTCACATCCTCCTAAGCGACCGGCGATCGCCGTACCCGCACCTCGCGAACCCCGATAGCCACGATTCACTCGCGAAAGGAGAACCCGTGACCCAACCCGGATACACCGACGACAAGTCCACGATCCTCGCTCGTCTCAAGAAGGTCGAGGGTCAGGTGCGCGGCGTCTCGAAGATGGTCCAAGACGACCGCTACTGCATCGACATCCTCCAGCAGATCTCCGCGGCGACCCGTGCGCTCCAGAGCGTGGCCCTGCACCTGCTCGACGACCACATGAGTCACTGCGTGGTGGCCGCGGTACAGGCGGGCGGCGACGAGCAGCACGTGAAGCTCCGTGAGGCGTCGGCCGCGATCTCCCAACTGGTGCGGTCGTGACCACGCTGGCCGCGTTGTCAGCCGTCGTCGACATCGCCCGGGGGCTTCGCGAGGGCTTCTTCATGCTCTGGGAGACGCTGTGGGCTCTGATTCTGGGGTTCTCCCTCTCGGGTGCGGTGCAGGCCTTCGTCTCGAAGGACCAGATGCGCGCCAAGCTTGGTGACCACCGGCCCAGGACGATCGCGCGGGCGTCGGGCTACGGCATGGTGTCCTCGAGTTGTTCCTACGCGGCGTCGGCAATGGCGAAGTCCCTCTTCGCCAAGGGTGCGGACTTCACGACGGCGATGGTCTTCATGTTCGCCTCCACCAATCTCGTGGTCGAACTGGGCATCGTCATGCTGGTGCTCTTGGGTTGGCAGTTCGCCGCCGCCGAGTTCGTCGGCGGCCCACTCATGATCGTGCTCCTCGCCACGGCCGGTGGACTTGTCTTCGTCGGTCCCGCGCTGGTCCACGCGCGTAGCCGCGTGCTCGGGGGAACACCTGACGACGACCCCTCGTCCGCTGAGTCGGCGCCCACGACGTCGTTCACCTCCAAGTTCCGCTCGGCGGCCGCCTGGTCCGACGCGTCACGCTACGCGATCGCCGACGCCACGATGCTGCGTCGCGAGCTCGTGATCGGTTACCTGGTCGCCGGACAGCTCGCGACCCTCGTACCCACACGCTTCTGGAATGACTTGTTCATTCACGGTCACGGGCCCTGGACGGACATCGAGAACGCCCTCGTCGGCCCCCTCATCGCCGTCATCAGTTGGGTGTGCTCCATCGGTAACGTCCCCTTGGCCGCTGCACTGTGGGCCGGCGGCATCTCCTTCGGCGGCGTGATCGCCTTCATCTTCGCCGACCTCATCGCCATGCCCCTCATCCTCATCTACCGCAAGCTCTACGGCACCGCCCTGACGTTGCGGATGGTGGGCCTCTTCTACGTCGTGATGGCGCTCGCGGGTATGGCCACGCAGGTGATCTTCGCGGGACTGAACATCATCCCCGCTCGACGGAGCTTCGCGATCAGTGCCGCACATTTCTCGTGGAACTACACCACGTTCCTCAACTTCGCCTTCATCATCGTGGCCGCGGGGGTGTGGTGGTTGGCACGACACGCCGATCGCTTCGGAGGTGGCGTCGGCTACGCCATCGACCCGGTATGCGCCATGCAGGTTCGCATCGCGGACGCCCCGGCGACCTCTCGATGGTCAGGTCGCACCTACTACTTCTGCTCGGACCATTGTCGAGAGAAGTTCGACGTCAGTCCAGAACCCTACGTGCTCAAGTCCTCCCCGCCCTATCGCGAGGGGCACACTGAACACCCCGCAGGTGCGGCGCCGCGCGATCCCGTCTGTGGCATGACGGTGGACCCGGCGACCGCAGCGGCCCACCGCCGGTACGAGGGTGTCGACGTCTGGTTCTGCAACCCCGGCTGCGCCGAGAGCTTCGACCGCGACCCCGGGCGCTACCTTCCGACGAATGTCTCCTCTGCGGCGCTGCGCGATCCCGTCTGCGGCATGACGGTGGACCCGGCGACCGCAGCGGTCCACCGCCTGCACGAGGGCGTCGACGTCTGGTTCTGCAACCCCGGCTGCGCCGAGAGCTTCGACCGCGACCCCGGGCGCTACCTTTCGACGAATGGCTCCGCCGCGGCGTCAGTCAGAATCTCGCTGGGCACGAAGGGTGCGCGACGCTCGCCGACATCCACGCGATCTGACAGCGACGAGAACGTGGCACCGCAGGGCGAGGCGAGCAACTTCGACCCACGACGGCGCTGAGATTCGACCCGACGCCGACTAGCGGATGCGCAGTTCCTGTCGGTAGACGCGCGCGGGTCCTTGGGCCATCACCTTCGACGCGAGATCGCCGAAGGCACGGGCGGCCTCGCTCTCGGGCTGGCTCACGACCAGGGGCACCCCGAGGTCACCACCCTCACGCAGCGGCGTCTCCAGGGGGATCTGCCCCAGGAGCGCGACGCCGAGGTCGCGGGCCAACCTCTCGCCGCCGCCGCTGCCGAAGATCTCGTAGCGTGTGCCGTCATCACCGCGGAACCAGCTCATGTTCTCGATGACCCCGCGGACCGAGAGCTTGAGTTTGCGCGCGGCGAAGGCGGATCGCTGGGCCACGCGCTGCGCGGCGGCCTGGGGTGTGGTCACGACGTACATCTCGATTCGCGGTAGGACCTCGGACAGGGTCAGCGCGACGTCGCCGGTGCCAGGCGGCATGTCGATCAACAAGAAATCTGGCTCATCCCACCACGCCTCGGAGATCAGTTGCTCGATGGCCTTGTGCAGCATCGGACCACGCCAGATGACGGGCTGTTCGTCGGGGACGAAGTAACCCATGGAGACGCAGTGCACGCCGTGGGCCAGGGTGGGCAGGACCGTGTCGCCCAGCACGATCGGGTCCGCGACCGCACCGAGCATCTTTGGCAGGGAGAAGCCGTACACGTCGGCGTCCAACACGCCCACGTGACGCCCCTGCTGCGCGAGGGCGATCGCCAAGTTGACGGTGACCGACGACTTGCCGACACCGCCCTTGCCCGAGGAGATCCCCAAGACCCGGGTCTTGGAGAGACGATCGAGGAACTTGGGTTGATCGCCGGCGTGCGAGTGATCACCCGGTGTCGACGCACCGGTCATGGAGCCGCGCAAATAGTTTCGCAGGCGTAGCAGCTCCTCCTCGTCCATCGTTCGCACGCTGAGGCGCACCGACGGCTCCGCGGCGCCGATGCGCTCCACGAGATAGTCGCGCTGGGGCCAGTTCGACGCGGGTAGGACCAGCGTCGCCTCGAGTCCCGACGCCGTCGACCTCACCCCGTCGAGGAAACCCAGCTCACCCAGGGGGCGGCGGACCTGGGGCTCCACGATGTCCGCGAGAGCTGGGTACTGGGAAACGTCGAAGGTCACGGCTGGTCCTTTGTGATGTTGCCTACGAGGCTACCGGCGCCGCTGCGGGGCTGCGCTCACGGCGGGGCGCGAACACCTACACTCTTGAACGTATGCCAGCAAGTCACGAGACGGACCTCGACCCCGCGTTGTTCACGGCGACCGTCACGAGTCTGGCGCACTCCTTCGGCGACAACACCCGTCGCAAGATCTACCTCTACCTGCGTGAGAATCCCGGGGCCACCGCGACCCAGCTCGCCCACCATTGCGGCGTCCACGCCAACGTCGTGCGCCACCATCTGGAGCGACTCACCGAAGGTGGTTACGTCACCTACGACAACGTCCACCGCACCACCGTGGGCCGGCCGGCGAAAGGATACCGGGTGGTCGACACCACCGTCGCCATCGAGGGGTCACTGCGACGCGACGCCCTGCTCGTCGCGCTGCTCGAGATGGCCCTGGAGCGTCTGGGCCCGAAGGCGGCCGAGTCCCTGGCCCACGACGTCGGCCTCGAGTATGGACGGACCCTGTGCGTGGGCGCCAACACCAACGACTCGTCGACCACGGTCAAGTCGGCCATGTCCTCGATCGCGGGTCTCCTCACGGCCCACGGTTTCGCCGCGCGGGTGGAGGAGGACGCTTCGAGGCAATCCGTCGTGTCCGACAACTGCCCCTTCGGGTCGGCGGCCCAACATCACCCGGTACTTTGCGCCGTGGACCGAGGTCTCATCGCCGGCATGCTCGAGGGGCTCGGCGCCCGGTCGACGCAGATCACGTTGACCTCGCGGGCCCGCGGGGACGACACCTGCCGCGTCACCGCCTGAGGCGACCGGTGTCGCCGCGGTGTCGCCGCGGTGTCGCCGCGGATGCCCGTGCGCCACGGCGGCGGGCGCGGGCCGCCTGATGTTACGGCCACGACCCACACCTATGCCCACACCGAGGCCCACGGCGGGCTCGCGGCTGGTCGGGGGCGCGTTCGAGGTGGGTCGCCTGTCCTACGGCGGCGGCTTCGCGATCGTCCCCCTGGCGCCCCACGACGTGGCGAGCACCCATCAGGCGATGGGCGGCGCCCGGTCCTAGAACACCGTGGCGCTGGGTCAGATCACACCCGGTCCGGCGCCCCTAACGATCTCTGCCGCCGGGTCGCTGGTCACCCTGACGACGGGCTACTCGCGATGCCTAACGCGCGAAGGAACGGCGCCGCGACGGCCAACTGGGCCTTCGAGGGGTGCAACCGCACGAAGGTGCGCAGCTGCGAGGTGGCCAGGGCGCGATTGCCGGGAGTCTCGTAGGCGACGATGGCGTAGTAGAGCCGCGGCGCCGGGGACGAGGGTGCGAGCGTGACCGCCTCGTGCAGGAGACTCACCCCCTTGGCCACCACCGCGGCGTCGCGGGACTTGGCGCCCGCTGAAGCCTCCAACCAGCCGGCCTCGGTCAAGGCGACCACGTTGGTGGGTTGGAGCGCGAGGATCTGCTGGTAGGCCGAGAGCGCCGCGGCGTCGTCACCGGCCGCCACGTCGGCCTCGCCCTCGGTGACCAGTTGCTGCAGTTTCTGGGTCTGCGAGAGCGTGAGCCCCCCCGTCGCGGACGAGCCGGCTTGACGCAGACCCAGATTGGCCCACACCAGCACGCCCGCGGCCACGGCGAAACACACCAGCGCCACGATCAGACGGCTCCTCCGGCGCCGACGGGCCGGGTGCCGGGCGCCCCTCGTCGCGTCGAGCGGCGTCGTGGTCTGCGAGCGCGACACCTCGTCGAGCGAGCGACGTGCGATGTCAAGGGCCGCGCTCTCACGTTCGTTGATCGCCGAGAAGTCCTCGTCACTCAACTCACCCAGCGCGTGCTCGCGCCGGGCGTCCTCGAGCGAGGCCTCACGTAGGCGAATCTCGTCGAGGAGTCGGCGTTCGCTCCTCACCGCCGCCTCCGCAGGACCACGAGCGTCGCCACGAGACCGGCGAAGACCAGGGTGGGCAGGAGCCAGAGCAGCGTCCCCACCCCCGACGTCGACGGGCTCAGCAGGATGCTCGTCCCGTAGGCCGCCTCGATGGTCGTGAGGATCTGCGTGTCACTCTCCCCCCGGTCGACCATGCTCACGATCTGGTGACGCACCGCCAGAGCCGAGGATGACGTGCTCTGGGCGACGGAGAGGTCCTGGCACGAGGGGCACTTGACCAGGCTCTCGAGGTGGGACACGCGTTGGGCCGGGCCCGCGGTGCTCGGTGCGCTCAGCGCCGCCAGGGCGACCACCGCGACCAGGGCGACCAACCAGACGCGAAACGACCCCAGACGTCGAAGCGTCGACGCGACGGACCGGTCGGTACTCACGCGCGCACCCGGGCGAGCACCTGGTCGAGTTGGGCGGTGGTCACCGGACCGAGCAACTCCGCCGCGACGCGACCTCGGGGGTCGATGACGAAGGTCGAGGGCGGCGAGGTCACGCCGTAGTGGAAGGCGAAGGCCCCGTTGGGGTCGTCGATGGAAGGGTAGAACTGCGAGGTGCCCCACTTGACGTCGAAGGCCTTGGCGGCGTTGACCGTGTCGTTGAAGACCACGCCCACCACGGCGACACCCCGGTGTCGTTGCTGCCAGGCGAAGGTGATGAGATTGGGCTCCTCCACTTGGCAGGGACCGCACCAGGACGCGAAGAAGTTGACCACCACCACCTTGCCACGTTCGCTCGCGAGTGAGAACCTCGCACCGTCAAAGGTCGTCGCGTTGATCGGCGGGGCCACCTTGCCCAGAAGGGGACTCGGCACCGACGTCGCCGACACCGGCTGGCGCGTCACCAGCAGCACCGAGAGGCCGATGACCACCGATAGCGCGACGAGCGCGACCACGAGCACGAGACGACGTCTCACGCCGCCGCCTCCTCGCGGTGGCGCCGTCGGGCGAAGGAGAGCGCACTGCCAACACCCACCATGAGACCACCGATCCAGAGCCAGGACAACAGCGGCTCCACGGTCACCCCGAGAACCACCGACCCGGCCGGGACGTCGGTGGCCACCTGGGCGCCCGACGTCGCGCCGTTGCCCCCCACCGCGTCGAAGGTGACGTAGACGTCACGCAGCAGGTTGGAGTCGATCGCCGGCGTTCCCACGGGCTGACTGGAGCGACCGTTGAACGTCGTGATGGCCGGCCGCAGGACGTGTCCATCGACGTTGACCACCAGCTGGGTCTGCTTCTCCAACGCCGACGACACGTTGGCGAAGCCGTCGAAGCGCACGTACTGCCCGTCGATCACGGTGCGTTGGTGGCTCGCGAGGGTGACCTCGGAGCGGGTCGTGTACGAGGTCGACACCACGATCCCCACCGCGAGGACGACCACCCCGAGGTGCACGATCATCCCCCCGGTGGATGGTGCGCGCCACGCCGACCACAGGTCCCCCCGGCGCCGGGCGCTGACGAGCACCCCCTTGAGGGTCCGGATCGCCGCGCCGGCCGCCCCGACCGACAGGAACACCGCCACCAGGACGGACCAGTGCCGCACGCCCACGACGATCAGCGCCACGACACTCCCCAGGGCCACCCAGGCCGATACCCTCACGCGCCGCCACAGGACGGGGGCGTCCACGGTGCGCCAACTCACGACCGGCGCCAGGCACATCAACAACAGCAGGACCACGCTGACCGGCGCGGCCACCGCGGCGAAGTAGGGCGTGCCCACGGTGACCTGGTTCCCGTTGACCGCCTCGTACAGCAGGGGGAACACGGTCCCCAGCAGGACCACGAAGGCGAAGCCCACGAACAAGATGTTGTTGGCCACGAAGAGGCCTTCGCGCGACGCCGGATGGTCGACGCCGACGGGCGAGCGCAGTTCGTCGCCGCGCCACGCCACCAGGGCCACCCCCGCGCCCACCGTCACGGCGAAGAATCCGATCAGGGCGGGTCCGAGGGTGCTCGAGGAGAACGCGTGCACGCTCTGCAGGACCCCCGATCGGGTGAAGAAGGTCCCGAGCACGGTGAAGGCGAACGTGGCGATGGCCAGCGAGAGGTTCCAGATGCGAAAGAGGCCGCGACGGTCCTGCACGATCACCGAGTGGATGTAGGCGGTACCCGTCAGCCACGGCAGCAGCGCGGCGTTCTCCACGGGGTCCCACCCCCAGAAGCCGCCCCAACCCAGGACCTGGTAGCTCCACCAGGCGCCGAGCACGATCCCCACCGAGAGCGATCCCCACGCCAGCACCGTCCAGCGCCGCTGCTCCAGCGGCCATCGATCGTGCACCCGACCCGTGATGAGCATCGCGATGGCGAAGGCGAAGGGGACCGAGAACCCGACGAAGCCCGCGTAGAGCAGAGGCGGATGGACCGCGACCAGCGGATTGTCCTGGAGCAGCGCGTTCGGCCCGGCCCCCTGGAGCACGCGGGCCGGGTTGTGCAAGAAGGGATCGGCCGGTCCGACCATGAGCAGGATGAAGAAGCCGCCCACCACGAACATCACCAGGGTGGCCCAGGCGACGACGGCGTCGCGCGCGTCGCGTCGATAGTGATGGACCAGCGCCACGGTGAGGGAGCTCAGGATCAACGCCCACAGCAGGAGCGAGCCCTCGAGGGCCGACCACATGCCGGTGATCGAGTAGATGAGCGGCGTGAACGTCGCGTTGTTCTGCGCCACGTAGGCCAGGGAGAAGTTGTGGGTCACGAGGGCGTACTGCATCACCGCCACTGCGCCGATGACGCCGAGCAGCGTGACCCCGGCGAAGAGCCCCGCGTGCGAGGGACGCCCCCGCAGGGTCCTCGCCTGGGACACGACCCCCACGACGCAGGCGAGGAAGGCCACGTCCAGGGCGATCCGCCCCATCCACGTCAAGGTCATCGAGTGGTTCCGTTCGGGGCCTTCACCCGGTTCGGGTGCGCGGCGATGTAGTTCGACGTGTGCTTCACCATGATCTGGGTGCCAACGAAGTCGAGTGAGGTGGAGGAGACGAAGTGCCCCACGACCACCACGGGGATGTTCGCTTGGAACAGTTGCGGGGGCGAACCTTGGGCCGAGACGAAGACGTGGTTCGAGCCCGTCCCGGTCAGGGTGAAGGACGCTCCGGCGTTCGTCCGCGAGATCGTCCCCGGTTCCACGACTCCCTCCAGGCGGATGACCTTCGTTCCCAGGGAGGCCCGCTGGCCCAGCGCCTGATCCACCGTCTCGAAGTAGTTCAGCGACTTGAGGAGACCCTGGCTCAGCAGGACCACCACGACGACGACCAATACCGCGATCACGACGAGTGATCGCCGCGAGGAGCGCGACGTCGACCGGGGGGGCTCGACCGGCGTGAGCACGTCGTGCGGGGATGACTCAGCCACGACGCCCACGCCAGTAGATCGACAGGGCGTAGAGCGCCAGCCCGCCGAAGGCGACCGCGTAGCCCGCAGCGACGTAGCCCATCAGACGCCCTCGCGCCGACGCTGCGCCAACGCCTCGTCGACGGTGCTGGCCACGAGCCGGTCCCGCTTGACCTCGAGGCGGTAGCGCTCACGCAGGAGCCAGAAGAAGAGGAGGGTGAATCCGACGAAGCCGATCAGCATGGTCCAGAGCATGGAGCCGTGGACGTTGAGCTGTCCGGTCGAGGTGAGGACCGACGCCCCCTGGTGCAGGGTCTTCCACCACAGCACCGAGAAGTGGATGATCGGCACGTTGATGGCGGTGAGGATGGCGAAGACGGCGCCGCGACGCGCGCGCTGGGTCGGGTCGTCGTTGGCCCGTCGCAGGGCCAGGTACGCCAGCGCGAAGACGCCCAGTATCGCCGTCGAGGTGAGCCGGGCGTCCCACGCCCACCAGACCCCCCAGGTGGGCCGGCCCCAGATCGAACCGGTGATCAAGGTCAGCGCGATGAACACCACGCTGATCTCCATCGAGCAGTAGGCGATGCGGTCCATCGTCATCGAACGGGTCCGCTGCCAGAGGTAGAGGCAACTCGCGATGGTCGCCGTGCCGAAGGACACGTAGAGCGCGACCCACGCGATGGGTGGGTGCACGTAGAGCAGGCGCACGAGGTCGCCCTGGACGGCGTCGGGGGGCGTGACCCAGAGTCCCAGCCAGAAGGTCAGGGCCAGCAGGAGGAGCGTGAGGGGACCGAGTAGTCGTTGGGAGAGCTTGATCATGATTCCTCCAGAACACCGTAAAGCAGAACCCCCACCGCCGTGTACGCCGCGAAGGCGACCACGACGATGACCCACCACTGCCACAGTGCTCCCCCTTGCAGGGCCGCGCTGAAGGAGCGTTCCCCCGCAATCAGCAATGGCGCGAAGGCCGGAAGGGTCAAGACCGGCAACAAGGTGGCCGGGCCGTCACCGCCCTGCGTGAGTGCTCCATAGAGCGTACCGGCTGCCGACAGGGCCGCGAGCGTGACCAGGATGCTCGGCAGCGCCTGGAGGCTGTGGAGCAGGTCGGTGTGCAGGACCAGGACCGATCCGGCCAGGAGCACCACGCCGGTGACCCAGAGTTCGATCGTCAGAGCCAGGGCCTTGCCGAGGAACACCCCCGCCGGGTCGAGTCCGAGCGTGGCCACCGACGCGCGCGTGCCCGACGCATTCTCCAGGGCCTGGGAACGGTTGATCATCAGCAGCGCGACGAACAGCGTCACGAGGTAGAACAGGCCGGGCCCGAGCGTTGACGTGCCGGCCCGCGTGGGCCCGAGGGCGAGTCCCGAGAGCAACAAGGCGATGACGCCGAAGGGCAGGACCTGCCAGAGCAGGACGCGACTGCGGGCCTCGATGCGCAAGTCCTTGGTGGCGACCAGCCAGGCGATACGGATCACGGCGCCGACACCCGACCGCCCACCATGCGCACCTCGCACGACTCCAGGTCGCTCGAGCGCAACGCGTCGTGCGCGCTCAGAACCACCGTGGCACCCCCGGCGAGAACGTCGGCGAGCAGGCCATCGAAGAAGACGCGGCCCGCGTCGTCGAGCGAGGCGTAGGGCTCGTCCAGCAGCCAGAGCTCAGGACGACGTACTAGGAGCCACGCGATCCCCAATCGCCGACGCTGTCCGGCGCTGAGCCGTTTGGTCGTGGTCGACGCCCGGTGCGCGAGCCCGACGCGCTCCAACGCCGCCGCGACCTCGCCCACGGGCCGCTCGAGGGCCCGGGCCGCGAACTCCAGGTTCTCGCGGGCACTGAGATCGGCGTAGAAGGAGCCCTCGTGGCCGAGCCACCCGACCCTGCGCCGCAGGAGTCGACGATCTCCGTCGAGGAGATCGATCCCCGCCACGCGACCCTCACCACTGGTCAACGCGTCAAGTCCCCCCAGCAGACGCAACAGACTGGTCTTGCCCGCGCCGTTGGCGCCGGTGACAATGGTGAGCGTCGCGCGATCGATGACGAGGTCGACCCCACTCAGGAGCGGGAAGCCCTTGGACATCACGACAGCGTTGGCGAGTCGAACGACCTCCTGGTCGCCCCGCAAGTGACTAACTCCGCAGGGCGTCGAGGTCGGCCGCGACCATCATCTCGATCAGGGCGTAGAAATCGACGTCGCACTTCCAACCCAACGTCGCCTGCGCCTTGGAGGGGTCCCCGACGAGCAGGTCGACCTCCGCGGGACGCAGGAACGCCGGGTCGATCTTCACGTGATCCTGCCAGTCCAATCCCGCGGCGCCGAAGGCGACTTCGCAGAGCTCTCGCACCGAATGGGTCTGACCGGTGGCGATGACGAAGTCGTCGGGCGCGTCACGCTGCAGCATCGCCCACATGGCCTTGACGTAGTCACCCGCGAAACCCCAGTCACGCTGCGCGTCCAGGTTCCCGAGGAACAACTCCTTGTCGATGCCCAACTTGATCCGCGCCACGCCGTGGGTCACCTTGCGGGTCACGAACTCGAGTCCGCGTCGTGGGGACTCGTGGTTGAACAGGATGCCGCTCGACGCGTGGAGCTGGTAGCTCTCGCGGTAGTTGACGGTGATCCAGTGACCGTAGACCTTGGCCACGCCGTAGGGCGAGCGAGGATAGAACTCGGTGGTCTCGTTCTGGGGAATGGCCCGCACCCGTCCGAACATCTCCGAGGAACTGGCCTGGTAGAAGCGGATCTCGGGGTCCACGATGCGAATCGCGTCGAGCATGCGCGTGACGCCCAACGCCGTCGTCTCCGAGGTCAGCACCGGTTGGCTCCAGGAGGTCTGCACGAAGGACTGGGCCGCGAGATTGTAGACCTCGCTCGGTCGAGAGTCGCGCAGGACGTTGATCAAGGAGACCTCGTCCATCAGGTCACCCGACAGCAGCGTGAGACGGTCTTGGAAGGCACTGATGCGCTCGAAGTTCTCACTCGAGGAACGCCGGACGAGCCCGAACACCTCGTAGCCCTTGTCCAGCAGGAGTTCGGCGAGATAAGAACCGTCTTGACCGGTGATGCCGGTAATCAGCGCACGTTTTGCCATCACAATCCTCCGGGCAGGGCACCCGCCTTGGGCATTTGCCAATTGGGTCACCTTACCACCGAGGGCAAATTCGACTCAGCGCGTAACGTGGCGCCATGTCGCGGATCGCCCTGGTGAGCTTTCGCCTGGGAGGCACTGACGGCGTCTCGATCGAGGCCGCCAAGTGGGTGGCGGCCCTGCGCCGACTGGGCCACCACGTGACGACGGTCGCCGGCGCGGGGGTGGCCGACCGTCTCGTTCGCGGACTCGCCGCCGACGCGACGTCGGCGCCGAACCGCGCGCGACTGCACGAGGCCCTCGGCGACTGTGACGTCGTCATCGTCGAGAACCTGGCGTCGCTACCGCTCAACGTCGCCGCGCGCGATGTCCTCTACGACGTGCTCGAGGGTCGCGACGCGATCTTCCGTCACCACGACCTGGCCTGGCAGCGGGCCCACCTCGCCCACCTCGAGGGACCCCGCGACGCGCCCCGGTGGCGCCACGTGACGATCAACGAGCTCTCGCGACACGAACTCCTCGCGCGCGGCATCACCTCGACGACGATGTACAACTCCTTCGACTGCGATCCCCCGCCTGGGAGGCGCGCGTTCGCGCGCGACAAGCTGGGCGTCGGACCCGAACGTCTCGTGGCGATGCCCACGCGCGCCATCGCCCGCAAGAACGTCGGGGGGGCGTTGGAACTCTGCGCTCGTCTCGGGGCCACCTTGTGGCTCATGGGCCCCGCCGAGGACGGCTACGACGACGAACTGTCGGCACTCCTTCGCGACGTGAGGGTCGAGGTGCGCCGCATGGTGCCCGCGGGTGTGACCATGGACGACGCCTACGCCGGCGCCGACCTCGTGGTGATGCCCTCGACCTGGGAGGGGTTCGGCAATCCCGTCCTCGAGTCGGTGACGCACCGAAGAGCGCTGGCGCTCCATCCCTATCCCGTGGCCCGCGAGATCATCGACTTCGGCTTCGAGTTCTTCGACCTCGACGACGTCGCGGGGATCGAGGCGTTCCTGCGCGCGCCCGACGACGACCTCCTGGCATCGAACCTCGACGTGGCGCGGCGCCATTTCAACCTGGCGGACCTTCCCGCCCGCTTGAGTCGTCTCCTCGACGGTCCCCTCGCCGGGCCCGACGGTTAGATTTGACCCATGGCGTTACGCGATGATCGTCCGGCCAATCTCGAGAGGCGCGAGCACATCCTCCAGGTCGCCAAGGCCGTCTTCGCCGAACGCGGCTACTTAGCGACCACCATGGACGACATCGCGCGGGCCGCCGGATTCACCAAGCCGATCCTGTACCAGTTCTTCGAGTCCAAGGCCACCCTCTACCAGGAGATCATCGCCCACACGGGGGCGGTACTCGTGGAGAAACTCCGTCGCGCGGTCACGTCGGTCACCACCCCGCGGTCGAAGATCGAGAGCGCCTTTCGCGTGTACTTCGACATGGTGGTCAACGACACCGACGCTTTCCGCCTCCTCTTCATCCACGCCCACGAGGGCGAGACCGCGACGGAGCTGCGCAAGATCGAGGTGAGCATCGTCGGCTTCCTGGTCCCCTACATCGATCCGGCGATCGGTCACGACTACCGCCGTCAGTTGGCGGCCGGGATCGTCGGGATCGCCGAAGGTGCGGCCATCGTCTGGCTGCTACAGCAGGAGGCCAAGGGCTGGCCGCGCCCGGCCCCCGACGAGGCGAAGCGACTTGCGGCCCACAGCGCCACGCTGGCCTGGGGCGGGCTGCGCGCGGTGCACCGCGAGTAGGCGGTCGCCGAGGGGCCTCAGCGGATGCGCACCCCCGAGATCGCGCGAGCTATCACCAAGCGTTGAATCTCCGAGGTCCCCTCGAAGATCGTGTAGATCTTCGAATCGCGATGCCAACGCTCCACCGGGTAGTCACGCACGTACCCGTAGCCGCCCAGGATCTGGATGGCCTCCTCAGTGACGTGCACGGCGGTCTCGCTCGCGAAGAGCTTGGACTGCGAGCCCTCCCCGTTGAGGAAGGGCTGGCGCGTGGCCGCCATCCAGGCCGCACGCCACACGAGGAGGCGTGCGGCGTCGGTACGGGTCTTCATGTCCGAGAGCTTGAAGGCGATCGCCTGGTTCTCGATGATCGCGCGATCGAATTGGCGACGTTCCTTGGCGTAGTCGAGCGCGTACTCGTAGGCCGCACGGGCGATGCCCACCGCCTGCGCCCCGACGAAGGGACGCGTGGCCTCGAACGTGGCCATGGCCGCCTGTCCCGACGTCTTGACGCCCTCACGGGCGTGCGACAGCCGCTCGTCGAGACGGTCCTTGCCCCCGAGCAGGCAGCGCCCGGGGATGCGACAGTCCTCGAGGACCACCTCGGCGGTGTGGCTGGCGCGAATGCCCATCTTCTTGAACTTCTGGCCCATGCGAAGACCCGGCGTGCCCTCGGGAATGACGAAGGAGGCCTGGCCGCGACTGCCGAGAGCCGGATCGACGGAGGCGACGACGACGTGCACGTCGGCGATTCCGCCATTGGTGATCCAGGTCTTGGTGCCGTTGAGGACCCACTCGTCAGTGGCCTCGTGGTAGACGGCGCGCGTTCGCAGGGACGAGACGTCCGAACCCGCGTCGGGCTCGCTGACGCCGAACGCCGCGACCTTGACGTCGCCGGGCGACCCGAAGCACGCGGGTATCCACTCACCCACCTGTTCTGGCGTCCCGTTGGCCATGATCGCCGCCATGGCCAGTGTCGAGCCCATGATCGCCATGCACAGTCCCGCGTCGCCCCAGGACAACTCCTCGAGGACGAGCACCATGGTCATCCCCGTCGGATCGGCCATGGCGTTGGCGAAGAAGTCCAGCGAGTAGATCCCCACCTTGGCGGCCTCCTCGATCACGGGCCAGGGGGTCTCCTCGCGCTCGTCCCATTCCTGGGCCACGGGACGCATCACGTTGAGCGCGAATCCGTGGATCCAGTCGCGAACGGTGGTCTGATCTTCATTGAGGGAAAGTGAAAACTCAGTCATCAACGTCCCAACGCTCGGTCATGGGTTACCCATGAGTAACGACGACCACTCTACGCCAAGTGATCGCGCCGTGGAGAAATGAAACAACCGCCGCCCGAGGGCGGCGGTTGCCTACTGCAAGATGTTCGGTTAGCTCAGAACGACGCGCTTGGCCAGCGGGCCACGATCGCCCGGCTCGACATCAAACTCGACAGTCTGACCCTCGACGAGCGTCTTACGACCCTCACCTTGAATCTCCGAGTAGTGAACAAAGACGTCCGGCTGGCCATCGACGGCGATGAAGCCCCAGCCCTTCTCGTCATTGAACCACTTGACGGTTCCAACAGCCACTGTGGGCCTCCTTGTTTCTTTGGAAATGGCGTCAGCCATATCCGGAGGGAACCACAACGGCAACCTCAGTGCAAAGGCTACCTGTTCGCAGGTGAATCGACAAATATTTTTTTCAGCCGCGACGCACTCGCGTCCCGTCGGCCGAGTCCTCCACGATCCACCCTCGCGACACCAATTCGTCACGCAAACGGTCGGCTTCGCCCCATCGCCGCGCGCCGCGCGCGGCGTCACGGGCCTGCACGAGCGCGCGCACCTCGTCGTCGGAGTCGTGCACGGTCGCCACGAGGTCGAGGCCCAGGGCCCCGAACAGCACGGCGACGGCCAGGGCCAGCGAGGACGCCTCCTCCTGTTCCTCCTGGTCAAAGAGAGCATTAGCGGAGGAGACGGCCTCGAACAGCGCCGCGACTGCCAGCGGCGTGTTGAGGTCGTCGTCCAAGAGGGCGCCCACCGTCTCGACCAACTCCGCCGCACGACCCGAGAAGTGGTAGTCGCCCTGTCGCACGAAGTCACCACCCGCGAGACGCGGGAGCGCGAAACGCCGCGCGAAGGCGTCGAGTCGAACGAGCGCGCGCTCCGCGTCGGCGATGGTGGCCGGCGTCACCTCGATCGGCGAGCGGTAGTGCGAACGGATCACGAGGAGGCGGTAGGCCCGCGCGTCGGTCTGGGCCAAGAGATCGGTCAGTGAGGTGAAGTTGCCGAGGGACTTGCTCATCTTCTCGTCGCCCACCATCACCCAGCCGTTGTGCGCCCAATGCCGGGCGAAGGCCCGATGGGCCGCCTCGGCCTGGGCCCGTTCGTTCTCGTGATGCGGGAACTTGAGGTCGAGCCCGCCGCAGTGTAGGTCGAAGTCGTCGCCGAGGAGCCCGAGCGACATGACCACGCATTCGGTGTGCCAGCCGGGGCGCCCGTCGCCGAAGGGAGCGGGCCACGACGGCTCGCCCGCCTTGGCGAACTTCCACAGGGCGAAGTCCAGCGGGCTGCGCTTCTCCTCGCTCGCCTCGACGCGCGCCCCGGCGCGCAGGCTGTCGAGCGATTGTCCCGCGAGCAGGCCGTAGTCGCTGACCCTCGACGTGTCGAAGTAGACGCCGTCGCTGATCGTGTAGGCGATGTCGTCACGGAGGAAGGACGCGATGAGATCCACCATCGACGCGACGAACTGCGTCGCGTGGGGCGTGTCGTCGGGACGTGCCACGCCGAGGGCGGTCATCGCTCGCCACCACTCGTCCTCGAAGCGCCGTGCCACTTCGGCCTCGCTCGAGCCTTCGCGCAACGCCCGATTGATGATGTTGTCGTCGATATCGGTGATGTTCGAGACGAATCGCACCTCCAGCCCCCGGAAGCTGAACCATCGACGCGCGACGTCCCAGACCAGGGTGTAGCGACCATGTCCCAGGTGCGGTAGGTCGTAGACCGTCGGTCCACAGACGTACATCGACAGTCGTCGCGCGTCGCGAGGGTCGAGGTCGAGGACCTCGCCACGGGCGGTGTCGTAGAGGCGCAGCACGAGTACAAACTACGTCACGGGGTCACGCGCGCGCGGCCGGGGCCGCTCTTCGGGGCGAGAGACACCTGACCTAAACTCGCTAGCCATGACCGAGGACCTCAGTTCGCACACCGTACCCGAGAAGCCCACGATCGACGGTCTCGAGGAGAAGTGGCTGGGCCGCTGGGAACACGAGGGGGTCTACCGCTTCGATCGTGGGGCCGCGCGCGACGACGTCTACTCGATCGACACGCCACCGCCCACGGTCTCGGGCGCGCTGCACATCGGCCACGTCTTCAGCTACACCCACGCCGACCTGATCGCGCGCTACCAGCGGATGTCGGGCAAGAAGGTCTTCTACCCCATGGGCTGGGATGACAACGGCCTGCCCACCGAGCGACGCGTGGAGAACTTCTTCGGCGTGCGCTGTGACCCCTCCCTCCCCTACGACCCCGACTTCGTGGCGCCTGAGAAGGCGGCGGAGAAGAAGGTCTCGATCTCGCGCAAGAACTTCGTCGAACTCTGTCACCGACTCACCGCGGCCGACGAGGAGGTCTTCAAGGACCTCTGGCGCCACCTCGGCGTCAGCATCGACTGGACCCTGGAGTACTCCACCATCTCCTCGCACGCCCAAGCCGTCTCCCAGCGGGCCTTCCTCGAGATGCTCGAACGCGGCGAGGTCTACTCGCGCGTCGCGCCCACCCTGTGGGACGTCGACTTTCGCACGGCGGTCTCCCAAGCCGAGCTGGAGGACCGTGAGCGGCCCGCCAACTATCACCGCGTCGCCTTCGTCCGCGCCGACGGCCAGGGGACCGTCGAGATCGAGACCACGCGACCAGAGCTTCTGCCGAGCTGCGTCGCCCTGGTGGCGCACCCCGACGACGA
>JAGXBH010000080.1 GCA_018971185.1 Acidobacteriota bacterium
CCCTCGACGCGGTCGTGGCCGCCGTGGCCGAGCGCGGCGGGGGTCCGGTGGTGACCCACAGCGACGCCGTCGCGGCCGCGCAGTGGCTGTACCTCGCGACGGGCACCGAGGGGATCGACGCCGTGTCGCTGTGCGGGCACAAGTTGGGTGGGCCGGTCAACTCCGGCGCCCTGGTCCTGCGCCACGACGTCGATCTGGTGGCCCTGATGCCCGGAGGCGGGCAGGAGCGCGGTCGGCGCGGCGGCACGCTCGACGTGGCCGCGTGCGTGGGGCTGGCCGCGGCGATCCGTTGCGTGGAGGCCGAGCGACGCTCCGGACACGAGCGGGTTCGCGCGTTGCAGGGCCGCCTGCGGGCGGCCCTCTCGCAACTGCCCGGGGCCCGCGTCACCGCGGCCGCGGCGCTCAGCGTCCCGGGGACCGTGCACGTGACCTTCGCGGGGCTGGCGAGCGACGAGCTGCTCTTCCTGCTCGATCAAGACGGCGTGTGCGCGTCGGCGGCGGCGAGTTGTTCGAGCGGGGCCAGTGTCTCCAGTCACGTCCTGGCCGCGATGGGGGTGGCGCCCGAGCGCGCCCGGGGTTCGCTGCGCCTGAGCATGGGCCACGAGACCAGCGACGACGACGTCGACGCGGTGATCGCCGCGGTGACGCGCGCGGTCGAACGACTCGAGCGCGAGTCAGGGAGTCGGCGCTAACTGGCAGACTAGGACCATGAAAGTCCTCGTGGCGATGAGTGGTGGCGTGGACTCGTCGGTGGCGGCGGCGTTGCTCCAGGAGGCCGGGCACGAGGTCGTGGGCGCGACGCTCAAGCTCTGGGGCGGCGCCTCGGATTCGGGGTGCTGCTCGGTCGCCGACGTGGACGACGCGCGCCGGGTCGCCCAGACCCTGGGAATCGACCATCACGTCTTCAACTACACCGAGGAGTTCGAGGCCCACGTGGTCGCGCCGTTCGTGCGCGACCACGCGCGCGCGATGTCACCCAACCCCTGCATCGAGTGCAATCGCCACATCAAGTTCGACCTGCTCGTCGAACGGGCGCGCCGACTCGGGTTCGCCGCGGTGGCGACGGGACACCACGCGCGGGTGACCTGGCGCGAGGGAGTGGCGCACCTCACCCGCGGCGTCGATCGCGCCAAGGACCAGAGTTACGTGCTGGGCTACCTCCAGCGTGATCGACTCGAGCAGTTGATGCTGCCCATCGGGGCGTTGACCAAGGACGAGGTCCGCGCCCACGCGCTTCGCCTGGGACTGAGGACCTGGGACAAGCCCGACTCCCAGGACGTGTGCTTCATCGAGGCCTCCAAGGGTCGCGAGGCGTTCCTGCGCTCGCGCATGGAGCTCACCGCGGCGCAGCTCGTGGACCGCGAGAGCGGCGAGGTGGTCGGCCACACCGACGCGGCCGAACTCATGACGGTGGGTCAGCGCCGTGGTGTCGTGCCGGGACGCGACGGCGTCCGGCGATTCGTCGCACGCGTGGACTTGGGTGCGCGCCGGGTGGAAGTCGGCCGACTACAAGACGTGATGGTCACCCGGCTGGCGCTGTCCTCGGCGTCGGTGACCTTCGCCGGTGAGGCGCTGGGTGACGGCGCGGGTGTGTGGGCGCAGTGGAGCGCCCACGGTCAGCCGCGGCGGGCCACCCTGCGTCACGGCGACGACTGGTCGCTGGAGTTGTTCGAGCCCGCGCGACCCGTGGCGGCCGGCCAGACCGTGGTCTTCTACTCACTGGCCGACGAGACCGTGGTGGAGGGCGCGGCCCTGGTGGGTCGATGACGTCGCCCGCCTCGCGCGCCGCGCAGCTACGCAAGGAGATCGCTCGCCACTCGTTGGCGTACTTCGCCCACGACGATCCGCTCATCCCCGACGCCGACTACGACGCGCTCGTCTCGGAGCTGCGCGAACTCGAACGGCGCCACCCCGAGGTCGGCACCAGCGAGAGCACGCGGGTGGGGGCACCCGCGTCGACGGTGTTCTCGCCGGTGCGCCACGCCGAGGCGATGCTGAGCCTGGACAACGTCTTCGACGTCGACGAACTGCGCGCGTGGAGCGAGCGCGTCCAGCGCTCCTTGGACCCGGCGTCCCCCCTCGCCTTCGTGGTCGAGCCCAAGATCGATGGCCTGGCGTTGTCGATCACCTACCGGGAGGGCATCCTGGTCCAGGGCGCGACGCGCGGCGACGGTCGGGTGGGCGAGGACGTCACCGAGAACATCCGCACGATCTCGAACCTGCCCCAGCGCCTTTCCGGCGCGACGGGGACCCTGGAGATCCGCGGAGAGGTCTTCCTCGCGAAGGCGGACTTCGAGCGCCTCAACGACAGCCAGCGCGCCGCGGGGGGCAAGTTGTTCGCGAACCCGCGCAACGCGGCCGCGGGGTCCTTGCGCCAGAAGGACCCCGCCGTGTCCGCGTCGCGACCGCTGTCGTTCCTGGCCTATCAACTCGTGGACCTCGACGCGTCCCTGTCGCTACGCACCCACCACGAGACCCTGGAGAGGCTTCGGTCCTGGGGGTTCCTGGTCGCCCCGGAGACCCGGGTCGAGGACGACGTGTCGCACATGGTGGCGCGCTCCACCTGGTTCGAACAGCATCGTCACGACTTCGCCTACGAGATCGACGGCGCGGTCGTCAAGGTCGACGACCTCGCGAGTCGCGCGTCGCTGGGTTCGACCAGCCGGGCGCCGCGGTGGGCGATCGCGCGCAAGTTCCCGCCCGAGGAGCGCTCGACGCGACTGGTGAGCATCGAGGTGTCCATCGGCCGCACCGGGCGCGCCACGCCCTACGCGGTGCTCGAACCCGTGCTGGTCGCGGGCTCGCGCGTGGCGATGGCGACGCTGCACAACGAGGACCAGGTCCGAGAGAAGGACGTGCGTCCCGGCGACCTGGTGGTCGTGCGAAAGGCTGGCGACGTCATTCCCGAGGTCGTCGGCGCGATCGTCACCGAGGGAGCGCCGCGCGCCGAGCCCTGGCGATTCCCCGACACCTGTCCAGAATGCGGGGGCGACCTGCGCCGACGCGAGGGCGAGAGCGACACCTACTGCGTCAATGCGGCCTGCCCGGCGCAACAGATGCAGAAGATCGTGCACTTCGCCTCGCGCGGGGCCCTCGACATCGAGGGTCTCGGCGAGCAGCGCGTCACGCAACTACTGGGCGAGGGCCTCATCGCCGACGTCGCCGACCTCTTCAGGCTCGACGCGCGCGCGGTGGCGCAGCTCGAGGGTTTCGGCGAGCTCTCGGCCAGCGCCCTGGCCACGGCCATCGACGCGGCCAAGTCGGCGCCGCTCAGCCGGATCCTGGTGGGCCTCGGGATCCGACACGTCGGGCCGGTCGCGGCGCGCGAGCTCGCGCGTCACTTTCGCACCTACGACGCGCTGGCGGGTGCACCCCTCGAGGAGATCGAATCACTCGAGGGCATCGGACCGATCATCGCCCAATCCGTGTACGAGTACGCGCGCGAGGACGAGTCGCGCGAGCGCATGGCGCGAATGGCCGCCGCGGGGGTCGCCCTGGTGGAGCCCGAGGGCGACGACACCCTCGCGGCGACCCTGGTGGGCCGCGCGGTCGTCGTCACCGGGACGGTGCCGGGCTATTCGCGCGACGCCGCGGTGGCCGCGGTACAGGCGCGCGGGGGGACCTCCCCGGGATCGGTGTCGGCCAAGACGTACTGCGTCGTCGTGGGTGACGCCCCCGGGGCCGCCAAGGTCGACAAGGCGCGCGCCGCCGGCGTGCCCATGATCGCCGCGAGCGCCTTCGAGGAACTCCTCGCCACGGGAACCTGGTCGGCTACCCTCGGTTAAGCAATGAGTTAGTAGAGGTCCGTCCATGATGCCATCGTCCTTCGCCCCCGGGCACGAGTTCGTGGATCGCTATCGGCTCATCGAACTCATCGGGGTGGGGCACACCGTCGAGGCGTATCGCGCCCAGGACCTGACACTGCAGCGCGAGGTGGTGCTCAAGGTCCTCAACGCCTCCCTGGCCGCCCACGAGGAGGTGCGCCGGGCCTTTCGCGAGCACATCATCCAGGCCGCGACGTTCCGCCATCCCCACGTCGCCCAGGTGTACGACGGGGGCCAGCAGGCCGGTTCGATCTTCATGGTGGGCGAGTACCTGAGTGGCGGTTCGCTCGAGGACCTGCTGCGCGCGGGTCAGGTCCTGAGCGCGGAGGAGACCGCGCGCCTGGGCCGCGACGTCGCCTCGGCATTGGCGTACATCCACGAGCAGGGCCTGATCCACGGCGAGCTGTCCCCGAACAAGATCCTCTTCGACTCCTCGGGCCACGTGCGCGTCTCGGACGTCGCCCTGGCCGGCCTCGCGGGCCCGCATCGGCACTTCACGACGCGCGACGACGTGCGGTACTTCTCGCCCGAGCAAGCGCGCGGGGACATCGCCTCGGCGTCGTCGGACGTGTACGCGCTCGGGTTGATCCTCTTCGAGACCGCGACGGGGGCGACGCCCTTCGAGGGCGCGAGCGCCGAGCAGATGTTGCGCGAGCGGCTGCACGGCCCACTGCCGTCTCGCCCCGAACTCGGAGGGCTCGACATCGTGCTGGCCCAGGCCACCGTGCCCGACGCGCTGGTGCGCCTCACCGCCGAGGAGATGACCACGCGGCTCTCGAGCGTGGTGCCCGACGAGGCACCCTTCGTGAAGCACGAGGCACCCGGTCCGTCGTTGTTGGGGAGCTTCGCGCCCGTCGAGCCACGCCACTCGGTGGGCTTCCGCCCGCCCACGCCTAATCAAATCGTCTCGGCCCCGCGGTCCTCGCCCACCTTCGCCGCGCCCCCTAGCGCGCGCCACGCCGTCGCCCCGCGGCGCGCGGCACCCAGCGGCATCGACGACCTGGCGCCGGTCAAGGACGGCCGACGTCGCCCCGCGTTCCTCGTCGCGGCGGCCCTCCTGATCGTCCTGGTGGTGGGGGGCGGGCTGGTGTGGAAGCTCGGCTACCTCGGGAGCCAGCACACCGCACCGAGCGTGACGGGACTCACCTTGTCCGAGGCCTCGTCACTGGTGAAGAACGACGGGCTGAAGATCAGCGTCACGGCGCGGGTGTCCTCCTCGACCGTGAAGGCGGGAAACATCATCTCGCAGTCCCCGGCCGCCGGCGCCAATGTCGCGGGCGGCTCGACGCTCTCGGTCACGCTCTCCAAGGGGCCGGCGGGGGTGCCGGTGTCGATACCGGCGAGCATCATCGGCCAGTCCTGCGCCGCGGCGACCAGCGTGCTCGCGGCCCTGCACTTGACCGCGACCTGTCCGAGCTCCTCGAACGTCGTCAGCGCCACGGTGGCCCCGGGTCTGGTCGCGGGATGGATCTCGGGGGGCACGAAGAACCCCGGTGCCGTCGCCAGGGGCTCGTCGCTCATCCTCGAGGTCTCCCTCGGGGCGACCACGACCACCACCGCACCCGCGACGACCACCACCGCGCCCGC
>JAGXBH010000081.1 GCA_018971185.1 Acidobacteriota bacterium
GGTCCAATCGAGTACCTCTTGACGGTTCGCCGAAGACGCGGACATCAGGCGCACAGCGACGTTCGACACCAACTCATCGAGTCGGGTCTGGTGAATCAACTTGCTCTCGCGCAGGAACTGCGCCGCTACGTGGCTCAGCAGTCCGCCGAAGCCGCGGCCCAGCGAGCGCTCGCGGGGGGACCAGACCCGCCCCTCGCGCGCGACGATCAACGCCCCGACGACGACACCCTCTCGGGCCTCGATCGCGTTGACCAGGACACCCCACTCGACACCGTCGATGACCACGAACAGGTCCTCGGGAACCGTCGAACGCGAGAGTTCGGCTCGAACCAGCTCCTCCATTCGTTCGAAGGCGGCGGCGCGATTACCACTGATGAGTGGCTCCATCTCCAGACCCTCGAAGGGCTCGCCCGAAGTGGTGACTATCGCCACGATCTGCGTCCCGGGGATGACTTCCATCAACGTCTCGACGACGAGACGAGTTTCTTCTCCGGATTTCATGGCATCACCTCCTCGTCGCCTCTCTCGCGTGTCACGCACTCAGGGTCGTGCGACGGAGTGGTTGACACCCTGTCAGCATTCACCCACAAATTCTAGGTCGGAGCAGGTGACGCGGTCACATAAACAATTGCCCAACTTCCTAAGAATCGCCTCAGTTTCTTTGGGTTTGGTAGCCAAAATCCACGCCCGATACGTCATATCTTCGACTCACGGATTGATCGAGGGGCATCCGGATGCTGTGGACCGAGGGAGGCTCGGCGTCGAAGAAGCGAAAGATCATGCTCGGCGCCTCGGTGGCCCCCAGGTTCCAGACCTCTCGGAACAACTCCGACTGCTCGCGCATCTCCTGGAGACGACGCTCACCGCCGAGTTCCACCAATTCCTCGTCGCTGTCGGCGAACATGTACAGGGGGATCACCGGTTGCATCGCGATGCCCATCCGCTCCACGAGTAGCCAGAGCCGTTCCATCGCGGCGCCCGCTCGTACGTACCAGCGCGGCTCGACCCGCGGCACGGTCACCAGCATCAGTCCCGAGCTCGTGGTCACCGCCGCCTGGGTGCGCAGTCCCAGCGCGCGCCCCCCTTGCCATTCTTGGAGGTTGTTCATCACGTCGGAGCGTCCGAGCAGTTCGAGCATCCCCAGGGATCCCGGGTCCATCTCGAGGGTCCTGACGTCGAGTCCGGCCTCGAGTGAATCGCGTCCCGGCCAGCGGACCTCCTTCATCATCTGATCGTGGATCTCGGGGATCAAGAAGCGCATGCGATCGGCGTCGCCGAGCATGGAGCCGAGGCGCACGACCCGTTCCCGGTCGGTCACCACTCGTAGCGTCGCACTCTCCTTCTGCACCGCACGGGTCAGCATGTCGAGGTCCGAGGGGTCAAGGGGGGCCGACCTCCCGATGCGACGATTCGCCGACCGGCTGAGGAGATAGGGCTCGAGCAGCTCGAGTTCGGGGTCCATGCCCTCACCCAGGTGAAGCGTGGCGACGTGCAAGGACGACTTCGACTCGGGGAAGAGCTGGACGCTCCCCACCCGGTGCAGGGCGGCGGCGGCGACGCGCGCGTTGAAGATCGCGGCGCCGATCGCGAGGTAGCTCGCGCGGAACGCCACGTCCATCTTCGACGTCCGCTCGGGAACCAGGTAGAAGCGGATCTCGGAATCATCCGCCTCGAAGCGCCAGGGCTGCACGTTGCCACCTGAGGGCGCTCGTCGCGCCGCGTCCAGGATGATGTCGATGGGGTCGAGACTCTTGGTCTTGGGGTCCTCGGGGGGCGGTGACGCCAAACCGGCCTCCTGAGAGTCGTCCAGAGTGACCGGCGCGAGTTCGGCGAGGACCTCGTCGAGGTCGATCCGGACCCTCCCGGAGGGGAGTTCAGCGCCGAGGCCGAAGCGACGAACCGCGGCGGCGACCGTCGCGGCGCCAAGAGTGACCTCGCTGGCCAACTGTGGCCATCCCGAGATGGTCTGACCCAATTCCAGGATCGACGCGGCTCCGCGCGCCGACAGGTCATTGGCGCCCAACAGACGCAGAACGAAGGGGCCCTTCTGCTCGGTGGTGAGGCCGACCAACGTCTCGTAGTTCATGTCGCCGAGCAGTCCGTGGAAGATCGGACGATGCGGTTCCAGGTCGAATCTCTCGACGTCGAGCACCCCGCGGTCGCTCGTCTCCATGATCACCGGGATCTGACGATCACGAGCCGCCTCGCGCACGAGGAACTTGATGTCCAGGGAATCACACTCCTCGATCACGAGGTCGAGGCCATCCATGAACTGCGCAAGATTCTCGGTGTCGACGCCTTGGGTGAACGTCGTCACGGGCAGGTAGGGGTCGATCTCGGCGATCCGACGCGCCAACACCACCGCCTTGTTGATGCCCAGGTCCATGACCCCCGCGGGTATCCGGTTGAGGTTCGTCAGCTCGATCTCGTCGAAATCCGCCACTCGCAGTTCGCCGACGATCCCTTCCATGGCCAGCACGTGAGCGATGGAGTGACCGGCGCTCGACCCGATCACGCCCACGCGGAGTCGCCGCAACCGCGATTGCTCCTTCTTGGTGAGCTTGTTGCGGTTGCGGTTCAGACGAAGCAACTCGAAGCTCTGGGGCCCGAGCAGACGCACGGCCGCCCGACGCCACGGGTAGTACACCCAGCGTTGCCCGTCTCCCGCCATCTCCGAGGGTCGAAGGCCGACCAACGCGTCGAGTTGCGAACGCTGCTCGTCGTATTGATCGAGGAGTTGCAGTGACGAGTCCTCACGCAGGACCCGCAGGACCTCGCGATGGCCCCGGCCCGTCACGTCCAGGATCAGCGGACTCGACGCCTTGTACTGCGCGGATTCGGTGGAGAGGGCGCCGGCGTCGCCGAGGGGCCCGCGCGCGAGCTGCTCGGCCTCGCGCCGATAGGCCAGTTGATTCTCCGGAGTCGCCAGTTCGTAGGAGAGGTTGCGCCGATACGACACGGCCACGGTCTGGTACCGCTCGTCAGGGAACGCCACCGAGGTGGTGCCGATGCGAATGGCGCCGCTCAATTCGGTGATGGCCAGCAGTCGATCCGAGATGGCGGCGATGCCGAACTCCGCGCCCAGCCAATTCATGGAGTGAATCATGCAGCGGCTGATCGGGAGGAAGAGCGAACGTCCGACGCTCGCCACCCCCTCGGACCACGCCCCCTTGATCTCGATCGCACCAAGGCGGATCTCCTTGTCGAGGACCGAACCGATCTCCTCGATCTCACTCGACGCCGCCATCTCGCCCATGATTGCGGCCTCGTGACGACTCTCGAGGGGCCCGTGAACCCGGACCCCGCCCACGACGCGGTCGTCGGCACCGTAGATGAGGTAGAAGAGCGAGACTCCGGTCCCCGCCTCGAGTTCCTTGCGGTGCAGCGTCTCCTCGAACCCGAAATGGCGGTATTTCCCCTCGGCACCGTCCAGGTAGATCTTCCAAAGGTCCGGGCGCTCCGCCGGGTGGTGACCCTCGAATCGGACGCCGGACTCTAGATCCACGAAACTCGATCCGTATCGATACCGCCGATTGATTGATAGTGCCACGATGAAATCTCCACTTCGCGGTTATGTCGAGGGCCACTCGAGTTACATCGGTGTAGTTATTTCCAGCATAATGACGCGCTCGCCCGCAACGGTGGACAGTGCTGGTCGCACCGTCGCCCATGCGAGGCGACGACGGCCTCCTTCATTAGGGTTGTGGGATGTCGAGGACCCACACGCCCCGCGAGTCGCCGTGACCCTTCTCCTGATCTACTGCGTCGTGCTGGGACTGGCGATCGGCTCCTTCTTGAACGTGGTCATCTACCGGGTGCCGCGCAGACTCTCGGTGGTGCGGCCCCGATCCGCATGCCCGAACTGTGCCCAACCCATCGCCAGTCGTGACAACATCCCCGTCGTGTCGTGGATCGCCCTACGGGCCAAGTGCCGCAACTGTCGGGCCCCCATCTCCCCGCGCTATCCCCTGGTGGAGCTGGCCACGGGCGTCCTCTTCGCGCTCACCGCCTGGCGGGTCGGCCCCCACGTCGACCTGATCGCCTTCCTCCTCGTCGACGCGGCGCTCCTCGCGCTGGCGCTCATCGACCTCGAGATGCTCGTGCTCCCTCGAGCGATCGTCTATCCGAGCCTGATTGCGGTGACCGCCGTCCTGATCGTCGCCGCCACGCTCGACGACCAATGGCATCGACTCTTCGTCGCGGCGTTGTGCTCGATGGCCTGGTTCGCGCTGTTCTTCATCATGAACCTCGTGAGTCCACGCTCCCTCGGGTTCGGTGACGTGCGACTCTCGCTCCTGTTGGGTCTGGCTCTTGGCTGGCTGGGGGTCGGCGAGGTGGTCCTCGGCTTCTTCCTCTCCAATCTCATCGGCGCCGTCGTCGGTGTCACCCTCATCGCGACGAAGCGGATTCGTCGCGACCAACCCATCCCCTACGGGGTCTTCCTAGCGATCGGCACGATAGTGACGGTGCTCGTCGGACCGATACTGCTCAGCCACTGGCATCACTGGCCCACGACGTAGTCGCCAGGCGTCATCTCCGAAGGATGCGTCTCACATCACGAACTCCATGCGGAGTCCCTCGCTGTCCCACTCCGGTTCGAAGGGGAGCCGACGGGCGGTATGGGTGAACGCGCGCCGGGCGGACCACACCAGGACCGCTGCGTCAATCAGGTGGTGCTCGCGGACCCCCTCGATCTCGGCGTCGAGCACCCGTTCGATTCCGTTCAACTTCGAGACGAGCAGACTTCGACGCTCGAGACGCCCGGCCTCGCGGAACTTGTGGTGGACCATCGGCACCCCGCCGTTGAGCTGGAAGAAACTCAGCTCGGGATTGCCCTCGTAGACTTGACGTTGCCGATACGGCGACATCTCGCTGGCAACGTCGCGGTACCGGGGAAGAAGCACCTGGGTGACCGCGTCCAAGCCCTCCACGAACGTGCGTCCTTCGTCGAAGACCGCGCGCCCGGGTACGGCGGTGATCACGTTGCCGCGACTTCCCAGTAGTGCTCGCGCCTCGCGGTCGCACGTGCGAAAGCCTAGGTCGGTTCCCACCGGGTAACCGATGGGTGCGTTGATGACGATCGCGTCGAAGGACGGCCGTTCGTCGAGCACCATGCTGAAAGTCGGGATCAGTCGCGGCTCCTCCGGCGAGAACGTCGCGCCGCTGACCTTGGCGCTCGCAACCAGCCATTGACGAGCACTGGGGGTGACGCCCGCGACCAACTTGTAGGGCAACTCGGGCCCTCGTCGGGTGATCACCGGGTCAACAACCCCTTCGCGCGCATCTCGACCGACTCGATAGCCCGAGCCAGTTCCTTGGGGTGGGCGCTCGCGGCGAGGGCGTCGTCGTAGGTCACCACGCCGTCAACGATGAGCTGCGCCAGG
>JAGXBH010000023.1 GCA_018971185.1 Acidobacteriota bacterium
ATTCGCGTCTCGAGGAGTCCATCGCGAGGACCGCGAACTGCCTCGACGTGGGTGGACGGGCGCCTGCTCGGCGGCGTCGCCGCTCCCGCGCCCTCAACTCTCCTTGAGCAGGGTGAGTCGTCTCGTGAACTCCTCCTCGGAGACCTCGCCGCGGGCGAAGCGCTCCTTCAGGAGGTCGATGGCGGGATCGGCGGCCGTAGGAGTGGGCCGAGGGTCCGCTCCCATGGCGGGTCCGTGTCCGTAGGCGTGGTCGTGCAGGTGATGGGGACCGTGACGCCAGTTGCGGACCACGACCAGGATGACGAGCGCGATCGCCGCCCAGAACGCGATCATGAGCAAGAGACCGAAGAGTCCGGGACCGTTCCCGGCGAATCCGTCGAAGAATATCCCGTGCCGATAACCCATGGGTATCGCCCTCCTCTCGCCTCTGAGCGAATGGTAGCGCTCCGCCCTCGTGGAAGGTTCAATTATCCCTAAGACTTTCTTCTGCGTCGTCGACATTGTGACGACGACGGCCCGGGTGCTCCGGAGCGGCGCCGCGGCGCGCGGGCAGCCCCTCGAGTAGCTCCTTCGTCGCGGCGCTGACGAGGTCGATCGCGCGGACCACGTCGGGTCGTGCGAGGAGGGCCGGCGAGGTGATCCCCGCGATCTTGCGGACGTACTGGCGTGCGGCGTCGTCGATTTCCGCCGCGGTCGCGGGGGGCTCGAGGCCGCGCAGGATGGTGATGTTACGACACACGTTGGTCCTTTCGCTCTCGCGTGGCGGGTCGCGCCGCGTCGGGCATCCAGTGTCGCGCGAGGAGCTCGAGCGATTCGCGGCGCGCCCCCACGTCGAAGACCCGGGTGGAGACCATGATCTCGTCGGCCCCCGTGCGCTCCACCAGCTGGCGCAGGCCGCGCACGACGGTGTCCGCGGAGCCGATGAAGTGGGTGGCGAGCGAGGCGGCGACGAAGGCGGCCTCCTCGTCGCTCAGGGCGACGTCGTGAGCGTCCTCAGGCGACGGCAGGGGACCCGGTCGCCCCTTGGCGCGTTGGAGCAGGTTGAGCGCGCTCGAGCCCGACAACCAGCGAGCGCGTTCGTCGTCGTCGGCGCAGATCACTGACGCCGCAACCATCAGGTGTGGCGTCGCGAGGTAGCGCGAGGACCGGAACTCACGGTGATACGTCGCGACCGCCTCGTCGAGCAGGTCGGGGGCGAAGTGGTAGGCGAAGGAGAAGGGCAGTCCCAGTTGGCCCGCCAGGTGGGCGCTGAAGGTGGACGAACCGAGTAGCCAGACCTGGGGGAGGTAACCCGCGCCGGGCGTGGGCGCGGAATGGACCGGCGCGTCGTCGGGTTCGAGGTAGCCGATCAACTCGAGGACGTCGCGGGGGAAGCTCGTGGCGTGCAGGTCCCCGTGACGGCGCAGGGCGCGGGCCGTCACGTGGTCGGTGCCGGGTGCGCGGCCCAGTCCCAGGTCGATGCGCCCCGGATGCAACGCCTCGAGGGTGGCGAACTGCTCGGCCACCACCAGCGGCGCGTGATTGGGCAGCATCACTCCGCCCGCCCCGACGCGCAGTCGCGACGTCGCATTCGCCACGTGGGCGATGAGGACCGCGGGCGCGGAACTCGCCACGGCGGGCATGGCGTGATGCTCGGCGACCCAGAAGCGCTGGTAACCCAACTCCTCGGCGGCGACCGCCATCTCGGTCGTGGCGCTCAGCGCCTGGGCGGGGGTGCCGCCTGAGACCACGGTGGCCAGGTCGAGCACCGAGAGGGGGACCACCCCGGTCATCTCGATGTCCGTCCTCAGCGTTTCGCCGAGGGGCTCGCGATCCCGATCACCGCGTGTGGCTGGTACGCACTCTCGAGGGCCGCGACCTCGTCGTCGTCGAGGTTGATCGACATCGCCGCGATGGCGTCGTCGAGGTGGTGGGCCTTGGTGGCGCCGACGATGGGACTCGTGACGACCGACTTCGACAGCACCCAGGCCAGGGCGATCTGCGCCGGCGCCACCCCGCGGCTGGCGGCGATGCGGTTGACCTCGTCGACGATCGGCCGGTCGACCTCGCCGTAGAGGGTGTTGCCGAACTCGTCGCTCTCGGAACGTGCGGTCTGCGAATCCCAGGGGCGCGTCAGGCGGCCGCGGGCCAGGGGGCTCCACGGGATCACGCCGATGCCCTGGTCCTCGCAGAGCGGGAGCATCTCGCGCTCCTCCTCGCGATAGAGCAGGTTGTAGTAGTTCTGCATCGAGACGAAGCGGGTCCAGCCATTGAGATCGGCGACGTAGAGGGCCTGGGCGAACTGCCAGGCGTACATCGACGAGGCGCCGATGTAGCGCACCTTGCCGGCGCGCACCACGTCGTGCAGGGCCTCCATGGTCTCCTCGATCGGCGTCTCGTAGTCCCATCGGTGGATCTGGTAGAGGTCGACGTAGTCGGTGCCGAGCCGGCGCAAGCTGTGGTCGATCTCGGCGAGGATCGCCTTGCGCGACAGGCCCATGCCGTTGGCGCTCGGGTTCATGCGACCGTTCACCTTGGTCGCGATGACGACTTCCTCGCGGGGCACCATTGACAACAGGGCCTCCCCGGTGATCTCCTCCGAGGACCCGTCGGAATAGACGTTGGCGGTGTCGAAGAAGTTGATGCCGGCGTCGAGCGCCTGGCGGTAGTAGGCGAAGGCCTCGTCGCGGCCGATCGACCACGACTGGCGGCCCCGCGCGGGGTCCCCGTAGCTCATGCAGCCCAGAGTGATCCGTGACACCTTGAGGCCGGTGGGGCCGAGATTGACGTAGTCCATACTGGCAATCTACCTACCGCGCCCGCCGGGGCGCGCGGTGCGCGATGCGCTCGCGTGAAGTTAGTCGTGGGTCCTGGTCGGGTCCCCGTGGCGAATCGTCTAGCGTCGAGTCATGGCCTCACGCGAGCACCTGACCTACGAGGACTTCGGTCTCGCCACTCGCCAACTGGCCCAGGAGATCTGCGACTCGGGTTTCGCCCCCGACATCGTGCTCAGCATCGCGCGCGGCGGATTCTTCCTCGGAGCGGGTCTGGGCTACGCCCTCGGCGTCAAGAACGCCTTCATGATGTCCGTGGAGTTCTACACCGGGATCGACGAGCGACTGGCGATGCCGGTGGTGCTCCCGCCGGTGCCGAGCAAGGTCGACCTCTCGGGCGCGGTGGTGTTGATCGCCGACGACGTCGCCGATTCCGGCCACACCCTCAAGATGGTGACCGATTTCTGCGCCGAGACCGTGCGAGAGGTGCGCTCGGTCGTGCTCTACCACAAGCCCCAGTCGGTGATCGTGCCGGACTACTCCTGGAAGCAGACCGATCAGTGGATCGATTTCCCCTGGTCCTACCAGGGTCCGGTCACCCAGAACGGCGCCTTGGGGCATTGACCCTGGCGAGTTGCCCGCGGCCAGCGGGTGCGTCGGCGTCGCCGGTGCACCCGCACGTCGTGGGTCGCTCGGTCGAGCGGTGAGCGGGCGCGTGGGCGACGACGTCGATGTGACGAGCGGCTCGACGACGGTGTGCTGAGCCAGGCCCTCGACGGGTCAGGTTCCCTGGCCCAGATCCGAGAGGTGGTCTCACGCGCTGATGGTGCCCGAAGCGACGATCGGCGAGGTCGGGGTGACGCTGCCGCCCGCTGGCTCGATGGTGACCGCGAGCGTGGTCGGGAGCCGGGCGCCCTCGACGCTGAAAGAGACTTCGTGCGGCGAGTTCCCCATCAGGCCGATCGAGATGGGCTTGTGGTCGATGATGCCCCACAGCTGATAGGTCTTGTCGGTGGGCAGCGTGCCCATCTGCGACGAGACCAGGTAGCCCTGGCCGTTCAGCAGCACGAACTTGGCCACGTTCACGCTGTGCGCGTCATTCAGCGTGACGGTGACGTGACCCGGCGTCTCGAGCGCCGCGTCGACGACGTTGTGGCTGGCCAGGTTGAGAGCGTTGGTGAGTTGGGACACGTGGTTGTTCGCGTTGATGAGACTGACGCTCAACACGCCCACCAGCAGGGCCGCGGCCACCGCCGTGACCACGGCACCGAAACGGGCGCGACGCGACATCGCCGCACGCAGAGCGACGACCGGCGCGCTGACCGGTGTGGGTGCGCGAGAGGGCGAGTGTTCGGCGTGAGGAAGCTCGAGTGCGCGGATGGGGGGGACGCGCGCTTCGTCCACGTCGTCGTAGAGTCGCGCGGAGATGCGCTCCCACAGCTCCTGGGACGCGGGCTCGCCCTGATTGCCCAGGGCCGCGGCCACTTCGCGCAGTCCGTCGAGTTCGCTCGCGCACCGCACGCACTCGCTCACGTGGCGCTCGAGGGCGGCGCGTTCGTCCCCGTCCACCGCGTCGAGGGCGTAGGCACCGAGTAGTTCCTGGGCTTCTTCGTGGGTCATGGTCATTCGGCTCCCTGGACGCCCACGGCGACGAGCGTCGAGCGCATCCGGCGCATCCCGTTACGGATGCGACTCTTGATGGTTCCCTCGGGCTGACCGAGGATCTCGGCCACCTTGACGTAGGAGTGGCCCTGGAAGTAGGCCAACTCGATGGCCTCGCGTTCCTCGGGGGGTAGCGAGGTGAGCGCGCGCTGCACCTCCTCGGCCACCGCGAGGTCCCAGACCCGGTGCTGTAGGTCGTAGACGCCGACCGGGGAGCGGTGGGCCTCGCGCTCCTCGCGGGCGCGGCGCGAGTTGAGCGAGCGGATCAGGTCGACGGCCCGGCCGTGCGAGTCGTTCAAGAGGAACGAGCGTAGTGATCCGCGCGACGGGTCGAACCGGTCCGGGTGGTTCCACAGTCGTAGGAAGACGTCCTGAGTCACGTCGTCGGCCTCGGCCGAGTTGACCAGGATCTTGCGGGCGAGACCGTAGACCGCGCCGCCGTGGCGTCGGTACACCTCGGCGAGGGCGCCCTCGTGGTAGCGCCCGATCATCGTCACGAGTTGGGCGTCGCCCGCCTCATCGAGTTGATCCATCGGTCCTCCGTCGTTCGAAGGTTATTCGACGCCGACGCCTCCACGGATGTCAGTTTCTCGACGTCGAGCGACTCGTCCGGCCCCCGCGCCCCGAGACGCACGAAAGCGGGGACTCGCGTCCCCGCCCGTCGTGCATTCTCCGCTTGCGCCCGCTTGCGGTCGGTCGCGTCCCGGCTAGAGCGCCGGACCCGCGATGAGAGTGATGTTAACCGACGATGATGTCCCACTCAGCGTCGTGTAGCTGACCTTGACCGAATCGCCCGGTGCGTGCTTCTGTACCGCGGCGGAGAGCTGGGTCGGGCTGCTCACCGGCGTGGAGTCGATGGCGGTGATGACGTCACCGGCCGCCAGGCTCGACGACGCGGCCGGGGTGCCCGGGGCCAGGGCCGCAATCTGCACGCCCGACACCGGCGTCGCACCGAAATCACCGAAGCCCGACACGTTGGAGGTGATCTCGATACCAAGGATGGGCGTGGCGCCCACGTGGACGCTCGCGGTGCTCGTTCCGCTCTGAATGGTCCGCACCACGGCCAGAGCGGTGTTGATCGGGATCGCGTATCCCTGGGTGGTCGAGGAGTAGGAACTCGAGAAGCCGAAGCCCGAGCCATTGGACGAGCCGGCGGTGTCCATGCCGATCACCTCACCCTTGGTGTTGACCAGGGGACCGCCCGAATCGCCGGGCTGGATGTTGGCGATCACCTGGATCATGCCCGTCAACTGTTCCGAGCCAGTCAGGTTGCTCGGATCCGATGCGGTCAGCGACTGGTTGGTCGCGACGACCGCGCCCGGGGCGTAACTCGGGGTGCCGCCCACGCCGCCCGCGTTGCCGATGGCCACCACGCCTTGGGACTTGCTGACCTTGCTCGAGTCGGCTGTCGTCACGGGCGTGAGGCCCGACGCGTTGGCCAACTGCAGCAGAGCGACGTCCTTGGAGACGCTGTAGCCCAACACCTTGGCACTGTAGGACTTGTTGGTCGACACGACGCGCACGCTGATCGAGGTGGCGCCGTTGATCACGTGGTTGTTCGTCAGCACGAGTCCGTTGGCCGAGAGGATCATCCCGGTACCGGCGGCGCTCGAGGACTGGTACGAGGAACTGGTAGTGATGTCCACGACCCCCGCGTCGACCTTGGCGGCGATCCTGGCCGCGGCGGCGTTCGAGGGCGCGTTGGCGGGCAGGGTGGTCGTCGGCGCGACCGGAGTCACGTTCGACCCGCCTCCCTGGTCGTTCCCGAATCCGAAGGAGGGGAAGTCGGGGAACTGCTCACGCGGGAAGGCACCGATCACCGACGGCGACGTGGAGCGAGTGACGTAGTGTCCAATCACGAAGCCGGTCCCGCCGATGGCGGCGACCAGGACCAGTCCCCCCACGACCATGACCGCCGTGCGCTTGGCGCTGTGGCGAGAGGCACTACGGGCGAAGGGCGGCGCCTCCTCGACCTCGGGGTCGGCCTCGTAGAGGGGGAACGTCGCGCTCGGTGTGTCCGCGGCGCTCGGTGTGTCCGTCGCGTTCGGTGTGTCCGTGGCGCCGGTGGTCGTCGTCGACTCCGTCGCGTCGGGCGTGCTCGTCACGCCCTCGCTGGTCGACGCGCTCTCCTTCGAGGGCGACGACGTAGGGTTCTCGTTGGGTTCCTCGGGGTTGGTGATCCAATCCATGATGCCTCCTACTGCGGGTGAGTCACCCCATTATGTGGGTCGATGGTGAAGGGGGCGTATCGCCGGATTAAGAACAGGCTAAATCTGACGTGTTGAGGGACGAGTCGCTCGAATTCCTTGGAAGTTCCTGTGAGTCCACGCCGCCGCGTCGTGCTCCGCGGGGTCCGCGCGACGCGACCAGAGGACGCGCCGGGCGTGAACGTGGTGCCGGTGTCGCGCGACCTGAGCCGCGACAGCGGGGGCGCGTTCGACGACGCGAGTGACGACGTGGACGAGAATCCACTCAGCAGGTGAGGACGAAGGCGCGTAGGTGCAGCGGTCCGTCCTCGGCGTAGGGACCTTCGTGGATGTATTCATCGAGCTCGGGAGCGGCGACGAAGCCCATCCTCGCGTACATCCCCTGGGCCCGGGTCATCGTCGGTGCGGAGTGCAGGATGATCCGCGCGCGTCGTTGCTCGCGGGCCCGTGCGACGCAGGTCAACACCAGATGGTGACCGGCCCCGCGACCTTGGGAGTCCGGGTCGACGGCCAGCATCCGGATACCGCAAGCGTCGGGGTCGCGAAACTCGGCCATCGCGTGGTGGGGTCCGGGCACGTAGGTGATCCCGCCCAACAGGGCGTCACCCTCGAGGGCGACGTAGACCTCGGAGTCGCGTCGCCGCGCGTCGACGTCCACCAGCTCGGACTCGTAGGGACCCAGCGGCCCACCCCCGTTGAGTTGACGGTACGCGCGCACGGTGATCTGGGCGAGGGCCTCGCACTCGTCGGGTCGGATCAGTCGGATCAACATGTCGGTGACGAGCCTAGGAGAGCGAGGTCGGATCCGCGGCGAACGACCGACGAGCGTTCGCCGTCCTCGCCCGCCGCCACCCGCGTCGCTGTAACGCCACGACGGTTCGCGGGACGGTACCGCAACCAACTTTGCGAGGAGTCATCATGGCAGATCTCTACACGGTCAGCGCGCAGGACCTCGCGCGTCTGACGACGCGCCAGTATCAGGTCACCCAGGAGAACGCCACCGAACCGGCGTTCGACAACGAGTTCTGGGATCATCACGAGGTGGGCATCTACGTCGACGTGGTCACGGGGGAGCCGCTCTTCGCCTCGACCCAGAAGTACGACAGCGGGTGCGGCTGGCCGAGCTTCACCGCGCCCCTCGAGCCCGGTCACCTCGACGAGCGACTCGACGTCACATTGTCGATGGTGCGCACCGAGGTGCGCTCGGCCCGGGGAGACTCGCATCTCGGCCACGTCTTCGCCGACGGGCCCGCGGCGGACGGCGGGCGGCGGTACTGCATCAACTCCGCCGCCCTTAGATTCGTAGCGTACGAGGATCTCGACGACGCCGGTTACGGCCAGTACCGACGCCTCCTCGAGGGCGCGAAGGAGGAGAAATGAGTGACGTGACCGAGAAGGCGATTCTGGCCGGAGGGTGCTTCTGGGGGATGCAGGACCTCATCCGTCGACGCCACGGGGTTCTGAGCACGCGGGTGGGCTATAGCGGCGGTGACGTCGCGAACGCGACCTATCGCCACCACGGCACCCACGCCGAGGCCATCGAGATCGTGTTCGACCCCTCGCTCACGAGCTACCGCGACATCTTGGAGTTCTTCTTCCAGATCCACGACCCGACGACGCTCAACCGCCAGGGGAACGACCGCGGCACCAGCTACCGCTCGGCCATCTTCTATCTCGACGACGAGCAGCGCCGCGTGGCCGAGGACACCATCGCCGACGTCAACGCGTCGGGACTCTGGCCGGGGCCGGTGGTGACCGCGGTGAGCGCCGCCGGGGAGTTCTGGGAGGCCGAGCCCGAGCACCAGGACTACCTCGAGCGTTTCCCCCAGGGCTACACCTGCCACTTCGCGCGGCCGGGTTGGGTCCTCGCGCGCCGCGCGGACCCGGAGGCGGGCGACGGGTCCGCTCAGTCCGACGCGCTCGTCGACTGACGACGTCGGGCCACCAGGAGGGCGCGCACGGAGTCGTCGGTCGGTGGCGCGCCGCGCGTGTCGGATTCCTCGAGGACCTCGAAGTGCGTCGCGAGCATGGCGCGGACCTCGGCCAGACCCACACCGAGCTCGACGATGCGCTCGTGGTGCAGTCGATAGGTCGCACCGGTGAGGTGCTCGAAGATACGGATGTCCCAGACCGCGAGGGGCTCGTCGCGGAAGTCGACGTCCATCACCAGGGTGTGGCCGTCGAAGTCGTAGACCCACGGCGCCATGTCGCCGAGGTCGCGCAGGCGCCCGACGGTGTTGAGGTCGAAGACGAGCAGACCACCCTCGCTCAGGTGCTCGTGGGCCCGGGCGAAGACGTCGCGCCACCCGTCGGTCGACGTCACGTGATTGAGGGTGTCGAAGACGCAGATGATCACGTCGAATCGCTCGCCGAGGGTGAAGGTGGTGATGTCACCCTCGACGAGACGCACGTCCGGGCATCGGCGCCGAGCGTGCTCGAGCATGCGCGCCGATCGGTCGACGCCGGTGCGTTCGAGTCCCGAGCCGAGGCCGGCGAGGACCGCCCCGGTGCCGCAACCGAGTTCGAGCAGGCGGCGCGCGGCCGGTGCGTGGCGCGAGATGACGTCGAGGAGTTGCGCGACCAGTTCCTCGGGCTCGCCGTTGACCGCGTCGTAGAACGGGGCGAAGGCGTCGTACTGGTCGTTCGCGGGGGCGTTCACCCGTGGTCCTGGCGCTTGCCCGGTTCGCGCGCCTGGGTGATCACGCTCAGCGTCGCGATCGAGGAGTCGATGACGTCGGACAGATCGGCGTCGGCGGGTCCGCGCACCCATCTCTCGAAGGCGACGCGAAAGACCGCGATCCCCGCCTCGGCGGCCAGGCTGGCCACCGGGTCGTCGACGCCGCGTTCGATCAGTGCGTGGGCCAGTGCGCGACCGAGGGCGGCGAGTTTGATCAGCTCACGCTCCTTGAGGTCGTCGTTCGCGTCGATGACGCGTTGGCGCAGCAGGGCGCGCTCTTGCCCGGGTCCCATCGCGTCACCGGCCGCGACGACGGCGCGGGCGACGACGTCAAAGGGCGAGAGGGAGGCGGGCGCCGCGCGCACCGCGCTCACCATCAGCTCCTGGAGCGCCCCCGCCCCCGCGAACAGGACCTCGCGCTTGTCGCTGAAGTGGCGAAAGAAGGTCCGCTCGGTCAGCCCCGCCAGTTCGGCGATCTCGGCGACCGTGGTCTCCTCGAAGCCGCGCTCGAGGTAGAGGGTCATCGCGGCCTTCTCGAGTCGCCCTCTCGCGTTCGGCTCCCATCTGCCCATGGGACCATCGTACGTGATGACAGTCAATGACATCGCGTGCTACACTGATGACAGTTAATGACATCAACGTCGTGCGCACGTGTGCGTGCGCGACGACCTCACAGAGGAGGCAGTATGAGAGTTTTCGTCACCGGAGCCAGTGGCTTCATCGGCACGGCGCTCGGTCGCGACCTGAGCGAGGCTGGCCACCAGGTTCTCGCCCTCGCGCGCACCGACGAGTCGGCGAACACACTGGCCCAGCGGGGATACGACGTCCACCGGGGTTCGCTCGACGACCTCGAGAGCCTGGCGCAGGGCGCGGCGAAGAGTGACGGCGTGATCCACCTCGCCTACAACCACGACTTCGTCGACATGACCGCGGCGGGCGAGGGGGACCTGCGCGCGGTGAACGCGATGGGCGACGCCCTCGCCGGCACCGGCCGGCCCCTGGTCATCGCCTCGGGCACACTGCTGTTGTCCTTCGGATTCGCCACGCCGCTGGGTCGCGCGGGCACCGAGGACGACGAGGCCGAGCTTGCGGGTCCGCGGATCAACTCCGAGAGGGCGCTGGCCGCGCTGGCCGAGCGCGACGTGCGCACCTCGTCGGTGCGACTCGCCCCCACGGTGCACGGACCGGGTGATCAGGGCTTCATCGCGCGACTGATCAGCATCGCCCGTGAGAAGGGCGTCGCGGCCTACGTCGGCACGGGCGAGAATCGCTGGCCCGCGGTGCACCGCCTCGACGCCGCGCGACTCTTCCGTCGGGCCCTCGAGGACGCCCCGGCCAACAGCCACTGGCACGGCGTCGGGGACGAGGGGGTACCCTTTCGCCTCATCGCTGAGACTCTGGGCCGACACCTCGAACTACCCGTGGTCAGCGTGACGCCCGAGCAAGCCATGGAGCACTTCGGCTTCCTCGGCCTCCTCGTGCAACTCGACAACCCGACGTCGAACCTCCTCACGCGCGAGCGTCTGGGGTGGCGCGTGGAGCACCCGTCGCTCCTCGAGGACCTCGACGCCGGTCACTACTTCGCCTGATCGATCCCCAGCGTGTGCCCTCGCGCGAGCCCACCCTGAGGTGCAAGCGCGCGGTGGAGACGACGAGGCCCGGTCGCGGCGATCGCCACGACCGGGCCTCGTCGTCTCGAGGGTCCTCAGTCCAGGTCGAACCGGTCGAGGGTCATGACCTTGTCCCACGCGCTCACGAAGTCGCGAACGAACTTCGTGCGCGCGTCGTCACTGGCGTAGACCTCGGCGATGGCGCGCAGTTGCGCGTTCGAGCCGAAGACCAGGTCCACGCGGCTCGCCGTCCACTTGAGCGCACCGCTGGCGCGGTCACGACCTTCGAAGGTCTGCGCCGACTCGTCGGGCGACCACTGCGTCTCGGTGTCGAGCAGGTTCACGAAGAAGTCGTTGGTCAAGGTCCCGGGACGCTCGGTGAGGACCCCGACGGAGGAGCCCGCCGCGTTGGCGTTGAGGGCACGCAGTCCACCCACCAGCACGGTCATCTCGGGGGCGCTCAAGGTCAGCAGGTGCGCCTTCTCGAGCAGCAGCTCCTCGGCCGACTTGATCTGTCCGGCGCCGAGGTAGTTTCGGAAACCGTCGGCGGTGGGTTCGAGCACGGCGAAGGACTCGACGTCGGTCAGCTCCGGGGTGGCGTCGGTGCGCCCCGGGACGAAGGGGACCTCGACGTCGATCCCCGCGTCCTTCGCGGCGCGCTCGATGGCCGCCGCGCCGCCGAGCACGATGAGGTCGGCCAGCGAGACCGCCTTGTCACCGTTCTGGGCGTCGTTGAACTCTCGACGGATCCCCTCCAAGGTGGAGAGCACGGTGGCCAGTTCGGTGGGGTCGTTGACCGGCCAGTCCTTCTGGGGCGCGAGGCGCAGACGCGCCCCGTTCGCGCCACCGCGCTTGTCGGTGCCGCGGAAGGTCGACGCGGAGGCCCAGGCGGTTCGGACCAACTGCGAGACGCTCAAGGGTGAGGCCAGGATCTTGGCCTTGAGCTCCGCCGTCTTCTTGGCGCCGATCAGCTCGTGGTCCACCGCGGGGACGGGGTCCTGCCAGAGCTGCGCCTCGGCGGGGACGAGGGAACCCAGGCCGCGGACGTAGGGACCCATGTCGCGGTGCGTCAACTTGAACCACGCCCGGGCGAAGGCGTCGGCGAACTCCTGGGGGTTCTCGTGGAAACGACGCGAGATCGGCTCGTACACCGGGTCGAAGCGCAGCGCGAGGTCGGTGGTGAGCATCGTCGGGGCGTGCGATCGGCTGGGGTCGTGGGCGTCGGGCACCGTGCCCGCCCCCGCCCCGTCGCGTGGCGTCCACTGCTGGGCGCCCGCCGGGCTCCGGGTCAACTCCCACTCGAAGCCGAAGAGGTTGTCGAAGAAGTTGTTGCTCCAGCGCACCGGCGTCGTGGTCCAGGTCCCCTCGAGTCCACTCGAGATCGTGTGGACGCCGCTGCCGGTGCCCAGGGTGTTGTGCCAGCCCAGTCCCTGCTCCTCTAAGGGCGCGGCCTCGGGCTCGCGACCGACGTACTCCTCGGGGTTGGCGGCGCCGTGGGTCTTGCCGAAGGTGTGGCCCCCGGCGATCAGGGCGACGGTCTCCTCGTCATTCATCGCCATGCGCCGGAAGGTCTCGCGGATGTCGCGTGCGGCCAGGAGCGGGTCGGGGTTGCCGTTGGGTCCTTCGGGGTTCACGTAGATGAGGCCCATCTGGACCGCGCCGAGGGGATCGTCGAGTTCGCGGTCCCCGCGGTAGCGCTCGTCACCGAGCCACGTCGCCTCGGGACCCCAGTTGGTGTCCTCCTCGGGCTCCCAGATGTCGACGCGTCCCCCCGCGAAGCCGAAGGTCGTGAAACCCATCGATTCGAGGGCGCAGTTGCCCGCCAGGATGATCAGGTCCGCCCAGGAGAGCTTGCGGCCGTACTTCTGCTTCACGCCCCAGAGCAGGCGACGCGCCTTGTCCAGGTTGACGTTGTCGGGCCAGCTGTTGAGCGGCGCGAATCGTTGGGCGCCCGAGCCGGCGCCGCCGCGACCGTCACCGATGCGGTAGGTCCCCGCGCTGTGCCAGGCCATGCGGATGAAGAAGGGACCGTAGTGCCCGAAGTCGGCGGGCCACCACGACTTGGAGTCGGTCATCACGGCGTTGATGTCGGCCTTGACGGCCTCGAGGTCGAGCGTCGAGAACTCCTCGGCGTAGTCGAAATCCTCGTCCATGGGGTTGGCCAGCGGGGAGTTCTGGTGGAGGATCTTGATGTTGAGCTGGTTGGGCCACCACTGGGCGTTGGGTCGCGCCTCGCTCGCGCGGGTGTTGGCCCCGCCGGGGAACGGGCACTTGTTGTCGTTTTCCATCGTGTATCTCTCCTTATGGTCGAATGATGATTGTCGGGTTCGTCGAGAGTCGGGTGATCCTCACGCGACGTCGTCGCTACGGCGCGCGCCTCCTCGGGGCGCACTTCTGGGTGCACTCTTGGGCGCACTCTTGGGCGCAATTCTGGGTGCAGTTCTGGGCGCGGGGCTCTCGCCGGACACCTCGTCGTCGGCGGCGCACTCGGGGCAGCGACCCCAGTAGGCGACCTCGGCCTCGTCGATCTCGTAGCCCTGGTCGTCCTGGGCGGTCAGGCACGGCGCCGCCCCGACCGCGCAGTCCACGTCGACGACCGAGCCGCAGATCCGACAGATCAGGTGGTGGTGGTTGTCATTGACACGGTCCTCGTAGCGCGCGGGCGAGCCGATGGGCTGGATCCGTCTTACGAGACCCTTGTGGACCATGGCGTTGAGGGCGTCGTAGACCGCCTGGCGCGAGATGGTGCCGATCTGCACCGCGGCCACCGCCGCGACGTCGTCGGCCGTGATGTGGGGCTGACTGGCGACCGCACGCAACACGGCGAGTCGCTGAGCGGTCGCCTGGAGTCCGTGGCGGCGCAACGTCTCGGCGGGGGTGAGCGACACGCACCGAGAGTAGCGCAGAATCCCGACACGTTCAAGAATCAGACTGAGTACAGAGATGACGATGTGAATCCGCCTTCGCTATCGTCGCCTCAAGGTAGAGATGCGCTGCGGCGACGACGCCGAGGAGGGTGACCATCGCGAAGTCTTCGAGGGGGCCAATCGAGCGCTCCTTCTTCGAGCGTCCCCCGGACCAGGTGGCTCACGACCTCATTGGCGCCGTGATGATCGTGCGTCACGACGAGGGGAGCACCAGAGTGCGTCTCGTCGAGACCGAGGCGTACGGGGGCGAGGACGACCCGGCCTCGCACGCCTTCCGGGGGCGCACCGCGAGGAACGACGCCATGTTCGGCCCCGCCGGGCATCTCTACGTCTACCGGATCTACGGGCTTCACTGGTGCATGAACGTGGTCACCCAGCGATCGGATCTGGCGAGCGCGGTACTGCTGCGAGGCGCGGAGCCTCTCGTCGGAAGTGACGACCCGCGGGGGGTCGTGCCAGCGGGTGCGTTGGCGGGTCCGGGGCGACTGACGAGGCACCTTGGTGTCACGGGTGACGATGATGGCCGTGACTGTTGCGTGCCGGGCGCCCGCGTGACCTTCGAGATGTCATCGCGCGAGGCCGACGTACGACGCTCGGGTCGCGTGGGAATCTCTCGGGCCCGCGAACGACTCTCTCGCTACTACCTGGCGGGTAGTCCCGGGGTATCGACCACCCTCAGGTCCCCGCACCCTGAGGATCTCGCGTGAGTTCAAAATAGAGATGGAATGGGAGGTGCCCACGGCGACACCGTGTCAGGTCCACTTTTCGCCCGCGTGCGACGCGATGGTCCTCGGGCCGTGAGAGCGTCATGGAACGACCATCGAAACGACCTCGACGTGAAGTTGCGAGACTTCGGAGGGCCGACAGGTGAGACGACAGCGACTTTATCCAGCTCTCCGTCGCCAAAGACGACCGCGGCGTCGATGGCGACGACTCGTCGCGACCAACTCCTTAGCTCAGGAGGGACCGGATATCGTCGGCGGTGATCGACGCGGTGTTGGTGGAGGTGCCCTCGAGCACGCTGGCCACGAGGGCGGATTTGCGCGCCTTCATCGCCATGACCTTCTCCTCGATGGTGTCGGTCGCGACGAAGCGAATGACGACGACCGACTTCGTTTGACCGATGCGATGAGTGCGGTCCACCGCTTGAGCCTCGGTCGCGGGGTTCCACCACGGGTCGAGGATGATGCAGTAATCGGCCTCGGTGAGATTGAGGCCGACCCCTCCGGCCTTGAGACTGATCAAGAAGACGGGAGCCTCGCCGTGTCGGAACTCCTCGACAACGCGCTCTCGGCGCCGCGTCGAACCGTCCAGGTAGCAATATGGCACGTGGTGTGCGTCGAGTCGAGAGCGGACTCGATCGAGGAACCTCGTGAATTGGCTGAAGACCAGCACCCGGTGGCCCCCCGCGATGATCTCGTCGATCTGTTCCATCAGGGCGTCGAGCTTCGTGGAGGGGACGTGGGAGTGCTTCTCGTCCACCAGCGAGGGATCGATGCTCAGTTGTCGCAGCAGCGTCAGTGACGCGAAGATCTTGAAACGGTTCTTCTGGACGTCGTCGAGCAGACCCAGCACCTTCTTGCGCTCGCGCTGCAGTTGCGTGTCGTAGAGGCGACGATGCCTTGGATTGAGGTCGAGCTCGATCACCTGCTCGATCTTGGCGGGGAGATCGACGGCGACCTCCTGCTTGGTACGGCGTAGCATCAACGGGCGGATCCGTCGTTGTAGTTGCGCCAGTCGAGCCTGGTCGCCGCCTCTTTCGATGGGCGTGCGATAGTACGAGGTGAAGTGGCGCGCGTCGGGGAGCAGGCCCGGAGCCACGACCGAGAGGAGTGACCAGAGTTCCATTACGTTGTTCTCGAGGGGCGTGCCGGTCAACGCCAGCTTGAAGGGCGTCGAGAGCTGGCGGGCGCAGGCGTAACCCTTGGACTGGTGATTCTTGATGAATTGCGCCTCGTCGAGGATCAGACCCGACCACGGAAGCTCCTGATAGCTCGCGAAGTCGAGTCGAAAGAGCGCGTAGGAGGTCACCATCACCGCTGCGCCATCGTGCTGGAACGCCACGGTGGGCCCTTCGCCTCGGCCCGACGTGGCCTCGACCATGACCACCGCTAGCGACGGCGCGAAGCGCCGAAACTCGGCCACCCAGTTGTGGGTCACGCTGGTGGGCGCCACGACTAGGAACGGAGCGCCCGCGGGGTCGAGTTCGCGTGCTCGCGCGAGAACCGCGATGGTCTGGAGCGTCTTGCCGAGACCCATGTCGTCCGCCAGCACGCCCCCGAGGGCGTGATCGTAGAGAAAGGACATCCATTCGAAGCCGACGCGTTGGTAGGGCCGCAGGTTCGCCTGCACGTTCGAGGGTACGTGCGCAACTGTGAACTCCACGTCGCGCAGGGCCGCAATTGAGTCTGACCACTGGGTCGCCGCCGCGCTCAACTCGGCGATGGCCTCGAGTTCCTCCCACCAACTGGCCTGGTAACGGTTGACCCTCAACGCTCCCGTCTCGGAAGGGGTCAACTCCGCGGCCTCATCGATCAGTTCTCGCAGTGTCGTGAACTCGGGCCGATCGAGCGAGAAGTACGTCCTGCTCGGCAAGAGGAGGTGGCTCTCGTCGCGCGCCAGGGCCACGAAGAGCGCTCGCAGGGGTACCGTCTCCTCACCGACCTGCACCGAGACGTCGAGGTCGAACCAGTCGGTCGAGGGCGTGCCCGACACGCGCACTCGAGGCGTGTGGGTTGACTCCGCGAAACGCGGCAGGGACCCTTCGACCAGCACCTCAAGACCGTTGAGCGCCTGTAGCAGTGCCATGTCGTCCTCGACGAAGCGCACCGCCGACATGCCGGTGAGGACCTGGCTCTCCGCGAAGCGTCGCAGTGGTCCCTCAAGGTTCACCCCACGCAGAGAATCGGCGACCTCATAGAGTCCGTCCAGCACGCGTCGCTCCGCGTCGTGCTCGCGCACCTCTCGCGGGTCCTGGGACCACAGCGTCAGCGTCTCGATCTCCGGCCCCGTCTGGTAGCGCCAGTTCCACTGCAGGTTCACGACGTCGGGCGATGGACTCGTGCAGGTGAGTCGCAGGGTCACGGTGGTCGACGGTGGCTGGAAGGTGCCGTCGAGGGAACTGACGGGAATCGCTCGACGAAGGAGCGGGTACACCTCGCGCACGAAGCGGGCGCGATCATTGGCGGGGATCACGAGTTCGCCCGTCGCTTCGAAGAGTCGGCGCACCTCATTGCCGAGGGCGAGTTCGAGCGGACCGATTCTTAGTTCACGCGGGGGGTCGACCGGTTCCGCACTCTGCTTCCAGACGGCGATGCCGTGCGCCGGCTGACCGAGGAAGATGTAGGCCGAGGGTAACGCGGGGGCAGTGGAGTCAGTGGGGGCAGTGGTGACTGGCGATGTTGCGTCGCGGTCTGACGCGGTACTTTCCTCGGTCGCGACCATGGCCCGACCGAGAGCGATCATCGGCGTCACGACGAGCGAATCCTGGATGTCGGTGACGTCCAGGGACACCGTCGAGGGGGAGGAGAGGAGTTCGACGGGGCGATGCTCCTTGGTCGCGTCGATGAAGGCCACGCCGAGGCGGCGCAGGTCCGACAGACACGACCACAGACCCGACGACGCGAAGTCGTCAATTCGCATTTCGCCAATTGCCGGGGTGTAGTACGACGACGAGACCGCGCGGTACAGGAGAAAGATCTCGTGGAGCGCGCGGTGGACCGGCGGATCGACGTCGAATGAGTAGTTCCTCGGTGAGACGAATGTATGCCAGTTCACCGGTGACTTCGCCCAGGTTCCCTTGGCGTTGCGAACCACCGGACGCATCGTGAGTCGAAGTGAGTCCGCGATGGTCTTGAGATTGAACATGACCGCTACTTCATGAAGTTCTCGCGCCGCGGTGGCCCTCGACATCAGTGGTTGTAGATGTCGTTCCCACTCGGCCACGGGACGCTGGGCCGATGTTTCGTCCACATGAATCAAGAGAAGGAGCGCCGCCGTCACGTGCTTGCAGTTGAACATCATCGGGCAGGTGCAATGGCCCGAGAAACTCCGAGCGTTGGCGTCGAAGCTCACCACGAGGTCGTAGGGATCCTCGGCGCTACCCTGCACCCGCGCGACCAGGGGATTCCCCCGGTCCAAGAGAGTGACACGGTGTGGCGTCGCGTAACGCAGGCCTCGCTGGAAGGTGAGGGTACCCACCGACTTGCGAATCAGATCGGCGCTCAGCCACGGGTGAGTGCTCGGATGCTTCGCGTTGGTCACCGTAGTGAGGCTAGCGAGACGCTCGGGTGATCAGCGAATTGAGCCTCGATGTGACTGGGGTGACGCCAGAGGGGAGAGATCGCGGTGCCAAGGGTTGTGAGGAGGCACTGGGAGGACCGCGCGTCGCCGTGACGACTCATCTCTTGGGTCGGGGGCACCTTGCCAAGTGGCGAGGTAGTGGTCGTATTCGAGGCCAAGGAACAGGCGAGACCAATCGTCACCTCGGGGTTGGGTAACGCAACGAGCGCGGGCGCTCGTCGACGTCGGGCGACGGCGTTCAAGGGCCACTCGAGAGGAATCTTCGGGTATTTGCAGAGACTCAGGGCCACGAACTCCGACCGGAGAGCCGCGGGGCCCGCTGGAGGACGAGAACCGGACATCGCTACTTGTGCTACCATGTAGCACATGGAGAGGATCGGAGTTCGCGAGTTGCGACAGAATGCCAGTCGCTACCTCGCGCGGGTGGCCCAGGGAGAGACGATCCAAGTGACCGACCACGGCCGTCCCGTCGCGCTGCTTGTTCCAAACCCGAGCGACCGTTGGGACGAGATGGTCGCGAATGGTGAAGTCGAGAGGGCGGTCGACCCCACTCCCTTCAGTGACGATCCGCCGAGAGACTTCGGCCTACGGGCCTCGGAGGAACTCCGACGTTCGCGCGAAGGCGAGCGTTGAGGATCTATCTCGACTCGTCCGCGCTGGTCAAACTCGTGCAACGTGAGGCGGAGTCTCTCGCTCTGCAAACGCACCTGCGCCACGACGCGGATAGCTTCGTGACGAGCGCTCTGGCGAGGGTCGAAGTCGCGCGGGCGGTGTTCGCGGGTGGCCCTGAGGCGCTTGAGTTGGTGCGTCGCCAGTTCGACCGGATTGACCAGGTCGGCGTCGGAACTCGCGTCATCGAGAGCGCGGCCCGACTCGCGCCGGGCCAGCGCATTCGCAGTTTGGACGCCATCCATTTGGCCACCGCCCTCCTCGTGGGCGATGAACTTCGCAGCGTGGTGACCTACGACGTGAGGATGGCGGACGCCGCGCGCGCGTTGGGACTGTTCGTCGAGACTCCCGTCGAGTGAGAATTCCGAGGGCGGCGACTGACCTGCGGACCAGGAGTCGTGGGATCGACCGACCAGTGCACTCGCCGTCGTGGTGCTGTCGCGAGACCCGTCGGCCACGATGACGCGACGAGCAACGTGAGTCGTGATCGGCCGATAAAGGCTCGGACGCCACACTGGGCTCAGCGTGGACGTCTCGGGTGGGCTGCTCGCTCGGGGGCGAGCCGAGGGATTCGCTCAGCGAGCGCGCTTGAGCCAGAGCGCCCCCCCGGTGTTCTCGAGCATCGCGGGCAGTTCCGTTTCAATGATCTCGCGGTGACACTGGCCGAGGTAATGGTTGAACAACTCGATCTGATACGTGTCGTTGTAGAGCAGGAAGGCGTGCACCAGGTAGCACTCGTTCCAGGCCCGACCCTCCTCGATCCAGTGGCGTAAGTACTCGAAGGGCCAGAACATGTCGTGCACGTGGACGTACACGCCCGTCGCGAGGACCGGTAGCACGCTGGTGAAGAGGTAGTGCACGTCGCTGGCGGTCTTGAGCACGTGCGAGGAGTCGATGAAGAGCACGTCGTTGGCCTCGAGTTCGCAGAAGCGCGCGAGGGGGACCTCCTGGACCCGTCGGGCCAGCACCTCGACGGGGTCGCCGCTGCGCAAGCAGTTCATCAACAACTCGGGGTAGGGCTCGATCGCCGTGACCGACATCGAGCCGTCGAGGAAGTTCAGGCTGGTATCGAGCGCGAGCGCGGTGCTCCAACCGCTACCCACCTCGAGGTAGCGCCGCGGTCGCAGACGGCGCAGCATGGACTGCAGCATCGAGGCGTCGCCCACGCCGTAGTTCAGGTTGTCGGTGCCGTAACGCGTCGTCGCCGTGGGCGAGGCCGGGATCGGCGCCTCGCGCGCGAGACGCGCGAGTTCGCGGAAGTTCTCCAGCTGGACCGCCACTCGAAGGTCGATCCCCTCGAGGCTCTCGCGCGCTACGAAGAGGCGCTCGGCGTCGTCGGTGATCTCGACGAGGTCGGGGACGGGCGAGTAGAAGTGGCCGGGCGGCGACCACGTGACGAAGCGCGCCGCGCCGGCGGGCACCGTCAGCGTCACGCCGCCCGTGTCGGTCGTCGGCGCGGGGTTCGCCACGGGGTCGGCCATATGGTCGGCTGCGGGGTCGGCCACGGAGGGGTCGCGCTGCTCGCTCGAGTCGCTCACGTGAGGCTTCCGCCGTGATGGGCGCGACGTCGGGCTGCGCTCCTCGCGCTCAACTCAGACATCGACCGGACCTTCTCCCGACCAGGGATTGTTGGGCATCCCCACTCCGGTCAGGCGCGCCAGGAGGTACTGCTCGTCGATGGTCCCCCAGCGCAGCAGGCCCTCGACCGGCCAGAGGAACGACGTCTCCTCGTCGTAGTGGTCGTAGTGCACGTGCCACCCCTTGGCGCGCTCCTCGGGGCTCCAGCGCGGCTGGCGCTCGCGCAGGATCTTGCGCTCGCCGTGCTCCTGGGAGCGGATCGAGTAGTGACGCAGCAGGAACTTATAGGGGAAGACCCGACGTCCCTCGAAGTCGACCTGGTGTCCGGCGTTGCTCGCCATCGTGAGGCGGGTCGCCTGGGGCTTCCACCCTTTGATCTGCAAGAAGTCCGCCGGCGTATCCCCGAACTGGCACCACGGGAACGACGAGGCGAGGTCGTCGCCGGGTGACCAGGAGTTGTCGACGGGGCGGAAGTTGATGACCGTGTGATCGATGCAGTTATAGCCCCATTGCTCGACGGCCCAGAGCGCGTCGACGAGCGACACGCCGGGCCACGGGGACTCGCGGATCTCGTCGGCGTCGTGGTGGATCACCCAGTCCGCCCCGGAGTCGGCGGCGACTTCCTCGACGCGCCGCAGGAGTCGTTCGAGCTCGAAGTGTCCGGTGTCGCCCGAGGCGGGGAACCGCTCCCAGGTGACGGCGCTGCGCGCGGCGAAGTCGCTCAGGATGTCGGGGGTCGCGTCACTCGACCAGTTGTCGATGACGTGCACGCGTACGTGACCCGAGGTCAGGCGTTCCAGCAGCTGCTCGATGACGTCGGCCTCGTTGAAGGCCGTCACGATGGCCAAGACGTCGAAGGAGGCGCGCCGCGGTCCAACGGCGCGCGGGTCCCAGTGATCGAGCAGGGTGATCGGGGCGTACTCGTCGTTCTCCTTGTTGGCGGCGACCCCGCCGGAGAATGAGCGCCGCAGTCGCGTGCGCTGGGCCAGGCGACGCAGGGAACGCTCGCTCTGTGGTCCGAGGACGACCGCCAGGTCGGTGTTGTCGGCCGCGTCCGAGACGCCCGACGTGTCGTCGCCGGCGATCGTCACCGGGTCGGCGAGGGACGGATCGACCTTGTGGAGGTAGACACCGAGCGCGCGCAGTAACGCTGCGGTGTGCGGCGTCACGGCGTACGGGGAGGGGCGGGACCTGAACACCCCACCCAGCGTATTCGTCAGTTCATCGACGAACGGGTCTCTCGCGGCGAATCGTTGCCGTAGGCCACCCGAGGAGGTCAGTCCTCGCTCGTGACCTCAGGCTCGAAACGGCGCAGCAGGACGATGACCTCGCTCGCCTCGGCGACCCCGCCGAGGAGGGCGGCCTCGGCGAGGGCCTCATCCTCGTCCAGCTCTGGCCCGACCGCGGCGAAGTGCTCGCGCGCGATGGCGTAGCTTCCCGGTGGCGTCGAGGGCTCAAGGAGGTGTTCGAGGACGTTGAGACGCTCCGCGGAGGCGCGCCGCGCGCCGCCGACGGGCTCGTAGCCGTCCGCCGTGGCAGGGACGGTGCCGCGCCACTCGAGGTGGCGCATGGGCTGGGCGAGGGCGCGCGCGCGAAGCACCGCCGCCGAGGACCTGCGGGCGAGTCCGAGGAGCGTCGCGGCGTAGTGCGCGAAGACGACACTCGAGGCGTCGAGGACGCTCACGTATCGCCCGGTCGCCTGCGACCCCGCCTCGCGCAGGGCGAGGCGGCGAGCGAGGGACTCGACGGGTACGCTGCCGGGTTCGCGCTGTGGCGCCGGGTCCAGCACGGGGACCACGCGTGCGCGGTCTCCGCGACCACGGCGGAACTGGCGCAACGTCTCTTCGGTCGCAGAATGTGCAGAGGGCAAGGACGGCGCGGTGACCAGGAGTTCGAAGCCCTCGTCACTCTGGGCGTCGAGGGCGACCAGCGCGTCGCGCACGAGTCGGGGATCCGCGTCGTGGGCCAACAAGATGACGCTGAGTTCGACGCCACCGTCTTCCTCGTCGTGACTATATATATTGTCGCTCTCCGACGACTCCACCGTGGGGGTCTCACCCGTGGGTGTCCCATCCGTGGGGCGCTCGGCGTCACTGGGTCCACTCGGCCCCTCCGCCGCAGCGCTCAGGGCCCGCAGGACCCGGCGCACGGCGGCGGCGTCCTCACGAGTGATCGCTCCGGCGCTCACGGGTACGGGGTCGTCTTCAGCGGTCATAGTCGAATCTGAGGGGAGCGTAGGCGTAGGTCGAGAAGTCGGCCACCCGGTTGAGGGGGTCCAGGGAGTCGGGTAGTCGTCGCGCGTCTCGTCGCCGTTCGAAGTCCTCGACGATCCGCGCGTGCACCTCCAGGGACGAATGCGCGAAGTGACGTAACTGGCTCTCGACGAGGTCGGGCCGCGAGTACTTCGTGGCGAGCAGTAGACCGGCCAGCCCGGAGTGCAGGACCTCGGTGTCGCTCGGCCGCTCCTTCGCCGCCGCCGAGAGGCGCTTGTCATGGAAGCACGTGGCGCGCGGTTCGTAGATGACGCGGAAGCCGGCCAGTCGAGCGCGCCAGGACAGGTCGACGTCGTCACAGTAGAGGAAGAACGCGTCGTCGTCGAACCCGCCGGTCGACTCGAAGACCTCGCGCCGCACGAGGGCGCACGCGCCCGAGGCCCAACTCGTGTCGCCGGTCAGGTGGTCGTAGTCCTTCTGGTGTTCAAGGGGCAGTTGGCGGGCTTCGACGATGCCCACCGTGTCGCGCATCGCGGCCAGTAAGTCAGCGAGCAGCGTGGGTGAGGGGCTCGTGTCGGGGTTGAGGACGAGGACGGCGTCAGCCGGGGCGGCGTCGCGGTACAGACGGTTATGGGCGCCACCGTGACCGGGATTGTCCAGGTAGTGCGCGTAGGAGAGGGACACCACGCCGCTGAGGCCGAGGGACGACTGGAGTTGCTCGAACTCCTCGGGGGAGATGGCCGGCTCGGGCGAGTTGTCGGCGAGGGCCACGGCGACGGGAACCTCGGGTCGTCGCCGCGTGAAGTGGTGCACCATGTGGCCGAGCGACCCGACGAAGCGTTCGAGCTCGCGTGACGACGGCGAGAACAGGACGCTCTGGATGCGCACCGAGGCGGGTTCGCGCAGGTCGCGAGAGTTCACCCCAACGGGACTCCTCGACGGAGCACCGCGAGCGCTCGTCGACGACGATGCCTCGCTCCTCGGTGTCTCGTTGGTCGCAGCCGCGGGCACGACGTGGACGACGACCTCGAGGCCCGACTCGAACCAGCGAACGCCCTCCTCGACGAGGTCGACGACTAACAGGTACGCGCCGGGTGACTGCGGTGCCGTCACTTCGAAGGGCAGCAACGTCGCCTGACCGGGGTGCAGGTCGGCCGGGAAGGCGAAGCGAGCGCTCTCGCTCACGAGCCGGAGGCGTCGACCGAGGTCGTCGACGGTGAAGAACCTCGCCGAGAGCGCCACGCGATTGCGCGATTCGCGACGCAGCGTCGTGTCGCCGTCGTTGCGCACCCGCACCATCATCTGGCGCACCTCGCCGGGGCGCAGGTCGTCGAGGTCGCGCGCGGCGGCGCGTCCTCGGCGTAGTTCGATGTCGACGTGGTAGGCACCCGGTGAGAGAGGTCGCTCCGGCCAGGACGCCAGGATCGTCTCGTAGGGGACGGTGTCGGGAAGCAGTTCGACGGGCTCGTCGGTGGCCGATTCGCGTTCGAGTACGCGGTCGCGCGAGATGTCGGCCGCGAGGACCTCGTTGATCAGCGCTACGTCCTCGGGGGGAATCTCGGCGGGCTCGTGGAGCGCGAAGCGCTCGGGGAGGTAGAAGACCTCGCTGACCGGTCGGCCGTCCTCGAGGAGCTGGACGCCGTCGAGCGTGTCGTAGAAGGCGACCTTGGCCTCGCGCTGGGCCCGGGTCAACGTCGCGTCACTCAGGTGATAGATCGGCAACTCGAGGAATCGATACGGCGCCACCGCCATGACACCTTCGTGGACACCTCCTTTGATGTGCAGCGTCGCCGGGTCGTTGCGCACCAGGATCATCTTCCACGAGGGCTCCCACGGATACTCGTCGAGCCAGTGTTCGACGTCGGGGAAGCACCAGCGACACGCGGTGAGATAGGTGACCACGTCGCGCGCGCTCGCGAGGTCCTTCAGCGCGTGCAGCAGTCGCACGCTGGGGACCTCGTCGGAATCGACGGTGCAGATGAACTCGCCACGACACTGCGCGTAGAGCCAGGCGCGGTAGCGCTCTTGTAGGAAGTCGGCGCGCATCTCGCAGGGCACGATGCGATCGGCGACCCCCACCAACGGATCGAGCTCCTCGAGGGTGAATCTACCGTTGACCGCGACCACGATCTCATCGACCACGGGTCGGTAGAGTCGCAGGATCGCGGCCACCTGGTTCAAGGGGCCGCCGGTGATGCAACAGAGCGAGATTCGCGGCCGGGGCTGCGCCTCGGAACCTTCGAGGTCTCCCATCACGCGCCCACGATACCACCGTGTTCTCGTTGATCTGGCCCTTCGACGTCATGAGGAGACTTCTTGCGACGGCGTTGATCATCGGTGCGTTACTCAACGTTTGAGTGTCGCGTGACGTCGTGGACCGTGACATTGCGGCGATTCTTGGGGTTGAATCGTGCCAGAGTGGAAGCAGAAATGGTGGTGGCGCCTCGAACACGGACCAGGTGGACCGCCAGTCGTCGCCGTGCTGATCCACGGTCGGTCTGACGCGCCCGATGAGGGCAGCGGGAGTCTGCGTCGTGCCCGCGCCAGGGCCCGGAACAACAAGCGATAAAGACATCTGAACAGTGACACTCGTTCGTCGCGTACCCAGCGCGCGCAAGGGAAATCTTCCACGATCGATCTTCGAGGGTGGGAGCTGTTTCGAGCAGTGAGTGACGTCCGCGAGTGAAGAGTTTCGCTCAGATCGTGGCGACACGATACGTCGTCGTGTAGATTGATGCGCACATCACACGATCGAACATCATCTGTCCCGAGTGGTCACTTTTTTACCTCGAGTGTGAGATGAATGTGAGATTGGTGTGGACCGGTCTAAACCTGCGAATCGTTAGGGATTTGGCGACCCAATAATTGCAATGACCAGGAGAGGCTGTTACTATTAGCCGTGTTCCCTTGGGAGCAATAAAGCAGTTGGTCACCGGATGTATGGTGTCCGTAATGGAACCCCTGATTTTCCTCAGGACAGAATGCCCAAGGAGGGCCTATGAATAGATTGCCATCAATCCGCCGGTGGGGAGTGGCAGCCCTAACGGGCGTCACCCTGTTCGGCGGCCTATCACTAGTGGGGGCTGGTGTCGCCTCGGCAGCTACGCCAACTGTGACCTCAGCTTTGGCTAGCG
>JAGXBH010000024.1 GCA_018971185.1 Acidobacteriota bacterium
CTCGCGCTGCAACTTCTACTTCACCTCGGTGCACCGCGACGGCGACGTCGTCGTCTCGGTCTCGACATCGGGGGCCTCGCCCTCGCTGGCCCAATGGATCCGTCGTCGCCTCGAGCAGACCCTACCGCCGGGCCTGGGCCGCGTGGCGGCGACGCTGCGCGCCGAGCGAGCGGCGCTGCACGCCCGGGGCGAGAGCACCGAGCGCGACTGGAGCGCACGCGTCGCCCAATTGATCCAGCAGGAGGAGTCGCGCTAGTCGGTGATGATGACGTCGACGGTGTCGACGGCGTCGTGGGTCACTCGGGCGGCGGGTTCGTCCTCCTTGGCGCCGCGTACCCACGACGCCGCCGCAGCGAGGAGGCTGGCGACGATCGCGAAGTCGAGCGCCGCGTGCAGACCCGCGCGAAAGGACGAACCGATGAGCGTCGGGAAGAAGCTGTGGCCGAGGAGCGTCGCGCGCTGAGCGGAGCTGAGCTGAGCGAGGGTGCTCGCCCCGAGGAGATGCTCGATGGGGTTGACGCCGAGGAACGCCGCGAACAACGTGGCGATGGGCGGCAGGTGCGACGCGTGCGCCGCCTGCGCGACGGGGACGCCGTGGGCGACGAGTCCGTGGAAGAGGTTCGTCGAGAGCGTCGAGGAGAGTCCGAAGATGAGCAGGGTGAAGAAGAGCCCGATCGAGAAGACCTGCGCGGAGTTCTGGAAGGTGGTGTTCATTCCCGAACCCGCGCCTCGATGCTCGGGCGGCAGCGAGTTCATCACGCCGGCTCGATTGGGCGACCCGAAGGCCGCCATCGACATCCCGGTGAAGAAGAGGATGACACCGAACACCCAGTAGTGGAAGTCGACCGGCAGGGTCTCGAGCAGGATGAAACAGAACGCGGTGCCCAGCATCCCCCCGGAGGCGAACGGTCGTGCGCCGAAGTGGTCCGAAAGGTATCCGCTCAAGGGGCCCGCGATGAGCATGCCGACGGTGAGGGGGATCATCGCCACCCCGGCCCACAGCGGCGTGCGCTCGAAGCTGTAACCGTGAAGCGGCAGCCAGATCCCCTGGAGCCAGATGACCAGCATGAACATCAGACCACCCCGGCTCAGCGCGGCGAGGAAACTGGCGCTGATACCCGCGGTGAAGGGACGAATGCTGAACAGCGGTAGGCGGAACATCGGCGTGGCGACGCGGCGTTCGATCACCCCGAAGGCCACCATCGTCAACACGCCCACGCTCACGCATCCCAGGACGAGTGGGCTCGTCCAGCCCATCGTGTGCGTGCCGTAGGGCTCGATGCCGTAGGTCAGGCCGACCATGATCAGGACCATGCCGACGGCGAAGGTGGCGTTGCCGAGCCAGTCCACGTGGGCACGGTGACGCTCGCCGAGTTCGCGCAGCGCCACGTAGCCCCACACGGTGCCCAGGAGCCCGACGGGCACTGAGACCAGGAAGATCAGGTGCCAGTCGAAGGGCGCCAGGAGTCCACCGACGATGAGTCCGATGAACGTGCCGCTGAAGGCGGCGGCCTGGTTGACCCCCATGGCCAGTCCGCGTTGGTGACGGGGGAAGGCGTCGGTGAGGATGGCCGACGAGTTGGCCATCAACATGGCGGCGCCCAGCGCCTGGAACAGTCGCATGACGATCAGCCACAGGCCCGCGGCGTGGCCGTGCATCCACGTGATCGAGAGCAACGCGGAGAAGAAGGTGAAGATGGCGAAGCCGGCGTTGTAGATCCTCACGCGTCCGTACATGTCACCCAGCCGGCCCAGGCTCACGACGAGGACGCTCGTGACGACCAGGAAGCCCAGGATCATCCACAGCAGGTAGAACGAGTTGCCCGATTGCAAGGGGTCGAGGCCGATGCCGCGAAAGATCGCCGGCATCGCGATCAAGACGATGGAGGAGTCGATGGTCGCCATCAACATCCCGAGGGTCACCACGAACAATGCGGTCCACTTGTAGCGCTCGTGGGGGACGGCCCTCGCATTCATCCTGGTCGTCGTCCTCGCTCTCAACCTCGTCGGTGGCGTGACGACACGTGCGATGGCCCGTCGAGCCCGGCGAATGACGTCGATTCTATCGTCGAGCGTGGCGACCCCGACCCCGATCCGAAGGGTGCTGATCAGTCCGACGCGCGGTTGTCCTGGGCCGGTGAGAGATGTCGGCGCAGGTTCAGCATCAACGCTCCGCCGCCGAGGGCGAGACCGGCCACGCTGGCCGGCCACCACCCGCTGAGCCCGTGGTCGAAGAAGAGGGCGGTGATCGCCGGTGCCGTGGTCCCCGACACTCCCCATGTCAACCCCTGGGTGGCGTTGTAGCGGCCGCGCAGGGCCTCGGGGGCGATGTCGTTGATGATGGCCGGGCCGACGGGTGAGAGCATCGTCTCGCCGACGGCGAACACCACCATCGCCGCGCAGAGAGCGGCGAGCGCGAGGCTTCGGTCCATGGAATGCGCGAGGGCCAACACGACCCAGAAGACGGACCACATCAGTGCGACGGCGGCCAACACTCGCGTGCGCGACCGGCGGGCGATCAGGTTGAGCACGAACAGCTGGGAGGCGACGATGGTGGCGGTGTTGACGAAGAGGATGAGGCCGATCACGTGCACGGACATGTGCAGGTTGTTGACCACGAACAGGCTCAGACCGGCGTCCACCGCCGAGTAGCCGCCCAGCATGAGTACCAGCGAGGCGACCGCGTACAAGACCAGTCGTCGGTCGCCCAGGACGTCCCTCCAACCCCCCGCATCGGTCGCGGCCTCGACCTCGGGGGCGTGACGGTCGACACGACCGTGGCGCCACAAGGTGGCGTAGAGCGCGCCCGCGCAGAGTGACACGAGGGCGTTGGCGAGGTAGAGCCAGTGGAACGTCGTGGGCCGACGAAGGTCGACGACCGAGGCCGAGACCAAGCCACCCGCGCCGATCCCGAGATTGACCAACATGAAGTTGAAACCGTAGGCGCGCTGTCGGTGTTCGGGTGGCACGAGTCGCACCAGGAGTGTGCTCCCGGGCCCCCAACCATTGCCGCTGAAGATGGCCAGGAGCAGCGCACCGATGACCGCACTGGCGGCGGTGCGGATGTTGGCCCAGAAGGCCAACGCCCCCGCCTGGGTCACCGCGCCGACGAGGAGCACCGCGACGGGTCCGAACCGGTCGGTGAGCGTGCCCCAGACCGGGCTGGCGATCAGACCGGCGAGCGACGCTCCCGCGAGCAGCCACGTGGAGAAGCCGACGGAGAACCGGTGCACGTTGTGCAGGTAGACCACGTAGAGCGAGAGGGTCAGTCCGAAGGCGAAGGAGTTGATGAGCGTTCCGACGAAGAAGCGCCGTAGGGGTGCGTCGAGCGCCCGGCGAAAGTCCACGGGCACGAGGGATTCGAGGAGATTCACAAGGTCATCAGGCTACTTGAGAACCATGTGAGGAGAATCACAAGACCAGGGTTCGATCAGGCATATCGGCGTTACGATGGTGGGGTCGCCGGATGGTGGCCACTTGGAAAGAACTACTTTGTCAGCCATGCGTTTGCCCCAGAGTCGCAAGGACCTCTTGCTGGAAATCGCGCCCGACGTCGAGCGACTCTTCAATCGTCACATGGAGGCACCACGGCTGTGGTATCCCCACGAGCAGATCGACTGGGGGTCCGGCGAGGACTTCGGCACGCACCCGTGGTGCGAGTCGGACTATCCCGTCGCCGACGGGGTGCGCAGCTCGATCTACGTCAACCTGCTCACCGAGGACAACCTGCCCTACTACACCAGCTCGATCCTCTCGCACGCGCCCAAGGGTCATCCCATTCGCGACTGGAACTACCAGTGGACGATGGAGGAGAACCGCCACTCCATGGTCATGCGTGACTGGGTGCACGTCACGCGCTGCATCGATCCGGTCCTGCTCGAGGACGGACGGCGGGTCCAGATGTCGCGCGGGGAGGTGCCCGAGCCCGATTCCTTCGCCGACCTGATCTGTTACGTGTCGTTCCAGGAGCGCGCGACGCAGATCGCCCACCGCAACACCGGCGCGCACTTGCCCAAGGACGACAAGATGGGTCGCAACGTGCTCGCCCTCGTGGCCGGCGACGAGACGAAGCACTACCTGTTCTACCGCGACCTGGCGATGGCCGCCTTCACGATCGACCCCTCGACCATGATGATCGCCGCCGCCAAGCAGGTGGCGAACTTCGCCATGCCCGGTACCGGTATTCCGAGTTTCACCCGCCACGCGGTGCGCATCGCGCGCGAGGGCATCTACGGACTGACCCAGTTCCTCAAGGACGTGGTCAATCCCGTGCTCGACCTCTGGGACGTCGGGCACCTGGCCGGGCTCTCGCGCGAGGCCGAGAACGCGCGCAACGAGTTGGAGAAGGTCGTCGCCCGGATCACCGACACCGTCGAACGCATGGCGCAGAAGACCGCCGCCGCGCGCGCCGTACTGCGCTGACGCCGCGGCGAGCCGCTCGGCCGACGTCGATAGGGTGAGGGTCTCTCACGGGTACGCAGGAGCCACGACGCAATGACGCTTACCGGCCGGCGCGACGATCGGTCGGCGTGGCCCGTTCGAGCGCTCGATGTCGCGTTCGCACGTCCTCGGTGTCCTCGACGACGATGAGTTTGTCACGCGATCGGCCGACTCGGACGAAATCGACGTCGCGACGCGTCAGTCCGAGCGCCGCGGCTACGGTGCACAGGACCTCCTCGTTGGCCGCGCCGTCGGCCGCGCGGGCGCGCACGCGTACTACGAGCCGTCCATCGTAGGTCCCTCCGACGCGCGACTCGCGCGCACCCGGATGCACGTGCACTCCGAAGATGAAACTACCCTGTCCCACCAGCGCAGAGTAGTTCTTCTAGGCTGAGAGGGGATCGGGGAGGTGCGGTGGGACTCAGCTTACGTGAGGCGCTCGATCAGGTCACCGCGCCAGGGGAGATCTTCGAGGTGACGACGCGCGAGCGAGATGGAGTCACGCAGCGGGTGTTCACCCATTCCCCGGCGACGTTGCGCGACATCTTCGACGGCGCCCGTGGGGTCGAACAGACGTTCTTGGTCTACGAGGGCGAGGAGTGGTCCTTCGCCGACGTCATGCGGGCGGCCGACGAATTCGGTGACGCGCTGGTGTCGCACTACGGGGTTCGCCGAGGCGACCGGGTGGCGATCGCGATGCGGAATCTGCCCGAGTGGATCGTGGCCTTCGCCGCGACGATCTCGATCGGGGCGGTCGTGGTCTCGCTGAACGCTTGGTGGACGGCCGCCGAGTTGGCGTTCGCGATCGACGACTCCGACGCGTGCCTGGTGGTGGCTGACGTGGAGCGTGGCGAACGGCTCCTCGACGCGTGTCGCGCGCGCGCCACGCCCGTGGTGATCGCGCGAGGTGACGAGACCTCCGTGGCCCCCGACGGCGCGCGCCACTGGGTCGACGTGGTCATGAAGGGCGCGACCATGCCGGTGGTGACGATCGCGGGAGACGACGACGCCACGATCCTCTACACCTCGGGGACCACTGGTCGACCCAAGGGTGCCGTCTCGACGCACGACGCGATCTGTCAGACGCTGATGGCGTTCTCGACGGGGCTCGTCGTCGAGGGCCGGCGTCGCGGTCCGCGTGACCACGAACCCGACGACCCCACGTCCTTCATCTTGATCGTGCCCCTCTTCCACGTCACCGGGTGCGTGCCGGTCATGCTCTCGTGCTTCACGTGGCATTTCAAGCTGGTGATGATGCACCACTGGGAACCCGGCGTCGCGCTCGCTCTCGTGCAGAAGCACCGGATCACCAACGTGGTGGGCGTTCCCACGCAGTCACTCGACCTGCTCAACTGCGACGACTTCGCGCTCTACGACACGTCCTCGCTCGTCACGGTCGGCGGAGGCGGCGCGCCGGCGCCGCCGTCACTGGTTCGCCGGGTGCAGGAGTCCTTCGTGCACGCCCGGCCGAATCTGGCCTATGGCATGACCGAGACGAACGCCTACGGGCCCCAGAACTACGGCGACGACTACCAGAGCCATCCCAGTTCGACCGGCCAGACGCCGACGGTGGTGATGGACGTCGAGATCCGTGACCCCCAGGGTCGAGTGGTGGCCGCGGGAGAGGTGGGCGAGATCTGGGTCTCGGGGCCCACGCTCTTTCGCGGCTACTGGAACCAGCCGCTCGCCACCAGCGAGGTCCTCGTCGACGGTTGGCTGCGCACCGGCGACGTGGGGTACCTCGACGAGGAGGGCTTCCTCTACGTCGAGGACCGCCTGAAGGACATGATCCTACGCGGCGGCACCAACGTCTACAGCGCCGAGGTCGAAGCCGCCCTCTTCGAGCACCCCGACGTGTGGGAGGTGGCCGTGTGCGGCCTCCCCGACGAACGACTCGGCGAGGCGGTGGCGGCGGTCGTGGTCGTGCGCGAGGGTGTCACCATCACCGAGGCCGAGATGGTGGCGTTCGCGTCGTCGCGGCTGGCCCACTACAAGATCCCCGAGCGCTTCGCCTTCACCACGGATCGACTGCCGGTGAGCGCGACGGGCAAGGTGTCGAAGTCGACGCTGGCGCGTCACTACTTCCGCACGACCTCCTGAATGGCCGCGCGCGCGTACTCGGCGAGGTTGAGCCCCGCGAGCTCCTCGAGGGGGTACCACGCGGCGTGATCCGTGGTGCCGTGGACCTCGTGGGTGAGGTCGCCGCCGACGAGACGCACGGTGTAGATGATGCGTACGGTGTGGATCCGGTCACCGTTGTCACGTCGTCGTACGTCGCTCGTCACCGAGAACAACGTCGGGTCGCCGACCGTGAGGCCGGTCTCCTCCTTGAACTCGCGCACCAGCGTCTCCTCGGGTGTCTCGCCGAAATCGATGCCGCCCCCGGGGAGCCACCAGAGTGGCGGATCGTGCAGTGGATTCGAGGAGCGCACCAACGCGACGACCTCCTCGTGGATCAAGATGCCGTAGGCGCGGACGCTACTGTGCTGTTTGCTCATGGTGCCTCGTACCGGGCGCGTCAGGGGAAATAGCGGCGCCGCGTGCGAGAGTCTAGGGGCCCCGTGACGACCGTCCTCACCGCGTGCGGGGGAATCCGAGGTCGATCTGCGATTCCGAGGCGAGGGGCCAGCGCGTCGTGACGACCTTGGCGCGAGAGTAGAACGCGATGCCCTCGGGCCCGTAGATGTGCGAGTGGCCGAAGAGGGAGTTCTTCCATCCCCCGAAGGAGTAGCTCGACACCGGGACCGGGATCGGCACGTTCACGCCGATCATGCCCACGCTGACCTGGCGACTGAAGAGGCGCGCGGCGTTGCCGTCGCGGGTGAAGATGGCAGTTCCGTTGCCGTACGGGTTGGCGTTGATCAACGCCACGGCGTCGGCGTAGGTGGCGACGCGCGACACCGACAGGACGGGCCCGAAGATCTCGTCGTCGTAGGCGCGCATGCCCGGGACGACGCCGTCGAGCAGACACGGTCCGACGAAGAAGCCGGGCCGCGCGGTGAGCGCCGTGCCGTCACGCACGACCCGCACTCCCGGGTCGGGCTGGGTGACGTAGCGCAGAACGCGCTGGCGATGCTCGTCGGTGATGACGGGTCCGAAGTCGCTCGCGGGATCGTCGCCGGGGCCCACGGTGAGTCGATCGACGCGTTCGGCGATCCGAGAGACCAACTCGTCGGCGATGTCGCCCACCGCGACCACCACGCTGATCGCCATGCACCGTTCGCCCGCCGCGCCGTAGCCCGCGTTGATCGCGGCGTCGGCGGCGATGTCGAGATCGGCGTCGGGCAGGACCACCATGTGGTTCTTGGCACCGCCGAGGGCCTGGACACGCTTGTCGTGTTGGGTGGCGCGCTCGTAGACGTGTCGGGCGACCGGCGTCGAACCCACGAAGCTCACCGCGTCGACGTCGCGATGCTCGAGGAGCTGATTCACCGTGGCGGCGTTACCTTGGAGCACGTTGAAGACCCCCGGCGGGAGTCCCGCCTCGACCAGGAGCTGGGCCAGACGCACCGAGACCGAAGGATCGCGCTCGGAGGGCTTGAGGATCACGACGTTGCCGGTGGCCAGGGCGTTGGCGCTCATCCACAGCGGGACCATGATGGGGAAGTTGAAGGGCGTGATGGCGGCGACGACCCCGAGCGGCTCGCGAAACGAGTGCACGTCGACCCCGTCGGCCACCTGGGAGGAGAAGCCGCCTTTGAGGTGCTCGGTGAGACCACAGGCGAATTCGACGTTCTCCAATCCCCGGGCGATCTCGCCCTTGGCGTCGGCGAGGGTCTTGCCGTGCTCCGAGGTGATCAGTGCGGCCAACTCGTCGGTGTGCTCAACCAGTAGTTGACGCAGCGAGAACAGGATATTGGTGCGCTGCGAGAGGGTCGAGTGGCGCCACTGCGCCCACGCGGCACGCGCCGCCGCCACGGTGTCGTCGACCACTGTCGTCGAGGGCAGGGGAACGCGCGCCGTCACCTCACCGGTGGCGGGGTTGTAGACCGGCAATTCCCCCGGGGCCGAGACCTCGGTGCCGTTGATGAAGTGCGGGACGCTACGCATGGACGTTCTCCTTGACACCATCCAATCTACCGGCGCGGCGACGCGAGCCCTCGTGGTGGGCGCGCTCGTTAAGGTGGAACGATGAGCGACGATCAAGCAGTTCGACTGGCGGACGCCGGTGCGGTGGAGCCCGAGGGCGAGGGACGATTTCGCGTGACACTGGCGGATCGGTTCACCGCCTTCGGCCGTCCCACCGGCGGATACCTGCAGTGCGTGATGGCCAGCGCCGCCCTGGCGGGCGCCAGTGAGGCGGGGGCGACGCACCTGCACGCTACGGCGGTCGCGACCAACTTCAACGCGGCGCCCTCGCCGGGGCCGGCGATCGCCACGACGCGCGTGCGCCGCGTGGGCCGCGCCGCGTCGTTCGTCCACGTGACCCTGAGCCAAGGCGAGGTGGTCACGACGGAGTCGCTGGTGACCCTGGGCTCGTTGCGCGAGACGTCGCGAGCGAAGTATCAGGGTAGCGCGGCGCCCGTGATCGCGGCGGTCGCCGACTGCGACGTGCTCGCGTCCCACGAGGACCTGGACTTCCATCGTGCGGTCGAGTTTCGGGGCGACCCGACGGCGACGAGCTGGTGGGGGGCGGCCGGGGACGTCGCGGACGACGTCGCAGTCGGTGGCGAGGTGGCCCTGTGGCTGCGGCTGCGCGACGAGGGCCGCCCGTGGGATCCGTGGAGCACGCTCTTCGCGACCGACGCCCTACCGCCCGCGACCATCACGCTCGGCTCGACCGGCTGGGTGCCCACGCTGCAGCTGACGTCCTACGTGCGCCGCATCCCCTCGAGTGAGTGGCTGTTGGCGCGCCAGTGGTGCGTGACGGTGGCCGACGGGTCGGTGGACGAGCGATGCGAGGTCTTCGACGCGTCAGGCGAGTTGGTCGCCTCGTCGAGCCAGCTCGCCCTCGTGCGCTTCGGGGCGGGCAACGGGTGAGCGTCGTCCGCGTCAACGCCGACGGGTCACTGCAGATCCGTGCGCGACTGACGATACCGGCGCGCGAGATCGAACTTCGCGCCACGACCTCGGGGGGTCCGGGGGGGCAACACGCGAACCGCTCACTCACCAAGGTGGTCGCGTGCTTCGACGTGGCGGCCTCCACCGCGCTGAGCGACGCCGATCGTGAACTCGTGACCCAGCGCGTGGGACGCCAGGTATGCGCCAGCTCCGGTCGGTTCCGCTCCCAGTCGGCCAATCGGGCCGCCGCATTGGAGTCGCTGGCCCACAAGATCGGCGAGGCCCTCCTGCGCCAGACCCCCCGCCGGGCGACGCGACCGACGCGGGGCTCCCAGGAGCGCCGCGTGGAGCAAAAGCGCGCGCGCTCCAAGGTGAAGCAGGGTCGTCGAGTCGTCCTGGACTAGTTCGCGAGGTGCCGCGAGATCACGCCCAGCGCGGTGTGGATCACGTCGTCGAGCGAGGCGTCGGTGTTCTCGTGTGGTCCGACGATCGGCGTGAGCGACGCGAAGCCCGCCACGACCAGCGCTCCGTCGTCCCCCTCGTCCTCGTCGCTGACGTCTCCCACCGTGGGCGACGCCGCACCGAGGAGCAACGGCAACTCGCCCTCGTCGGCGAGGGGCTCGCCCCCCGCAGCGGGGCCGGCGGCCATCAGGACCTCGGCGGTCGAGATGCGGCCGCGTCGCACGCCGCGCAGATGTTCGCGCGTGAGGTTGGGGACGTTGAGGTTGAGCAGGGTACGCGAGGGCGCGCGAAACAGTTCGTCGAGCACCTCGATGGCCAATTGGGCCGCCAGGTCGTAGTGGACGTCCTCGCCCCACTGGACCGAGACCGCGAGACCCGAGAGGCCCAGCTGGGCCGCGGAGAGAATGGCCCCGACGGTGCCCGAATGCAGGACGCTGCGACCCACGTTGGCGCCGGCGTTGATGCCCGAGATCACGAGGTCGGGTCGCATCGAGAAGGTGCCGAGGGAGCCGATGATGGCGCACAGCGCGGGTGGCGCTTGCACGCCGTAGGCGGGGATCGATTCGGCGCCCGAGATCCAGTGTCGCTGATAATGCACGGTGGGGAGCTCGAAGACGTCGCCCACCGCCGAGGACATGCCGGAGTAGTTGCGATCGGGCGCCACGACCAGGGCCTCGCGCTCCTCGCCAGCGGGGCATCTTTCGATCCAGCCGGCCAGCGCCCGAGCCAGGGCGGCGATGCCCGGGGCGAGGACCCCATCGTCATTGGTGAGCAGTATTTTCATACTGGTCACGCTATCTGTCGTAAGTTACACGTCAGCGAACAGAAGGAACGATGACAGTGCTGCCCTCCGGTGAACAGATCGCGATAGCCCACGGTGACCAGCGAGCGGTGATCACCGAGGTGGGGGCGACCCTGCGCACCTACGTCAAGGGCGGGGTCAGCGTCATCGAGGGCTTCGCCGGTGACGAGCTGCCCGAGGGGGCCCACGGACAGTTGATGTACCCGTGGCCGAATCGGCTCTCGCCGGAGCCCTGGACGTTCTCCGGTCGCACCGCCGTTCCCTCGGTGGACGACCACTCGACTGGTACCGCCATCCACGGTCTCGTACGGTGGCGACCCTTCGAGGTCGACCAGGTGAATCAGAATCGCTGCGTCCTGTCGCTGCGTCTGCACCCCTCGCCCGAGTATCCCTTCTTGAGCGAGATCGCCGTGGCGTATCACCTGGGCTCCCTGGGCCTCACGGTGACCACGACGGTGACGAACCTCGACGACGTCCCGATCCCGGCGGGGGTGGGATTCCATCCCTACCTCGCGGTCACCACGGCGACCATCGAGGGGGCGGAACTCGAGGTTCCCGCGAGCGCGTACGTCGCAACGGGCGAGAGGCTCCTGCCGACCGGGGAGATTCTGCCCGTCGCCGGGCGCCCGATCGATTTCACGGTCGCCAAGTCGGTCAGCGGGATCGAGCTCAACGTCACCTACACCGAACTTCGTCGTGACAACACCGGCCTGGCGACGGTCAAGGTCCGCGACCGCGACGGGGGGGTGGTCGAGCTGGAGGTGGACCGCAACTTCCCCTACATCCAGGTGTACACCGGCGACGAGTTGAGCCACGGCCATCGTCGCACTTCGATAGGGGTCGAGCCCATGACCTGCCCGCCCGAGGCCCTGCGATCGGGCAAGGACCTGATCGTGCTCGAGCCCGGACAGCACGGGGCCGGCTCGTGGCGCTTGCGGCGCCACGACTTTCAGGCGTAGATCGGCGGGTCGCGAGGAGTTGATTTGCGCGGCGAATCTGCGAAGATGACAACGTGCCCAGCTTGAAGCCATTGCGCGTCTCGGACGAGTCCCAGACCGAGTCCGTCACCGCGACGATCACCGCGCGGCCCTGGAACGTGATCGTGTGGGACGATCCGGTGACGCCCATGTCGGTGGTGGTGGTGATCTTCCGTAAGGTCTTCGGTTACCCGAACAACAAGGCCACGCAACTGATGCTCACCGTCCATCACGAGGGGCGCGCCGTCGTGTGGTCGGGGCCGCTCGAGCGCGCGCAGGGTTACTGCGTGAAGTTGCAGGTCGCGGGCTTGCTCGCGACGATCGAGCAGGATGCCTAGTGGCGCAGCGTCTCTTCGTGCGTCGTCGTGATGGTCGAATCGAGGTGCGCCTCAATGACGCGGCGCGTTCGCTCGCCCGCGAGGCGTTCGCCCGCGTCTTGGCGGCCGAGATGGACCCCGATCACGAGTGGCACGCCAGTCTGAACGCACCGATCGATCCCAGTCATGACGTGGATGACCCGCTCGCCACCCTCAGCCGACAGCACGAGGTCACGTCGAACGTGGAGTTGGCGATCGCGACGCTGGGTGAGGCGTACTTGAACGACGCCGAGGCGTGGGCGTGGCTCTGCACCCTGCAAGTCGCACTGCGCGCCACCATCACCGCCAAGGGCATCATGACCAGTGAGCGGCTCAACGAGGCCGACGAGTCGACGCGTGAGTACCTCATGACCCTCCAGACCTTCTTGTTCGCCCTCGCCGACGTTATGTGACGACGCGGGCGTCGGCCGGCTCGTCGCGGTCGAGCGTCGTCACGTCGTCGCTGGCGCGCGAGGGTGTCGGCGCACGCCTCCGCGACGCAGATCCTCTTCGTGCACGACGGCGACGCCGGAGGGGCCACGCACTCAACGCGGTCATCAGTGCGGCGACCAGGGAGATCGTGATGGCGATCGACTCGTGCGGTGGCAAGAAGGAGAAGCTGATGATCGACGAGCCGGCGGGGACCGCGAGCGTCTGGTCCAGTCCCGTGCTGCTCGACAAGGTCACGTCGTGGCCATTGACGTGGGCCGACCAACCGGCCATCGGCATTTCGAGGCGCGTGAGAGTGGTCGCACTCGGACAGCTCACGTTGACGTGGTCGACCGTCGCGTCGGTGATGACGCACGTGGGAAGCGTCGTGGCGTAGAAGGCCGACGGATTCGGTAGCCGGTAGAGGTTGCTCCTCGCGTCGTGCGCGACCAGGACGAGGCCCGTCTTGGCGAGTGTCGGGTCGAGCTTCGCGGGAGGCGTGAGAATGTACTTGACCCCCAGGGATTCGTAATTGTGAAGATGGGCGGCCACGTCCTGCTGGCTCGTCGTCGAGAAGGACAGGGTGAAACGACGCGGCACCGTGAGAGAGGGAGCCAGACTCGAGTGAACGTAACTGGTGAACGCCGCGGGCAAGGGAAGGTCGACGGCGTTGAGCTCGAAGAGCGAGTACTGCGCGCCCCAGTTGGGGGTCAGGACGCCGAGGGAGATGAAGCGATTGAGGCCCTGGTTCTCTTGAAGGTAACTGATGGAACCGGTCGCGACGGTGGTTGACGTCGGGTTGCGGTAGGTCGGAACGGCGAAGTAGACGAGTGACTCGAACACCATCACCGCGATGATCACCCGCTGCAGCCCGGACCCTCCGTGGAAGTACAGGGCGTAGCCCATCGCGACGAGGGCGAGGAAGGGGATCATCACGAGGACGAAGACCACGGCGCGGTCCGAGCCACTCACCGGACCGGCGACCTGATGGACGACGATCAGTCCCGTCACGAGCAACAGGCCCACCGCGCCGACCAGCCATTTCGCTTCTCTACGCCGCTCGGGTGACTGGCGAAGGTCATTGAGCCCGAGCGAGGCGAGCACGATCACGGCCAGTTCGACGGAGGGCCAGATGTAACGGGCGAAGGCGATCTCGCCGACGCCGGGCATGACGTCGACGAGTCGGTGGATGTCGAGCAGGTTGAGCGCCCCCGCGAGACCGAAGAGAGTCCAACCCGCCAGGAAGAGCCGCAGTGGTCGCAGGGTTCGCCCCCCGACGCCCACGAGGGCCACCACGAGGACCGAGACGGTGAAGTACCCCAGGAAGTTGTGGGGCGTGGCCGACGGACCACCGATGATCATGCCACCTAGATAGGGGTTGATCAGCAGATTAAGACTGGAGACGGCGGTCGTGCCCGCGCCGACCCCTCCAGCGATGTGCCCGCCCACGTCCGCGGACTTCGTGAAGTCGTAGAACGCCACGATGAGTGGCAGCGACAGTGCGAGTCCGACGCCACCGCCCCAGGCGAGGCGCCACAATCCCGGGCGGCGGCGAGTTCGCGCAAGGGTGAAGAGCCGAGTGATGGCCCACCCCAGCACCAGCAGGCCGTCGAGGTAGGTCGTTTCGGGGAAGCCCGCGTAGATCGACAGGGCGACCGCCACCGCGAGCAGGGCCCAGCCCGCGCGGCGGTTCTCGCGCACGCTGTCCAGCGCGATCTCGACGCCCAGGAGGGTCAGTGGCAAGAAGGCGATGGGATTGACCACGGCGTTGCCGATCCAGGCGAAGGTGCCGTTGAGCGCGAACAAGATTCCGGCCACCGTGGCGATCGTCGACGTCACGCCGAGTCGGCGCACGAGGAAGTAGGTCGAGAATCCCGCGATGACCTGCAGGGCCAGGTGAAAGAGTAGAAGTCCGGCGGGGAAGACGAACAGCATCACCAGCGGCAGTAGAGCCGCGGACTGCATCTCTCCCGCGAGGGGCTGGCCCATGCCCTCGAAGTAGTTCCACCAGGGCAGATGTCCGTGCAGCAGGGTCACGGCGGCCAGATGACCCTGCGGCTGGGTTATGAAACCGACGTTGGGATCCACACTGGGAAGGCCGCAGGTCCACGCACAGACTCGCGAGGCAATGGTCGTGGTCCACCACAGGGGGCTCGACTCGTAGCCGAGGAAGACGAAGGCACCGTTGGCGACCAGCACGGCCGCGACGATGATCACGAGGTGACGCCAAGTGGGGGAGCGGCGCTGCGTCGCGAACCACGATGAGGCGCCGAAAGTCACCGGCCCATCGTAGTGAGAACCTCGCGAATGAGGGAGTCCTCGTTAGCGCAGGGGGGCGACGATCCTTGAGATTTCGGTGTGAACTCCCACCCCCGGTGCCACTTTCGTACCGAGCGACCCCGCGGGGACACGCAATCGTTATGAGTGCCTTGGCACGGGACGTGGCGCACTCACGTTGGGACGGTTCAGCTCAGTGGGACGAAGTGGTGGCTGGCAGGAGGGCTAGGATCGCCCTCGCCATCAAGTGGTATCCCCAATCATTGGGGTGGATGTTCGGTCCGTAGGGCGCGCGATGGCACATCCAGGTGAGGGTACAGATCCTCGCGACGTTCTCGGGCAGTGGACCTAGTCCGGGCACCCTGACGCGAGCGAGCGCGTTCGCGTTGAAGGCGCGGGCGATGTTCGCCATGGGAATCGCGAAGGCACGGTACGTGTCTCGAAGGCTCTGATTGAAGAGGTTGAACGCGAGCAGACTGGCGGCGGCGCGACTTCGGCCGCGGGGTCCGCCGAGGTAGCTGGCCAGGAACGGGTCGTAGTGACCCACGCCGATGAAGGTCACGTGGGGACCCGCTGCCGCCTTGAGGTTCTTCAAGATCCCGGTGAGCTGTCGTCGTACCACCACGGCCATCTGGGCGGCACACGTCGTGATGGACACTTTGCCCTTGAAGCACGTCTGGAACGTGTTATATCCCAGGTCGACGGTGACAATGCCGACTTGGTGGGCATGCGACCTGAGGAAGGCGACGGCATCGGACAACTGGGAATCGGTGCCGTGGTAGCAACCATCGGCTCCAGAAACCATCGTTGCGAGGGTCTCCCCGGGGCACCCCAGTTCGGTGAGTTGCAGGGATAGCCCCCTGGCCGCCGCGAGCGCCACCAGATCGTTCGCGTAACCGTGGAGAGTGGGTCGACCGCTGGGCGTGGCCGTCGTCGGTTGCACCCCCACCGAGATCGAGGCACCGATGTCGAGGTAGAAGGCGTCCGGTGCCTTCAGCGACGTCGCGCCGGCCCTCGTGACCACGATCGGCCCGGCGCTCGCCAGTACGGTGATGACGGCGACGATCGCGAGCGACACCCCTGTGACCAGGCGGGTGGCGAATCGAACCGAAGTTTTCAAGAGGACTCTTTCGATGACTGCGCGACCTCACGCGCCCGCGTGGTCGGTGGTCGAACGCGTTCACCGGCTCGTAGCCACCGAAAGAAACTACTCGTCGTGCTCGATGACTTCCACCGTCGTAGTGAAGAACTTCCTAAGAACGCGGGGGCTCCTCGAGGCCGCGAGGGTGGTGCGACTGTCGCAATGCCGCCCTGGCTCGCTCATCGCCGCGCGGCATCCACGGACGTGATTGCCCTCGACGAGTGGGTATCAGCCACGACACTCAGAAGGCCTGGACCCCCTGACGCTCGCGGCGGCCAGAGGGCGGCCCCTGCCGTCATCGTTGCGGTCGTGGGTGCAGATGACTGGACCGCCCTACGAATCGGACCCATACTGAGACAATGGACAACGAAGGCACTCGAGACGGGTCTGTTCGCTACTGCACAACCCCGGGCTGGTGGGCGCCGGCGCTCCTCGACGTGTTGGCGCTGCCAGCTCTGGTGCGTTCCGGTTCCACTCCGTGGTGGGCCATCGATGTCGCCGCGGTCGTCCTCGTGCTGGTTGTTCTCTACGTCGTGACACACCCCACGCTTCACTACTCGTCGAGGTCCTTCACTCTGAGTCGCGGACCTTTTCAGACCAGCGTCGACCTGGGAGACCTGGCCTCCGTGCGCATAATGGATCTCGTGCGGCGCACCAACGTGCTGGACCCGCAGACGGGGGAACGCCGCTCGAACGTTCGCTGGTTCATCAAGTCCCCCGACGACTGGGGTGGGGTGACGCCGGTCCAGGGTTACGTCATCAAGGACATGGACGGCCATCGAGTTTCCATCAACGCCGTTCGAGCGGGTGCCCCGTGGGCGCCACTACTGCTAGCCGCACTCCGCGAGCACCCCGATGTCGAGCTCGGGCCTCGAGTGGTGCCGTCACTCAACGACTTCGCGCGATAGCGCGACAGCGGATGAGGCTTGGCCGTTGCCTGCGGCCACCCCAGGGAGCGGCGAGAGACGATCGCGACCTGGACCCTTGCATTTCCAATCTGAGTGACACAGGGGCGATCGAGGGCGCCACGGCAGTCTCGAGCGTTGGTCATCGAGAGTCAACGCGAACGCCCTTGGCGGCGACGCCAGTGGTGCGCCTCGTGGCAGTGAGTCTCTCGGGGTCAACGCCGCTCGCGCGTATCTCGGTGTGAGGTGTGCGACGACTCGATGCTGGACGAACATGCACGTTCACCGGCGACGAGCGATATGGCGCGACCACGTCGCTCACCCAAATGCGCTCCACCACGGGTCCATTCGCGCGACGTTCGCGAACCGGGTCCGACCCAACGAGACGCCGCCACGACGACGTGTCGACGACGTGTCGACGACTCTCGCTTAGTTCTGTCACATCTGTAAGGAGTTTCGAAAGATCCCTCGCTACGGTGGCTATAGCAGTGAAACCCATTCGGTCCTAGTCGCGACAAGCGCTTACGCGGGTTCGACCTCAACGAAAGTGGTCCCAATGCTCGACACCGATAATCGATATTTTCTCAGTCTGCCCCATCGACCGAGCAAACCCCGCAAGACCGGCATCACCATCATGATTGACAATGGTCTCGCGACCAAGGCTTTCGCCGACGTCGTGGAGAGTGCGGCTGACGTCGTGGACATCGTCAAGTTCGGATGGGGCACCTCAATCGTGACGCCACAGATTCGCGACAAGATTCGAGTGCTCCACAACCTCGGTGTCGAGTTCTTCTTCGGTGGCACCTTGTTCGAGAAGTCATTGGTGCAAGACAAGCTCGACGAGTACCTCGCGTTCTGCGCGACCCTAGGTGCCGATTACGTGGAGGTCTCCAATGGCACCATCGGCCTCAGTGATCCAGACAAGTCCGAGTACGTCGCGCGCGTCGCTCGAGATTTTCGTGTCATCTCCGAGGTGGGTTCTAAGGTCTCGGAGGTCTCCGAGAAGATGGCACCTAACGAGTGGATCAGTTGCATCAAGGACGACCTTGTCGCCGGGGCTACGCTGGTGACGCTCGAGACCCGCGAGTCGGGTCACGGTGGCATCTGCCGAGCCAATGGTGAACTGCGCTACGGGTTAGTGGAGGAGATCCTCACCAGCGGTATCGACTCACGGTCGCTCGTGTTCGAAGCGCCCACCACCGTCCTGGAGACCTACTTCGTGCGCCGGATCGGTCATAACGTCAACCTGGCCAACGTGCCCGCCCGGGACCTGATTGGCCTCGAGACCATCCGTCTGGGGCTGCGTAGTGACACCCTGCTCGAGTTCGAACCGAACACCCATGACGTGAGGATCGCGGTATGAGGGAGAGTCGCGACGTCTTCCACCTGTCAGTCCCGACCTTCGACCTCGACGAGGCGGTCGACTTCTACGTGTCAGGTCTGGGCTGTAAATTGGCGCGGCGCTACCCGGACCGGGTGACGCTGGACTTCTTCGGTGACCAACTCGTCTGCCACTTGACACCCGAACCGGCCCAGCGTGTGGACCCTGAGGCGATGGTCATGTACCCTCGCCACTTCGGCGTCACCTTCCGTGAAGCGGTCGACTTCGACGCGTTCTACCAGTTGTGCGTGCAACGCAAGTTGCCCTTCCTGCACGACGTGAGCGTTCGCTTCGATGGATTGGTCGAGGTGCATCGCACATTCGTACTTCGTGATCCCACTGACAATTTTCTGGAGTTCAAGCACTACAGCGACCATCGCATGATGTACTGATTGATGTCGGTCTCCTCGCCCTTAGTCTTCTCCGGCTCCATTGCCGAGCTGGTCCGTGAGGGGGCGCGTCGACGGTCGACGGCGCCGGCGCTGATGGGAGCCCGTGATGGACGCGTCCTGACCTACGCCGAACTCCAACAGCGCAGCGCCGACTGGCTCGATCGACTGCGCGAGGCGCGCGTCGCTCGCGCCAACCGCGTCGCTCTGTCAATCGCCGATCCGCTCGATTTCGCCATCGGTCTCGTCGCCTGTCTGCGCGAAGGGCTCTGGGTGGTGCCTCTTGATTCGACCTTCGCGGCCACGCGGGGGGGCGTCGACTCCGAAGCGGCGTTGCGTTTGGGGGCGGTTGCGTCTATCAGCGAGACCGACGCGGATGGGCCAGTGATTCACCCGCTTCATTCTCGGACCTTGGTGGAGACGTCGGTCGGCGCGGAGGTGTTCGACGGAGGCGTCATTCTGGCGTCCTCGGGGACGACGGGCACGCCCAAGATCATGGCACTGGGGCAGCGGCGGCTCCTTCACGCAGCGACCACGATCGCGAGTCATCATGAGCTCTCGGTGAACGACCGGGGCTTCAATCCCCTTCCGCTCTTCCATATCAACGCCATGGTGGTGGGCGTCTTGTCCACGCTGGTGTCGGGATCGTCGCTGGTGCTGGACGATCGGTTCCACCGAACGCGATTCTGGCCCCTCATGGATGAACTCGAAGTGACCTGGATCAACGCGGTCCCGGCCATCATCTCGCGACTCGTTCCCCTGCGAGAGGGAGAGGCGGTGCCCGCGAGGGTCCGCTTCTGCCGATCCGCCTCGGCCCCCCTGGCGCCGGCGGTGCTCGAGAGGTTCGAGGCCGTCACGGGCGTGACCGTCGTCGAGACCTACGGCATGACCGAGGCGGCCAGCCAGATCTGCGCGAATCCACTACGCGAGGGGCGAAAGTTGGGATCGGTGGGGGTTCCCGTCGGCGTCGAGTTGCGCGTCAGTACCGTGGACGAGGGAACCGGTGACGCCGCTAACGAGGTTGGTCACATCGAGATCCGCGGACCCTCGGTCATCGCGTCCTACGAGAGTCCGGGCTTCGAGAACCGCTTCCGTGGGGGGTGGTTGCGCACCGGTGACCTGGGGTACGTCGATGACGACGGGTACGTGTTCTTGGTGGGGCGAAGCGATGACGTCATCAATCGCGGCGGGGAGAAGATCTACCCCCGCGAGATCGAGGAGTTAATTCTCACACACGAGGCCGTATCGCGTGCCGTCGTGGTGGGACGACCCGACGAGGTCTTCGGTCAGGTCCCGGTCGCGTTCCTCGACCTGACCGATGTGGATGAGTCCACCGACGTGGGTGTGGTGGCGAAGATCGTCCAGCAGGTCTGCGACCTCCTGGACGCCCGCGTCGCCCGCCAGCGCCGTCCCGCGTCGATCCACGTCATGGCGAGCATCCCCGCGAATCCCAACGGCAAGGTACGAAGGGCGACCCTCCGATACGGGTCGCCGACGGTGCTCTATTCGAGAGAAATGGCGTAGGCCCGTGGCCTCGTCAGGTGCGTCACAGGGAACGGGGACCCGTCAACGCCTCGAACACATCGACGCGATGCGTCCGATCAAACAGGCGGCGGTGATCTCGACCCACGCGCTCATTTTCCTGGTACCCGCCGCCGCCGTCACCTCACAGACCAACCTGCTGATCCTCACGCACTTCTCACGAGAGGCCTTCCTCTTCGTCTCCTCGTGCATGCTGGCCTACGGCTACCGTGAGCTCTCACGAATCGGGTCACGTCTCTACTGGAAGCGACGACTGATGGCGGTGGGTGCGCCATACGTGACGTGGACGGCGATCTACTTCTTGTTCACCTCGCTGGTAGTGATCCACGGATTCCCCTTTTACGCGGTCCACGGTGGAATGATCCTGAGTGGTGCGGGGCTCCTACGGCTCGGGAACCTCCTCGTCTCGGGGTACTACCACCTGTACTACCTCATTGTCATCATGGAGTTCTACGCGATCTTCCCCTTGCTCCTTCGATTGGTCCGCCGATTCTCCGCCCATCCCGTGCGTCTCGTGCTCGTCGCCTTGGCCTGGCAATTGACGAACGCCGTCTTCTGGCCCGACATCTACTCCGTCGTGACGCGCCTCCACATCGCGGGGGCGACGTCGCAGTCGTTCTGGGAGTCGCGTCTGGTCACCTCCTACGCCTTCTACCTCGTGGCCGGCATCGTCGTGGCGATGCACCTCAAGGACGTCCACGACTGGATCGTGTCGCATCGGGCGCTGATCCTCGTGGAGACGGTGGGCGCGGCGGCGACGGCGATCCTGTTGAATCTGGTGCACTTCAGCGGCTTCGCGAACCGTCTCCTGCACGCCGGTGACGACCCCTTCGCCATCATCGTGATCCCCTACGTCGTAGGGGCGATCATGTGCGTCTACCTACTAGGCGTCTATCTGGTGGACCCGCAGCGGAGCGTGCGCACCCGCGCGCTGACGAAGTCGGGTTCTGACAACTCCTACGGCATCTACCTCTCGCAGATGCTGTGGATTCCCATGCTCGTCCGACTTCACGAGCATCTCTTCTCGTGGGTGCCGTGGCCCATCGCCACCGTGGCGGCGGTGATCATCGTGTACAGCCTTGGGTATCTCTTCAGCGTGGTGATGGCCCGCACACCGGTCTCGCGACTCGTGACGGGTCGCGCACGCGCGTCGTGGCCGTCGTTGGTCGGTCGTCGTCGTAGAGCTCCCGGCGCACCCGACGTCGCCGACGGGCCGCTCGACGTCGGACTCGTCTCTTAGTGCGAGGACGACCGAGGCGGGTCGAGGGGCCAGACGCTGCAGTTGTCGACGGCCACCCACTGGCGCCCCTGCATCGTCGCGCCGTGGCAGTAGGCGCTGATCGTTCGGATGACGCCACCGTGGGTCACCACCAGCACGGTTTGGCCTCGGTAGCGCTCGACGACGTCGTCGACGAACGACGCGCCACGCCGATAGACGTCGGCCAACGACTCGCCGCCCTCTGGTCTCGCGCCGTCGTCGACCACGATATTCCTTTCGATCCCGGTCAATCCCGGAATCGCCACGTCGAGGGAGCAGCCTTCGATCTGGCCAAAGTTGCGCTCGCGAAGACTGGTGTCGAGCGAGAACTCGATATCCAGCGCCCGACACACGATCGCGGCGGTCTCGCGAGCGCGCCGGAGATCGCTCGATACCGCGCGGCTGATGGCGAACCCGCGTAATTGATCGACGACCTGGAGCGCTTGTTCGCGGCCACGATCGGTGAGTGTGGCCTGGTCAGCGTGCCCCTGGATCAATCTCGTCGTGTTCCACGTGGATTCACCGTGTCGCAGGAGGATCAGGCGGGTGTGGTCAGGGGTCGAACTCACTGCGAACACGATAGTTCGATGCCCCCGCGACGATCGTGGTTCGACGTCCAGGCGTGGCCGTAGAAGGGGTGTCGCACGCTTGCGACACATTCGCGATGTGGGCTCGTGAGGAGCCCTAGGGCAGCGTGGCGGGAAGCGCCTTCATGATCACCGCCGCCTCGGCCGCGTAGCCCAGGGCGTTGGCGTGGTCGTCGTGGGCCGAGGTGCAGATCCACGTGTAGAGACAGGCGTACTTCACGTCCGTGGGGATGTCGCCGTAGGGCTTGAGGCTCGTGGGAGTGAGGTCCCCGCTGTGATAGACCTCCGGGATGTTGGCGACCGCGACACCCTGGGCGCGATAGGCGGCGGCGAGAACTGTGTTGAGCTCGGACATGTCGTGCTGGGTCAGCGCGGCTCTCGCCCTGGCGGCGGCGGAACCGGTGAGATAGTCCGCGACGAAGGGGTCGGCGTAGAGCAGGCCGACGAAGACGACCTTCGGACCCGAGCTCCGTCGTAATTCGCCGATGAGGACCGGGAGGTTGGCTCTCACCTGGTCGAGTCCCGAGGTGAAGCAGGATTGATCGATGGCGGAGGAGTTGATGCAGGGGCGGATGTCGTTGAAACCGATGTCGATGGTGACCACACCCATGTTGGCCCGGTGCTGGGTGAGAAACGCTCGTGCCTGGGCCAACTGGCCGGGTCCCCCGTGGTAGCAGCGCGACTGCATCAGCCTGATGCGGGCGACGGGACCGCGGAGCAGCACCGATTGTGACGTCTCGCCGGGGCAACCCACCTCCTTGAGGGTGAGTCCCACTCCGCGGGCCGCTTCGAGGCGCACCAGGTCGTTGGAGTAGCCCTCGGTCCGACCTGGGATCGGCTGAGTACCCAGGGACGACGAGGCACCGACGTCCAGGTAGAACCCGAACGAGTGCGCATTCGCTCCGACCTTGACGCTGAAGGTGGTGGTGGGCGCCGAGGAGGAGTTGGCGTGCGTGGAGGTGACAACCAGAACGAACGCGAGGACCACGACGACGGCGATGACCACGTAAGGACCGACGCGTGACGTGCGCTGAATCCGGTGGCGCGCGCGTGTCACGTGTCGTTCTCGGCACTTGTCATCTCGCGCGCCTCGAGACCTGTGCAATCGTGTGGAGCACTAATCCACCCTAACTGGAGGGTTTCGTCATCAGTCGCGACCGCTGCGAGCATGGGGCTGACCACGAGGGGCGCCGACTCGCGCGATTGTCCGTGCCGCGCCGAGCCGCGCCATCGAGTGACGCTTTCCGGCTCTTCCGGGTTGCGAGTCGACGCGTCACTGACATCACGACGGCGAAGTGCGGGGTGACGCAGCGAGGCTGACGGGAGATCGTGTGCCCGTAACACCCCTTGCATCGCGTGAGAGGGCTGCCGCGAAGTCATGTTGTCGTCTCGCGCCACAGGAGTGGTTCGATCGGCTGGCAGGGTCGCGCGTCGGTCATCGCGCATCAGTCTCCACGACGCAAACAGCGGAGAGTTCGAATAGCCTCTCGGCACTACGACGTCTGCCCTTCCGCAACTTCCTGGTGCGCCGGCCGGGACTTGAACCCGGAACCTGTTGATTAAGAGTCAAATGCTCTGCCAATTGAGCTACCGGCGCACCGTCAGTCTACACCGTGAGGTCGTGCCGGTCGGACGTCAAAAGAGTGCGTCGTCAATCCCTGCACTCGCGACGTTCGAGTCGCTAGGGACTCGAGCAATGGGGTGAGCGACGGGGGTCGAACCCGCGACCTCCAGGACCACAACCTGGCGCTCTAACCAACTGAGCTACGCCCACCAAGAGCCTCCAGTATTGCACACCTCGCACCTCGTTGGTCACTCGGCCCTTGATTGGCCGATCAGTAACCTCCGGTCCCGGTCGACTTCGTCACGGGTACCTTGGCCGGTGTCGCATTGGGGGTTGTCGCTCCCGCGGCGATCGCGTACCACGTCCCACCGCACGAGAA
>JAGXBH010000082.1 GCA_018971185.1 Acidobacteriota bacterium
TCGAGGTAGCCGAGGCCGAGTCCCAGCGAACCGCGCTGGAGGAGCGCGGTGTAGGCGCGCGGGTCGTGGACCGTCACGTGGGCAACGAGCACGCCGCGGCCGAGTTCGGTCGTCTCGACTTCGTCCGTGACCACGAGGCGCCCGCCGCGCGAGCGGCGCGCGAGGGCGAAGAGGATCCGCCGCGCCCGCTGGCTCTTCTGGGGTGAGGAGTCAACGAGACTCGCGAGCGAGTCGGAGCGGTCGATCGACTGTGGCGTGGCGGTGTCAGACACGAGGGGCTCCCTTCGAGTTCGCAGGTCCGATCGTGGATTTCCTCGCGCGGCCGCGCTTGGGGTGAGCGACGAAGGGCACGCCCGCGCGCCAGAGCTTCGCCGCCTGGTGGTAGATACCCAGGGAGACCCTCGCGGTCATGAGGGGATAGTCCCACAGCACGCGACCGAGGTCACGTCGGGTGATCTCGTGGCGCGTGAGGTCGAGTGAAGTCTCCAGGACGAGCTCGTCGTGCTCGATCACGTTCACCGAGAGGTGCAGGTCGCTCGCCGGCGCGCCGTAGGTGAAGTCGTAGTGGGCGTCCATCGTCATGAACGGCGAGACGTGCAGCGCCTTGTCGACCCGGTGGGATCCGGGCGAGCCCAGCACGTACGCGCGACTCTCGTGCCAGGGCGTGTTGGTGACCTGAGCGACCAGTGACTCGACGTGGTCACCCGATTCGTCGTAGCAGTAGTAGAGGGAGATCGGGTTGAACTGCCAGCCCCAGATCTTCGGGTGGGCGAGCATCGCGATGGGACCCGATGGCCGCGCTCCACGCTCGCGAGCGACCTCCTCGCGCACCGCCTCGTCGAGTGCGAGGTTCGCCGGACCGAAGAAGTCGCGGCGCCGGTAGGTGACGGGGCGCAGCCGCTCGCGGGCCCACCAGGGGTGCAGCGCGCACACGGCGTCCAGCTCGTTGAGGTCGATCAGCGGCAGGACGATCCGGTAGGTGAATTCGTGGCCCACGGGACCGCTGCGTCGGTGCCGCACCACACCTTCGTAGAGGGCGCTTCTCATCGTCGTCACAGTTCTAGCCCGAAGGCGCGACCCACGCGAAGGGCGCTCTGGAGGCCGTCCTCGTGAAACCCGTAGCCCCAGTAGGCGCCGGCGAACCACGTGCCGCGCTGGCCGTCAATCTCGGCGATCCGCCGCTGCGCGGCGATCGCACCCGCGTCCAGGACGGGGTGGGAGTAGTCGTACTCGCCGAGAATCCGACCCGCGTCGATGTGATCGGTTTGATTCAGGCTCACAAGGATCTGGTGGCGCGAGGGAATCGACTGGAGTTGGTTCATGTGGTACGTGACTGTTGCGTCCGCGCGGTCCTCAGCCAGGCGGTAGTTCCAGCTCGCCCAGGCCCGCCGTGATCGGGGCAGGAGCGTCTCGTCGGTGTGCAGCACGACCGCGCTGGGCTGGTAGCGAATGGCGCCGAGGATGTCGCGCTCGGCCGGGCTGGGATCGCTCAGCAGGGCGAGGGCCTGGTCGCTGTGGGTGGCGAGAACCACGTGATCGAAGGTCTCTGGGCCAAAGGCGTCGCTGCTCACCTCGACGCCGTCGCGACGACGCGTCACCTTCGAGACCGACGCGTTCACGCGCAGACGCCGCCCCAGAGGGGCGGCGATCGCCTCGACGTAGCTGCGCGATCCGCCGACGACCGTTCGCCACTGCGGCCGGCCGCCGAGCGAGAGGAGGCCGTGGTTGTCGAAGAAGCGCGCGAAGGTGGCGGCCGGGATGTCGAGGGCGTCAGTCATGGGCGCGGACCAGATCGCCGAGACCATCGGCGCCAGGTACCACTCGCGCAGACGCGGCGACCACGGACCGGCGTCGAGCATCTCGCGCAGGCTCAGCGACGCCGACCCGCCCGCGCCGGCGAGCAGTCGGCGTGCCTGGCGGTTGAAGGAGACGATGTCCCCGAGCATCCCCACGAAGTTGGGGCGCACCAGGTTGCGCCGCTGGGCGAAGACCGTGTTGAGCGTGCTCGATCGCCACTCGAGGCCGTGGCGGGGATCGCTGACCGAGAAGCTCATGTCGCTGGGCGTGGTGGTGACGCCGAGTTGGCCGAAGAGTCGGGTCAGGCCCGGGTAGTTGCGCTCGTTGTAGACGATGAAGCCGGTGTCGACGGCGTGTGTCTCGCCCGCGATGGTCACGTCGACGGTGTGGGCGTGTCCGCCGGGGCGCGACTCGTTCTCAAAGAGGGTGACGTCGTGACGTCGCGAGAGAAGGTGGGCGCTGGTCAGGCCGGCGATCCCGGATCCGATGATGGCGATGCGCATGGCGAGGAACGTCCCGTCGTCAGTGGGCCAGCGCGGTCGATGACGCCGGCGGCGATGCCTCTAATTTAGCACTAAAATAGGAACGTGCCCCCAAACCCCTTCCGCACCTGGTCACGGCGCCACCACGTCGGCGCCCGGGCTCTCGACGCCGCACTCGAGGCCACCATCGTCGGCAGCTTCAGTCGGGTTGGGGCGGTTCTTCGGCGCGCCACCCAGGACTGGCCGCCGGTGGGCTCCATGGAGGGACGCACGATACTCGTGACGGGCGCGTCATCGGGGATCGGACGCGCGAGTGCGTTGGCTCTGTCGAGCGCGGGGGCGGACCTGTGGATCACCGGTCGCGATCAAGGTCGCCTCGAGGAACTGGCGGAGCGGATTCGCGAGCGCGGCACCACGGTGCACGTGGCGGCGCTCGACGTCACCGACGCCGCGCGCCTGGACGAACTGGCCCGACGCATCGGCGAGGATCCGGCGGGCGTGCAGGGGATCGTCCACAGCGCTGGAGCTCTCGCGCACGACTACGCGACGAGCGATGACGGCGTCGAGATGACGGTCGCGACCCACGTGCTCGCTCCCTTTCGACTGACCTGGCGACTGGCGCCCGTTCTGCGAGCGGCTGGTCAGTCGACGATCGTCACCGTCGCCTCCGGCGGCATGTACACCGAGCGATTCGATCTCGCGGGACTCGAGATGACGCCCGGCGACTACGACGGGGTCAGAGCCTACGCCCGCGCCAAGCGCGCGCAGGTTCTCCTCGCCCACGAGTGGTCGCGGCGGTGGGCGCGCGATGGTGTCCGCAGCTACGTCATGCACCCCGGCTGGACGGACACGCCAGGACTCGCGACGTCCCTGCCGACGTTTCATCGTCTCGGCCCCCTGCTGCGCCGCGTGGAGGAAGGAGCCGACACCGCGGTGTGGCTGACCAGCGGCGCGGCGGGCGAGGAGGGCACGACCTCGGGGATCTGGCTCGATCGGCGCCCCCGTGGCGAGTACTACCTGCCGTGGACGCGTCCGCGACGCTCTCGCAGCGCCGACGGCGAGGACCTCTGGCGGTGGTGTGCGCGTCGCAGTGGCTTCAGTGATTCTGACGTGCCGTTGCAGTAGACGCGACGCGACTCTCTCGGTAGAGTGCGCGTGATGGCCGAAGTCGTTCTCTTCCACCACGCCCAGGGGCTGACGGCCGGCACGCTCGCCTTCGCGGATCGGCTCCGTGGCGCGGGCCACGTGGTCCACGTGCCCGACCTCTACGAGGGCTGGATCTTCGCCTCACTCGACGAAGGCGTCGACTTCGCCCGGTCCGTGGGCTTTGAGACGCTCCTCGAGCGCGGCGTGCGATTCGCTGACCACCTTCCCCGCGACATCGTCTACGCGGGGTTCTCCCTCGGGGTGCTACCCGCTCAGAAGCTCGCCCAGACGCGTGACGGCGCCCGGGGCGCTCTGCTCATGTCCGCGGCGTTCCCGCCGTCAGAGTTCGACAGCGCGTGGCCACCTGGTGTCCCGGTTCAGATCCACATGATGCGAGACGACGAGTGGGTCCTGGAAGGGGACCTCGACGCCGCGCGCGATCTCGCCGCGACCGTCGAGAACGCCACCCTGTACCTCTATCCGGGTGCCACGCACCTCTTCGCCGACAGCAGTCTGCCTGACTACGACGAGGCGGCCGCGACTCTTCTGAGCGAACGAGTCGTGTCGTTCCTCGATCAACTCTCCTGAGTCGCGCCACTTGCGAGGTCCGCGCCCTCGATGGTGCGACGACGTCGGCGAAGTGTCGAGACCGTCTCTCGTCACGCCACGCCTCGTGCGGGCCGGGTGAACCTAGGATCCTCCATATCGCGGAAAGGGCTGGTCATGGAACTTCTTCTCACCTCGTCTGGCATCAGCAACCCGAGCATCAGCGACGCCCTGGTCGGTCTCCTCGGCAAGCCCATCTCGGAATCGCGAGCGCTCTTCGTGCCCACCGCGATCTACCCCTTCCCGGGTGGCGCCGAGATGGCGCGGGCGGCGATCTGCGGTGAAGCCACGAGTCCCCTGTGCGGCCTGGGATGGAAGTCGTTGGGGGTGCTCGAGCTCACCGCACTGACGAGCATCCAGCGAGAGAGTTGGGTCCCCGCACTCCACGAGACGGACGCGCTCCTCGTGTGGGGCGGCAACGTCCTGTACTTGCGCCACTGGATGATCCAGTCCGGTCTCGCCGATCTGTTGCCGACGCTCGATCACCTGGTCTACGTGGGGGTGAGCGCCGGGAGCATCGTGATGACGCCCTACAACTGCGACGCCGAGTTCAACGTGGAGTTCGTTCCCCCCGGCAGTGACATGGGAGAGGACAGCGAGCGGGGACTCAGTCTCGTTGACTTCACCATGTGGGTGCACGTCGACAGTCCGAATCCGATCTTCGAGGACCACAACATGGCGAACGTCGAACGGTGGGCCTCGCGAGTGCCCGTCCCGACGTACGCGATCGACGACGACACCGCCATCAAGGTCTCCGGCGGCACCGTCGAGGTGATCTCCGAGGGGCACTGGAGGGTCTTCAACCCCGCCACGTCGAGTGAGGGTTGACTCGTTGCATCACGACCCTCGCGCGGACACGAAGGGAC
>JAGXBH010000025.1 GCA_018971185.1 Acidobacteriota bacterium
ACGTCGGCGTCGCGCGCTCGTCGGCGTAGTACGAGGCGCCGGGTCGAGCCCACCAGCGTGGCGAGGGCGGCGGCGAGGAACGAGCTGAGCGACGCGGACATCCAGGTCGGCGCGTGGAAGTGCACGACGTCGGCCACGCGCGTCCACAGTGAGACCCACCAGGAGATGTAGCCGGGGTTGATCAGTTGGTAGACCACGAACCCCAACGACCACGGGACGAAGAGCGCGTAGCGGCGACGGTCGTGGTCCGCGGGGTCCCATACGCCGCGCGCGCCGACGTAGTAGTCCACGATGAAGACCGCCGACATGGGGATGAAGACCGACCCGAGCAGGACCAAGAAGTTCTCGTAGTCGGCGATGTTGATCCACAGGGCGAGGGCCGTGGCGCCCGAGGAGATGGCGAGGGCCAACACGCGTCGGTCCCACTGCGCGCGCACGTTCTGCAGCGAGACGGCCGTGGAGTACACATTGGCGAAGGACTGGTCGAGCTCGCGCGCGACCAGCACCGCGAAGCACAGCGATCCCACGGGGACCGCGATGAAGGCGCCGTAGATGTCCGAGGGGTTGCGCGCCACGGTGACCAGGGTGATCAGCCCGATCACGTAGCAGAAGATCTGCGTCGCGCTGTAGCCCACGAAGGCGCCCCAGAAGGCCGTACGCGCGGAACGCGCGTGGCGGGTGTAGTCGGCCGCGAGGGGCGCGAAGGAGATGGCCGCGGCGACCACCGTGTCCATCGCCGCCCAGTAGCCGGTCCACGTCCCGTGGGTCAGCGTGGGCAGCGGGTGGGCGAGCAACTCGATGAAGAGGTACACGAGGATGACCACGACCGCCGGCGTGGCGAAGCGGCGCAGCGTCCGGATCGCCCCGAGGGGGCGCAACGTGAGCAGCGCGGTGATCACGCCGGCGATCACGATGTAGACCCCTCGCGGGGCCTGCGGGGCGACCGTGCGCGCGGCCGTGGCGATGGTCACGAGTTCGAAGACCCCCCATCCCAGGCACTGCAGGACGTTGAGCACCGTCGGCAGGTAGGACAACTCCCGACCGAAGAGGCTGCGCAGCAGCACCATCGCGGGTGCCCCGGTGCGCGTCCCCGCGGCGCCGGTCGCCGCCACCGCCAGGGTTCCCAGCAGCGTCCCCAGCACGATGGCGGTCAGCGCGGCGATGAGCGAGAGCTCCGGCGTGCCCGCACCGTTGGGCTGCAGCACGAAGATGGCGCCGGTGAAACCCAGGAGGCTGACCCCCAGATTGCCCCAGAGTCCGAACTGGTCGAGGAGTCCCAGGGCCTGGGGCACGGGCTCGTTGAGGGTGCGCGGCACCTCCGAGCGGCGATCGCCCGCGACGATCTCGAAGGGTTGTGAGGTGGGCGTGGTGGCCATGGTTCTCCTTACGCCGGCATTACCCGGACAAGTTCCGACGGTCGGTGGCGCTGCGACCGATATGGCCAGCCACCCTCTCAGCCCGGTACGTCCGAGCTCCCGCTTGATGCAAGTCGCAGTGTAGCGCGTCGAGCGCTCGCGCAAGGACACCGTCCTCAACGCGTCGGCCAGTGACACGGCCCTCGCCGCGACCGGTCCTTCGCGCGTCGTCCTGAAATGACGATGGTCCTCGCCGCTCGCACCCTGATCGTCCCGACGCGAACTTAGGATGCCGGTGGGTTCCTCTATCGGGGCCCGACGAACGAGGGTCACCGGTCCGCTCAGGTGGCGAGCGCCCCGACGCCGCCGAGGTGGTCGGCCCCCCCTCGCGGTGTGATGCCGCCGCCGGGTCGTCGACCCCGCCGAGGTGACGTCGGACGTCACCGACGCGGATCCGACGCTCGACACCGTACCCACGACGACCGCAGACGGCGGCCACGGGGCGAAGACGCCCGAGAAGAAGGAGAGGATCATGGCGAGGAGATTCGAGGACAAGACGGCACTGGTCACGGGCGGCGCATCGGGGATTGGTAGAGCGGTCGCCCTCGCGCTGGCCGACGAGGGAGCGAACGTCGTCGTCAACGACCTCCACCTCGCGCCCGCCCAGGCGGTCGTCGAGGAGATCACCGCGCGCGGCGCTCGCGCGTTCGCGGTGGCGGGTGACGTCGCGGTGGCGGACGACGTCAAGAACGCGGTGGCGCAGACGGTGGCGCACTTCGGCGCCCTGCACTGCGCCTTCAACAACGCGGGCATCGGTGGTCCGTTGGGCCCCCTCACCGACATCTCGATCGAGGGCTATCACCAGCTGATGGCGGTCAACCTGCACTCGGTGTTCTACGGGATGTTCTACGAGATCCCCGAGATGCTCAAGGTGGGCGGAGGCTCGATCGTCAACAACTCCTCCATCCTTGGTCTGGTCGGCGAGCCCACCGCGGTTCCCTACGTCACCGCCAAGCACGGGGTGACCGGAATGACGCGCGCCGCGGCACTCGGCTACGCGAGTCAGGGCATCCGCGTGAACTCGGTTCACCCGGGATACATCGACACGCCGCTCCTGGCGGGAATCCCCCGCGAGATGTACGACGGACTCGTCGCGCTGCACCCCATCGGACGGCTCGGCACCGCCGAGGAGGTGGCCCAGTACGTGGTGTTCCTGCTCTCCGATGACGCCTCGTTCGTCACGGGATCACAGGCGGTGGTGGACGGCGGCTACACGACCCGCTGACCGATCGGACCCGCCGCGCTGAGCGCCCGAGGTCACCGACGGGCACGCTCACGAGATGGGGGCCACGGGGTCCTATGGTGGGGACATGTCACTCAACCTGCAGGGCCTTCGCACCGTCATCTACCCGTCGCCGGACCTCGACGCCGCCAAGTCATGGTGGACCGAGGTCCTGGGTCAATCCCCCTACTTCGACGAGCCGTTCTACGTCGGATTCAACGTCGCCGGCTACGAACTCGGTCTCCTGCCCGACCTCGACGCCGACGACGGCCCACTCGTCTACTGGGGCGTCGAGGACATGCAGGCCGCCTTCGACGAGGCGCTCGAGGCGGGCGCCACCATCCACGACGCGCCCGAGGACGTGGGCGAGGGGATCGTCACCGGCTCGGTGATCTCACCCCAGGGCGCCGTGGTCGGTTTCATCTACAACCCGCACACCGGCGCGTCATGAGGCGCTGGGATTCCGGGGTACTGGGACGAGCGTCGCTCAGGACGCGCTGCGCTCGTCGATCGCCCACGGCGAACCGTGGGCGTTGACCAGGTCGAGGAACGGTTCCGCGGGCAGGGCCTCAGGTCCGAGGACCCCAGCGCCCGACCACGCCCCCGAGTCCAGTAGCTCCAGGGCGATGATCGGATTCATCGCGGTCTGCCACACCACCGACTGCGATCCGAACTCCGACATGCTCCACGCGTTGTCCACCGCGTGGTAGAGGTAGACCTCTCGCGGCGCACCATCCACGCCCACGCCCGTCACCCAGGTGCCCGCACAGGTGACTCCCGACATCCGGTCGCCCAACTGCGCCGGATCCGGCAGGCAGGCCGCCACGACGTCACGCGGCGACACGTCCACCCCACCGACGCGGACCGGTCGCGTCGAATCGAGACCCAACTTGTGCAGCGTCGAGAGGACCTCGATGAATTCGTCGCCGAGACCGTACTTGAAGGTCACGCGTCGTGCGTCCACCCATCGCGGGATGAGGAGCACCTCCTCGTGCTCGACGTTCACACACTCGACCGGTCCGATACCCGCGGGGAAGTTGAACGTCTCGGGCTCGCTGAAGGGCGCCGTCGTGAACCAGTCACGACCCTTCTCCCAGATGACGGGCGGATTGAGGCACTCCTCGATCGTCGTCCAGATCGAGAAGGAGGGCGCGAACTCGTAGCCCTGCACCACGAGATTCGCGCCGTCTCGCACGCCGATCTCGTCGATCGACGAGAACAGGTGGTCAGCGGCGTACCGAGCGAAGACGTCCGAGAGCCCCGGCTCGACGCCGATGCCGCACAACGCCAGCAGCCCTCGCTCGCTCCACTGCTGGGACATCGCGAACTGCTCGTCGCCCAACTTGACCCCGGGGAGGCGATAGGGCTCCTGGGGGTGCGGATGCGACAGCGACATCGCCATGTCCAAGTACGTCACGCCGGCGCTGAACGCGGCTCGAAAGACCGGCATCACGAATCGCGGGTCGAGCGCGTTCACCACCGCCTGCACGCGGTGGCTCTCGATCGCCGACACGATGGCGCGCTCATCGCTCGCGTCGAGTCGTAGAGCACTGAAGCGGTCCCCGGCGCCGTCGACCGCGCGTCGCGCGCGCGCCTCGTCGTAGTCCGCGACGACGACGTGCTCGAAGAGACCCCACTTGGCGATCGTGCGCGCCATCGCCGTCCCCACTCCCCCGGCACCGACAATCAACACCCGCATCTCGACTCCGCTTTCCTTCGTGTCGCGCACCCCTTCGGGTGCGCTCTAGCTCCCTCGCCATCCAACCACATCTCAGAGCCCCCCCGACACGAGAAGGCAGCACGAGCGGGCAGCACGAGCGAGTAGCGCGGGGTGGCGGCGCCGACTGCGCACCCCGCGTCTCGCGGCATCCCCGTCTCGCGCGCCACCGCGCCCTCGACATCCGCCGTGAAGTCCGCCGCCCCATCGGCGTCGCTGGAGTGTTGCTCGCGCGTGATCGCCGCCGACACGCAGAGGGCTCGAGCGCGAATCGGTGAGACCAGCATGAGAAAGCCCTCATGCGCACCGCCGGTCGACCACCTCGACAGCCCCGGCGCCGTCGTGCCCGGTAGAATGATGTTCACCACGGCGGGCCCCTCGCATCGGTTCGCGACTTCGTCCAGGGCGCGGGCCGAGCGCCGCGTTGTGCGGGCGAGGTCCGTAGCGAGGTACGACCTGACACCCCGGGGTTCGACGAGAGGGAGAAGCAGCGAGACGTGCGCACCAAGACGGGAACACGCGCGAGATGGTGGCGCACGCGCCTCGGCGCCGCACTGGCGGTGTGCGCCGTCGCGGGCACCCTGGCGGCCGGGTCGCAGGCGAGCGCCGTCGTGACGTCGTCGACGCCCTCGTGGACGATCGCCGCGGCATCACCCCAGGGACAGTGGCGCACGATCGTCTACGCCGCCGGCCACTTCGTCGCCCTGGGTCGTGGCCCCGACGTGGCGGTCTCGCGCGATGGCGCGCACTGGACCCTGCACCCGGTGCCGCGAGGCCCCTGGGCGAGCGTCGCCTACGGTGACGGACGATTCATCGCCCTCTCGTCATCGACCACTGGTCCACACGAGTTAACCTCGACCGATGGCGTGACGTGGGTCGCCCGCAGCGGTCCCGCGGGATCGTGGACGGGCGTGGCCTACGGCGCGGGCCGATTCGTCGCCGTGGGCTCGAACGGGCAGATCACCACCACCGTCGACGGCGTGACGTGGCAGACCACGTGGGTGCACTCGAAGTTCGACTTCACCTCAATCGCCTACGGCAACGGACGATTCATCGCCGTGGACGCCGCTCAGGGCGACGATCTCATCTCCCTCGACGGGCTGGGCTGGAGCTTCTATCCCATCACCACGGCCCACCAGCGTTGGAGCTCGGTCACCTTCGGCGACGGCAACTTCGTGGCCTTCGACAACTCGCAACGCACCCTGGTCGCCACCTCGGTGCTCGGGTACACCTGGACACCTCACTCGCACGCGTGGTCACAGACCATCGACGCCGCGGCGTTCGGCTGCGGGACCTTCGTGGCGCTGGGCCACGCCCTCAGCACCCCGGCGAGGTTCGCCACCTCGAGCACCGGTGCGGCGTGGGCGCCCTCACCCCTGTTGGTGGACCCCCTCGCCCAGTGGACCGCGGTCGCCTTCGGCGCCTCGCGATTCGTCGCCGTCGACTCCCGCGGTCGCATCGCGTCGCTGCGCACGGCGCTCGACTGCTCGCGCGCGACGCCGGCGCCGCCGCGCGACGTGTCCGGCAACATCCCCACCGCGGGCCAGGTCTGGACCTACATGCACCCGCCCGCGATCGCGGGTGGGGCGCCCATCGATGGCTACCTGATCACCGTGAGCGACGGGACCACCACGCGCACCTGTCACGCCGCCGTCTACTACCAGCCCAATTGCATCGTCAGCGGCCTGCGCGACCACCAGATCTACTACGTCACCACCCAGGCCCATAATCGATTCGGATATTCAGTGGCGAGCGACCCCGAATGGGTGATCCCCGTGGCCTCGTGGAACTTCGTCGCCACGACACTTCGTCCAGTGGTCCCGGCCTCGTCGCCGGTGCTGGTCGAGGTCACCGGGGTCCAAGCCAACAGTGCGGGCATCTACCCCGAGAGTCAGATGGCGATCCACTTCGGTGACCGGGTCTATTACTGCCAGCCCAGCTGGTTCGGCGAGTGCTACATCAAGGTGGGCGCACCCGCGCTCGGGCGCACGGCGATCTACGCCGACTACGTGGGCTACGGGCGCGCCTACCGCACCCCCACCTCCTACGTCACCGTCGTGCCTTAAGCCCTCACCCGCCAGGACGCGAAACCCTCGTCGACACCCTCGAAGCGTCCGGCCCCTCACGTCGCACCCGCCAGACGCCCGACCAGCTCTGTGACGGCGCCAAGCTGATCAGACCCTGATGCGAGCGCAAGGCCTCCGCCGGGGCGGTCATCGGCTCGAGCGCGAGGGACGTCCGGCGCCGCGCGGCCGCGAGCGTGTCCGCACTGAAGGCTTGGAAGTACGCGAAGGCCCCGTCCTGTGACACCCGCGTCACGGACCCGTCGATCCCCACCAGGGTGACCGTGAACAGACCGTCCTCGTCACGTTCGAGGTCGGTGTAGGTCACGTCGAGGACCTCGCCGTCGATGGCGCGTGGGACGCGAAAGTCGAAGGGGGTGCCCGCCACGGGCCGAACCACCCCCGTGGGCAACATCCGTTCGTCCACCTCGAGGTAGGAACGAGCGGGCAGGTGCAGCCCTGCGCCGTCGATGCTGGGTCCCGTCGTCGCGAAGTACGGGTGAAAGCCGAGGGAGAACGGCACATCCACGTCGTCGAGGTTGGTCACGATCGACGTCACGCCCAAGCCCCGGACGTCCAGTTCGTAGCGCACCTCGAACCTGGTAGCGAACGGGTAGTCGGGCACGGGGAAGAGCACGTAGGACAGCACGCAGCGACTCGGCTCCACCGCGTCGACGCTGAAGGGTCGCCAACGGATAAGTCCGTGGTTGAGGGTCTTACTGACAACGTTGTCAGCACCGACGTGCGCGACCCTGTGGGAGAAGTCCCACACGCCCGAGCCCACGCGGTTGACCCAGGGGTAGCAGATCTGGTTGCGACAGGCGTCGGGCATCTCGTGGGGGGCGAAGCCCTCGACGACCGGCGCTCCCGCGCTTTGGTAGGAACGCAGCGTCGCGCCCACCTGGGTGATCACCGCGTGCTGGTCGGCGAAGCCGATCTCGATCTGTTCACCCGTTGGCAGCATTTCCCTATCCCCGTGACCCCTGGAGAACAATGTACGTGATATCGGACCGACGTCCCCAACACCGTGGCGTCACGTGCTGAGACGAGTCGCCCGCCCCCGACTCGACGAACCCCTTCTGAGGTGATCATCGCCCGACGCACCATTCAACGGTGGCGAACCAGGCGTCGCCACGGTCACCGGGGCGGGGGGTACCTCACGTTCCTGGTCGCCACCGTCGACTCAGAGACAACGTGAGAACGAGCGACGCGGTTCTCTAGGTTGGTCACGAATCGACGCCATCACCGGACGCCTTCGAAGCGGGCGTCCACGTCGCGGCCCGGGCGGCCCGGGCGCCCCGGGCGCCCCGGGCGGCCCCTGCGACCCGGTCAGTCGCGAGGACCCTCGTGGACCCCCACCGCGGCCACCACGATCTCGGACAGTTCATCGGGACGGGTGAACTGGGGCCAGTGACCGGTCGCCAGGTCGACGTACGTGACGTCGGCGATCGCGGCCAGCTCCGCGGTCCCGGGCTCACCTTGCAGGACCCACTCCTTGAGCTGGTGGCTGGTGAACTCACAGCAGATCACCGTCACGGGCACGTCGTGACGACGCACGTCGTGCAGGACCTGGAGGTCGCGCGCCGCCCCGACGGGCACCGGGATCGCCCTCTCGCGAAAGTGCGCCCTCATCTCATCGTCCAGGTCCACCAGGTCTGGCGGATCGAAGAGCGACCACTCGGGTAGGGGGATCTCCCCGCCGACCTCGGGCAGGTCCGCGTTGACGCACTCCCCCGCGCCCAGCGGGAGGGCGTCGACGTAGATCACCCTCGAAACCCGATCCGGTCGTTCGTCGACGCTCGCGTGGGCGACGGCGCCGCCCGCCGAGTGTCCGACCAACACGACGGGCCCGTCCACCTGGTCGATCAGACGCACCACCGCGTCGACGTGATCGCGCAGGCCGATCCCCGCGCGGTCCTCGTCCTTCGACGCCATCCCGGGCAGGGTCACCGCGATGACGTCGTGACCGTTGCTCTCCAGCGCGCTGATCACCGGTGCCCACGACGACGCCTCCAACCAGAAGCCGGGGATGAGGAGCACGGTCACGTCTCGAGACTATCCGCGACCGTCGTGGCGCGGCCGTACCCCTCGCGAACGATTGTCGGCCCGGCGCTACCCCTATGGTGGGTGCGGGACCACAAGGGGGCTCAGGGTGTCGATCACGAGGTCGGTGGCGCTACTGCGCGGCGTGAACGTCGGGGCACGCAACCGGCTCTCCATGACCGACCTGGCCCGTTGGTTGGGCGACGCCGGTTTCACCGGGGTGCGCACCTACATCCAGAGCGGCAACGTCGTGCTCGAGCACCCGGTGCACCAGGACGTGGGCGCGATCGTGCACCAGGTGATCGCCGAGAGAGCGCGACTGGACGTCGGGGTCGTGGTGTGTTCCTCGCGCGAACTGATCGACGTCGTCGCGCGAAATCCCTATGTCGGCGTCGAGCCCACGCGGTTGCACGTGTCGTTCCTCGACGCGGCGCCCGACCCGGCGGCGTTGCTCAAGGCGCGTCAGCGCGACTGGTCGCCCGAGGAGTTCACCGTCGAGGACCGGGTGGTCTACCTCCACCTGCCCCACGGGATGGGGCAGTCGGTGATGGTGCCGCGACTCGCGATGCTCCGGCGCGCGACCACCCGCAACTGGAACACCGTCGCGGCGCTCTGCGAGCTCGCCGCGGAGTTCCGCACTCCTTAGCCGAGCCCGAACTCCCCGCGGCGCTCCTCGGGCACCAGGTCGAGGAACTCCTCAGGCTTGCGCGCGATCACCACGCTCACGAAGGGGCACGACGGCACCACCTTGAGTCCGCGAGCGCGCGCGTCGCGAAGTGCGAACTCCACCAGGGTCGTCCCCAGTCCCCGACCCGCGAAGGAGGCGTCCACCTCGGTGTGCACGAGGTCGACCTGCCCCGCGCCCACGCGGTAGTCCACGACGCCCGCCAGGTCGCCATCCACCCTCAGCTCGTGTCGACTCCTCTGGTGGTTGTCCCTCATGACCACGTCCATCATCCGATCCCTCCTACGAACGGCCGATTCGTCTACGCCGCGATACTCGCGTGCATCTCCCAGAGCAGGATCTCCGACGCCGACGTCGCGCGCACCCGTTGACCCCCGGTCGCGCTGAGTCGCGCGGCGTCGCCCTCGCCCAGTGCGCCGCTCCCCTCGAGTTCGACCGTGCCGCGCGCGACGAAGAGGTGGAGGAACGGCGCGTCGGGCAGCGTCACGCCCTCACCGGGATCGAGTCGCGCCACGTGCAACGCGGCGTAGCGGTTCGTGATGCGGATCGCCGCATCGTGCGCGTGACGTTGCATCCCCGAGGCGACGGTCACCAGCGAGCCCGCGAGGCGCGACGGTTCGATCTCGAGCTGCTCATAGCCCGGGACGACCGACGTCTCGTCGGGCACCACCCACATCTGGATGAAGTGCACGGGCTCCTCGAGTGGCGCGCGGCCCATCCGCCAGGCGTCGTTCCTCTCCGAATGCAAGATCCCCGTTCCCGCGCTCATGCGCTGGGCCAACCCCGGGTAGATGACCCCCGAATGGCCCGTGGAGTCCTGGTGCACGAGCGAGCCACGCAGCACCCAGGTGACGATCTCCATGTCGCGGTGCGGGTGCGTGTCGAATCCGCTTCCCGCGCGCACCGTGTCGTCATTGTTGACCACGAGCACCCCGTGGTGGGTGTTGGTCGGGTCGTGATGACGCGAGAAGGAGAACGAGTGTCGCGAGTCCAGCCACCCGACGTCGGTGACGAAGCGCTCACTCGCGCGTCGCACGTCGACCGTCGGCCCCTTCGGTGTCGAAGCCATCGATTCGCCTCCTCGCGTGGGCCCGGTGTCGTGCCATCTTTAGATGATATGTCAACCATTATATCGACGTGACGCGCGGGCGTGACCTCGTGGTCGCGACACCCCCGACCCGTGGTCCTACCGGGTGATGCGATCGGCGACGGTCCGTGGACGAGCTGGTCGTGGACGAGGGGGCCCGGAGGCGTGATCTCGCCTCGGGGCCCCCTACGTGGCGGGCGCGGATGGGCCGTCAGTGTTGACCCCGCGCCATCGTTCAGGCGTCGCGTCGCACCAGCAGCCAACCCCCCACGGCGAGCGCGAGCGCCGCGTATCCGCAGAGGATCGCGAAGCCGACCCAGGGGCTGAAGGAGGGTCCGCTACCCAGCGCGTGCGTGACCGAGGTCATGGTGTCGCTGATGTGGAACGGCAGGTACTTCAGGACCGGTTGGGAGATCGAGGAGGGCAGCGCCTGGACCACGATCGGTAGCACCAACAGGACACCGACGTAGGTGGTGATCGCTCCCGCCGAGTGTCGGATGATGCTCGCCAGTCCCAGGGCGAGCAGGCCCAGGACGCTCAGGACGAGCCCTCCCCCCACCACCGCCCTCAACACCCCCGGTTGGGACAGCGTGGCGTGTGGCGCGGGGCTCACCAGCAGGGCTTGCCCGAGGAAGAAGGCGCCGAAGGAGAGGACCTCGCTCACCACCAGCCCCAGGGCGGCCATCACCGCCGCCTTGGTGAGGAGCACCTTGGTCCGGGTGGGCACCGCCATGAGCGTGGAGCGTATCGATCCCGTCGAGTACTCCGCGCTCATCACCAGGACGCCCAGGACGCCGATCACCAACTGACCGAAGAGCATCCCGCGCAGGGAGAGTTGCGTCGGGTCGAAGCTCAGGTGCTCCATGGTCGTCATCGTGCGCCAACTGTGCGACACCGCCGAACCGGCGATCGCCGCCACCCCCAGGATGATCACGGTCAGGGCGACCAACGTCCAGGTCGTGGAACGCACGGTGCGGATCTTGGTCCACTCGCTACGCAGGGCGCTCACCGAGCGCACGCGAGCGTGGGTGGGTGTGGCGCGCGGGGCGAGAGACGAAGAAGGGAGGGTGGTCGACATGTGGCCTACTTTCGTGGGTTGCTAGTTGAGGATGAGGAGGTCGAGGCGAGGGGGTGTTCGACGGCGGCACCGTCGTGTCCGCGGTACTCCACGCTCTCACGGGTGAGCTCCATGAAGGCCTCCTCGAGCGACGCCATCTGGGGCGAGAGTTCGTGAAGGTGCAGACCGGCGTCGCCCGCCAGGTCACCGATGGCCGCGGCGTCCATGCCGCTCACGGAGTAGCTCCCGTCGTCCTCGACCACGACGTGCGCGCCGCGCGCGCGAAGGATCTCCTCGAGCGTGCGCCCCTCACGGGTCCGCACGCGCACGAACTGACCCGAGCTCTCGGCGATGAAGTCATCCACCGAGCCCGAAGAGATGAGGCGGCCGCGTCCGATCACCACCAGTTGCTCCGCGGTCAACGCCATCTCGCTCATGAGGTGACTCGAGACGAAGACCGTGCGGCCCTCGGCCGCCAACCCCTTGAGCAGGTTGCGCACCCACAGGATCCCCTCGGGGTCGAGCCCGTTGATGGGCTCGTCGAAGAGCAGCGTGGGCGGGTCGCCCAGTAGCGCGGCGGCGATACCCAGGCGTTGGCCCATCCCGAGTGAGAACTTCCCGACGCGACGCCGGGCCACGGCGCTGAGACCGACCATCTCGAGGACCTCGTCGACGCGCTCACGCGCGATGTCGTTGGTCTGGGCCAGGTACCACAGGTGGTGATAGGCGCTGCGCCCGGGATGGATGGCCTTGGCCTCGAGGAGGGCCCCCACGCGTCGCAGCGGCAGCCCGAGGTCGTGGTAGGAGACGCCGTCGATGGTCGCCGAGCCCTCGTCGGGCGCGTCGAGACCCATGATCATGCGCATGGTCGTGGACTTGCCCGATCCGTTGGGTCCGAGGAAGCCGGTGACGACCCCTTCTCTCACTTCGAAGGACAGGTCGTCGACCGCGACGGTGTCCTTGTACCGCTTGGTGATGCCCTTGACCTCGATCATGCGCCCTCCTGTTCGTGGCTGCTGGCCGCGTCGTCGCTCGTTCGTGACGCGCCATCAAGTCTGGTGGGCACCCCGCTCGTGGCGCATCGGCCGGCGGTCCATTCCTGCGTCGCCGCGAGTCGTACTCCGAGGGGCCGGCGACGCTACGGCGTCATCCCTAGGATGTAGTGACAATCACGACCCGAGACGCATGCGAACCCGCACCACCTTGACTAGCGTCCAAGTGTGAACCTCAGTACGGCCATCCCTACGCCGCGACCCCCGTGGCTGGCGCGATTGTCGACGCGTCAGTGGGTCATGGTCGACCGTTTTGTCGCCACGCTCTTCAGCGTCGGGGCGCTGGTCCATCTCCTCGTGCTGCCCCGATTCCCCAACCGCGTCGCGCCCGCCCACCCCCTCTGGCTCTTCGCACCGCTCTACCTCCTCGCGACGGTGCCCATCGCCGTGCGACGTCGATGGCCACTGGCGACCCTGGCGATCACCACCGGCGCCGTCGCCGTCTCGACGTTCCTCGGACACTCGCTCGCCCCGGCACCCCTCATCGCACTGCCTCTCTACACGGTGGCCCTCACCCACCCGCGGCGTCAGTCGCTCGGGGCGGTGATGCTCGTGATGGCGACGCTGCTGGGCGCCACGGCGCTGGGGTGGTTGCTCGGTCGCCGCCAGATCGACGTCAGTTTCAACCTCCTCCTGGCGCTGGCCACCTGGTTCATCGCGGACTCGATCCGCACGCGTCGCACCTACCAGCGCGGCCTGATCGAACAACGCGAGGAACGCCAACGCCGCGAGATCGAGGAGGCGCGCCGCGCCATCGTCGAGGAGCGCATGGCCATCGCCCGCGAGCTGCACGACGTGGTCGCGCACAGCCTCAGCGTCATCGCCATCCAGTCGGGCGTCGGACGCCACGTCCTCGACGACCAACCCGACGAGGCGCGCAAGGCCCTCGCGGCGGTGGAGTCCACCAGTCGCGCCGCCCTCGAGGAGCTGCGCGGTGTCCTCGGCGTGCTGCGCCGGGGTGATGACGGCGCCCAGGTCACCACGCCGACTCCCACGATGGGGGACCTCGACGACCTGATCGAGCGGATCCGCGCGGCGGGCGTCCCGGTGAGCCTGCGCGTGAGCGGCGACGTGCGCCCGCTCTCCCAGGGCCTCGAACTGTCGCTCTTTCGCATCATCCAAGAGGCCCTCACCAACGTGGTCAAGCACACCGCGGGTGCTCCCACCACGGTGGACGTGGAGTACCTGCGCGACGAGGTGCGCGTCGAGGTCCGCAACCTCGCCAGCGCGCGGGTCCCCGAGACGCGCGCTGATGTTGCGTCCGCGCAGAGCGCGACCGGTTCGCCGGCGCGGACCCCACCGGCCGCGGGGTCAGGGTCGGTCGAGGCCGCCTCCGCGCGCACCCCGGCGGGTCACGGGATCATCGGCATGACCGAGCGGGCCCGGTCCTTCGGCGGCACCCTGCGCACCGAGGCGAGCGACGACGGCTTCCTGGTGAGCGCGCGCTTGCGCACCAAGGAGACCGCGTGAGCATCCGTGTCGTGGTGGCCGACGATCAGGCGCTGGTGCGCGCGGGATTCAGCGTGCTGGTGAATTCCGCCGACGACCTCGAGGTGGTGGGCGAGGCGAGCGACGGACGCGAGGCCCTGGCGCTCGTCGACGCCACCCGACCCGACGTCATCATGCTCGACGTGCGCATGCCGGTGATGGACGGTCTCGAGGCCGCGCGCCGGATCAGCGCGTCGGACGCGTACGCGCGGACGAGGATCCTGATGCTCACCACCTTCGACCTCGACGAGTACGTCTTCGAGGCGCTGCGCGCGGGGGCGAGCGGATTCCTCTTGAAGGACACGCCGCCGGTCGAGCTCTTGAACGCCCTTCGCGTCATCGCCGCGGGCGAGGCGCTCCTGGCGCCGCGCGTGACGCGGCGCCTCATCGAGGAGTTCACCCGACGTCCCGCGCCGGTGGCCGACGACGGCTCGCGCGCCCTCGGCGAACTCACCGGTCGCGAGCGCGAGGTGATGGTCGCCGTGGCCCAGGGTCTGTCGAACGCCGAGATCGCCGAGTCGCTGCACATGAGTGTCGCCACCGTCAAGACCCACGTGAGTCGGATCCTCAACAAGACCGACACCCGCGACCGCACCCAATTGGTCGTCCTCGCCTACCAGAGCGGCCTCGTCACCACCACGTGAACCACGGTCCCTCGTGGCAGTGACGGGGCCCGACGCGCCTAGGAACCCGACGACGTCGCGGTGGGCGGGCGCGTACCCGCGGAAGCAGCTGGTGCGTGGGGCCGAGGCGCCCGGACGACGAGTAGGGCGGTGACGAAGGCCAGGAAGGCGCTCAGGGCCCCTACGCGCAGCGCCACGTGGAACCCCTGTACCGTCGCGTCGACCTGGGCCTGCGTCGCCGAGACGTGGGTGGCGTGCGCGAGTTGGTGGTTGCGCACCGTGGCCGAGACCGTCACCAGCACCGCCAGGCCCAAGGAGCCGCCGATCTGCTGGCTGGTGTTGAGCAACGACGAGGCGAGACCTTGCTCGTGGTTCTGCACCGAGGAGACCGCGTTCAACGTCAGCGGGACGAAGGAGAAGCCCATACCCAGCCCGAAGGTGACCAGCGGCCCCAGGACGTGCCAGTACGACGCGCTCGGGGTGAGCATCGACGCCCAGAGGACGCCCAGGGCCACGAGCAGTGGTCCGGTCGTCAGGAAGGGCCGCACCCCGAAGCGCTTGATCTTGCGCGAGAGGAAGACGCTGGTCCCCGCCACCATGATCGGCACCGGGAGGTAGGACACTCCGGCGCGTAGCGAGCTGTAGTGCATCTGCTCCTGGAGGAACTGGGTCAAGAAGAACAAGAGCGAGAGCATGGAGGCTCCGATGAGCATCATCGTGACGTACCCGCCCGCCCGGTTGCGGTGACGCAGGAAGTGCGGCGGGATAAGGGGCTGGGTGCTGCGGCGCTCGACGAGCGCGAAGACCACCAGCAGGAACAGCGCCACGGCGAACGACGCGAGCGTCGCGCTCGCGCCCCACCCCGCCGACGGCGCGTGCACCAATCCGTAGACGAGGAACGCGACGCCTCCCGAGACGGTCAGTGCTCCGGGGACGTCCAGACGCCCGCCGTGGCCGTCGATCCTCGGCAGCACGTAGGGGGTGGCGATCATCACCACCAACCCGATCGGCACGTTCACGAAGAACACCCATCGCCACGACGCCGCCTCGACGAGGGCCCCGCCGAGGATGAGTCCCAGGGCGCCCCCGGCCGCGGTCATCGCGGCGTAGACGGCCATGGCCCGATTCCTCGCCGATCCCTCCGGGAAGGTCACGGCGATCAGCGCCAGGGCCGTGGGTGAGGCGATGGCCGCGCCGATCCCCTGGAGCGCGCGGGCGCCGACCAACATGCCCTGGGTCGTCGCCACGCCGCCCAGTAGTGACGCGAGGGCGAACAAGCCGATGCCGATGAAGAACATGCGCCGTCGACCGAAGATGTCCCCGGTGCGACCGCCCAGGAGCAGGAGCCCGCCGAAGACGAGGACGTAGGCGTCGATCACCCACGTGAGGTTGGTGGCCGAGAAGTGCAGGCTGGTCTGGATCGAGGGCAGCGCGACGTTGGTGATGGTGAGGTCCAGCATCACCATCAACTGCGCGGCGGCGATCACGGCGAGCGCCACGTTGCGTCGCTCGTGGAGCGAATGATCCGACGTGGTGCTATTGAGTTTCTGGGTCACTTCGTCCCCTTCGTCTCACGACGCGCCCAGAGGACCACGACCACGTCCTCGGTCTCGCCGGTGTCTAAGAGCGCTTCGCGGCGTTCGAGCACCTCGATGGTGAATCCCGCGAATCGGTCGCGGAAGAAGGACTCCTCGAAGAGACGGTCGAGGGCGGGCGGTCCAGAGACGCCCAGGGCGTCGACGTGGTGGCCGACGATGTAGAGGTGGCCTCCCGGGGCGACCGCGGCCGCGGCGCGCGTGAAGAAGTCGTCGCGCTCACTCGGGAGCAGGTGGATGTTCGCCACCACCACCAAGTCGAAGGCGGCCGCGGCGGGTACGTAGTGCACGAGGTCGGCCTGCTCGGTGCGCAGCGCGACCCCCTCGAGTCGCGCCTGCTCGGTGGCCATCTCCAGCCCGACGCGTGAGGCGTCGACCCCCGTCACCGTCCAGCCCGTGCGCGCGAGCCACAGGGCGTTACGCCCCGTGCCGCATCCCAGGTCGATCGCGCGCCCGGGGGTCAGCGGGGCCACGAACTCGACGAGGCTCTCGTCGGGCACGGCGGACCAGCCGTGCTCCTCGTATCGTCGATCCCACGTGGTTCCGGGTCCCTCGTCGTGGGGGCCCCGAGAATCGTGTTCGTGATGGTGTTGGCGCTGGTGCTCGTGGTCGTTCACGGCCGCTCCTCCTCTTCCTCGGTCTCGATGACCGCTCCTCGTTCTTCGACGCCCGCGTCCACCCCGATCCCCTCGGCGCGCTCGAGGGTCGAGATCACCTCGAGCAACGACGCGTAACTACCGGGCGACAAGCGGTCGCGCAGGCTGAGCTCCTGGGTGAGGGCGATCTCGTCGAGTCGACGCATGAGGTCCTCTCCTCGCGACGTCAGCTCCACCACCCTCACGCGTCGGTCGCGCTCACCGGTCGCACTCACGAGCCAGCCCCGACCCTCGAGTTCGTCGACGCAGCGCTTCACCGACATGACGTCGGTGTTGAGAGTGCGAGCGAGGGCTCGTAGCGCGAGTCCGCGGTGATCGCGCGTGGCGCGCAAGATGGCGGCCTGGGGTGGTGTCAGGCCCAGCGCGCGCAAGTGTCCCGTCCAGCGCTCGCGACGCACCAGCACCAGGCGGCTCAGGCGGAAACCCACGCTGTCCTCGAGCGCGATCGCCTCACCCGTCACGTCGCGCGTCACCGCGGCCGTGGCGTCACTCTCGCGCCCAGTCCCATTCTGCATGGAATCATTCTAGCGTAGATTGTAACAACTGTTACAATCTTTTCGTAGTACCTGATCAACGTGCATCCAGCGCGGAAGTATTCACGCGCGCAAGCGTCGCGCCCGTCTCCGGCGTCGGCGCAACCCCCAGGTCGTCGCGACGGCCAGTGGTTCCTCGAAGGTCGCCGCGGGATTACTGCCGGGATGACGATGGGGCGGGCGATGGGGTTCGACGACCGCCTCGCGCAAGTGACGGCGCCCGCCCGACCACTTCGCGGGGGGCGCGATGAGCCGGTCGGTGAGGTGGTACATGGATTCCTCGTAGTTGACGCGCCAGCCGTGGAAGTCGGGCCACGCTTCCTCGGCGCTGCGCTCCACCGGGAAGCCGCTGCGTTCGAGGAGGGCGACGGCCTGGGCGAACTCCTCGTAGGAGAGTTGTATCGGCTCATCCGGACGGGGGTCGAAATTGACCTCCCAGCCGAGGGTGGTGGCGATGCGATTGGTCAAGGTGAAGCCCATGCGCAGGCACAGGCGCGCCTGCGAGGGCGCGGTCGAGGGGGACAGGGCCAACTGCAGCGCCGCGGCGTCGAGGACCGCCAGGAGACCCACCAACCACGACAACCACGGCTCGGGCGAGCGGAACAGCAGCAGGATCGGGTACGTGCTGTGACTCTCGGCGACGTCGGCGGACCAGAGCTCCCAGTCCTTGTAGAGGTCGGCCAAGGTGTCGGTGATGCCGACCAATTGGTGGCGCGCGAGCAGTTCGGGTCCCCACGCCGGGGCCCCGGCGCGACTCTCGAGCATGGCGACGAGCGCCTCGCGCCGACTGAAGGCGCCGTAGAGCGTGGGGAGGTACGCGATCTGCAGGGCCACCACGATGACCCACGTCGCCCCCGCCCAGATGTCGATCCCGGTGTTGGCTCGACCCCCCTCGTGGATGGCCCCGACCGTGAAGAGCGCGGTGGTGGACTGTTCGAGTCCGAGCCACCACGAGTGAGTGGTGGGCATCAGCATGATCCCGAATCCCAGGATCAACGAGGCCGCCCAGACGAGGATCTGACCGAGCAACGCGACGGGAGCGGTGGGCGCGAGGAGGGCGTCCTTCCTCTCGTAGGACGACGCCAGGCGCGAGAGCCCGATGAAGATCAGACGCACCGTCCGATTGACGAGCAGGGTCAGGCGCTCGATCCCGAAGGGCTGGCGCGGCAGCACGAGGACGAAGAGGGTGCCCGCGATGGTGATGAGCACGATCAACAGTCCGAGCACGTACTCGACGGCTTTCATCAACTCTCCTGACGATGGTGGGCCCGAGGTGGGCGTAAAGGAACGTCGACCGCGAGACTACCGACTTCCGGGCCGCGCGAGGGGAATCGTCGCTCGCCCGAGAAGGGGCCTCGAAGGTCGCCCGGCGAAGCCCGGCGGCCGCGTCGCCGAGGTGACCATCGCCCCTACTTCTTAGGAGTTCTTGAGCCTCCACGGTCGAGGATGGCGATATACAGTGACAAGGACCCTCTGCGTCACCGATCCGTGGCGGACGGTCACGACATTTCTCAGGGAGGACGTTCGGTGGAACCAACGAATGATCGAGATCCCAACTATTTTCATCAGGTAGTTGACTGTCAGTGGGCGTGTCCCGCCCACACCGATGTCCCGGGCTACATACGACTCATCGCCCAGGGCCGGTTCGACGAGGCCTACCTGCTCAATCGCGAATCCAACGTGTTCCCCGGGATCTTGGGTCGCGTGTGCGACCGCCCGTGCGAGCCGGCGTGCCGACGCACCCGCGTCGACGGGAACCCCGTGGCCATCTGTCGCCTCAAGCGCGTCGCGTCGGACTTGAAGGGCGACATCGCCGAGTTCCTCCCCTCGGCCCCCGAGACGGGCAACGGCAAGCGCGTCGCCCTCGTCGGTGCGGGACCCGCGTCGCTCGCCGTCGCCAACGACCTGCTCCCCCTGGGCTACGACGTCACCATCTTCGAGAAGTACGACAAGGCCGGCGGACTGATGCGCGCCAACATCCCCGAGTTCCGTCTCCCCGCCGAGGTCCTCGACGCCGAGACCCAGGTCATCATCGACATGGGGGCGAGCATTCATTACAACTCCCCGGTCGACTCGATGCGCGAGCTACTCGCCCAGGACTTCGACGCGGTCTTCGTGGGGGTCGGTGCGCCCAAGGGCAAGGAACTGGAACTGCCCGGACGACATGACGACGTGAGCGGGCACATCCACATCGGGATCGAGTGGCTCAAGTCGGTGGCCTTCGGCCACGTCGAGTCCATCGGCGAGCGGGTGCTGATCATCGGCGTCGGCAACACGGCGATGGACTGCTGTCGCACGTCACGACGGCTGGGCGGGCGCGACGTCAAGGTCATGGCCCGACGGCCGCGCGAGTACTTCAAGGCGTCGCCCTGGGAGCTCGACGACGCCGAGGAGGAGGACATCGAGATCACCGTGAACCACTCCCCCAAGCGCTTCGTCGTCGAGGACGGACGACTCGTCGGCATGGAGTTCGACATCGTGTCCTGGGACGAGGGTGCGCGCCACTCGAGCGTCCTCGACACGGTCGTGATCGAGTGCGACGACGTGATCCTCGCTATCGGTCAGGAGAACGCCTTCGAGTGGGTCGAACGCGACCTGGGCATCGAGTTCGGCGAGTGGGAGACGCCCGTCCTCAACGAGACCACCCTGCAGTCGACGCTGCCCCACGTGTTCTTCGGCGGCGACGCCGCCTTCGGACCCAAGAACATCATCTGGGCGGTCAGCCACGCCCACCAGGCGGCGATATCGATCGACCGCTTCTGTCGCGGCGAGGACGTCAACGAACGTCCGGCCCCCTCCATGACCCTGGCCAGCCAGAAGATGGGGATGACCGAGTGGAGCTACCACAACGAGTACAACCCCTCGCCGCGCCAACGGATGAATCACGTGGAGCTCACCGAGCGCTTCGCGGCGCTCGACCTCGAGGTCGAGCTCGGCTTCGACGCCGAGCAGACTGCGCACGAGGTGCAGCGCTGCCTCAACTGTGACGTGCAGACCGCCTTCAACGCGTCGCTGTGCATCGAATGCGACGCCTGCATCGACATCTGTCCGGTGCGGTGCCTGACCATCACCACCAACGGTGATGAGGACGACCTACGCGGCCGGCTCAACGCGCCGGCGGTGAACCCCGCGCAAGCCATCTACGTCTCGAGCGCGCTTCCCCAGACGGGCCGGGTCATGGTCAAGGACGAGAACGTCTGCGTGCACTGCGGGCTCTGCGCCCAACGTTGCCCCACGGCGGCCTGGGACATGGAGAAGTTCGAACTCGACATCCCCTACGCCGGCAATTTCGACATACTGGGTAAGTCCCGGGCTGACCACGTCCTCACGAGGAGCAGAGCATGACCTCGACCATCTCCCACGACACCGAGAGCGCCACGGCGGCGACGAAGCTCAACAACTTCGCCCTCAAACTGGCCAACGTGAACGGCACGGGCTCGGCCAGTGCCAACTCGCTCCTGATGCAGGCGATCTTTCGCATGGGGATCCCCGTCTCGGGCAAGAACCTCTTCCCCTCGAACATCCAGGGGCTCCCCACGTGGTACGAGATCCGCGTCAACCGCTCGGGCTACACCGCGCGGGCGCTCGACTACGACCTCATGGTGGCGATGAACTCCCAGACCTACGCCGAGGACATCGCCGAGGTGGCGTCGGGGGGATACGTCCTCTACGACTCGTCGTGGCCACTCGACGCCCACCTCCTGCGCGAGGACGTGACGTTCCTCGGGGTGCCGCTGGCCAAGATGTGCCTGGAGAACTTCAACTCCTCACGTGAACGCGTGTTGATGAAGAACATCGCCTACGCCGGTGCGCTGGTCGCACTCTTGGACCTGGACCTCGAGGTGATCGCGACGTTGCTCAGCGAGTCCTACTCGCGCAACGAGAAGCTGCTCGCCTCCAACCAGCGCGCGTTGCGCCTGGGCTACGACTACGCGACGCAGCACTTCTCGTGCCCCCTGGAGTTGCGGGTCGCACCGATGGATGAGACGTCGCACTCGATCCTCATCGACGGCAACACCGCCAGCGCGCTCGGCTGCCTCTACGCGGGCGCCACCGTGGCCGGCTGGTACCCGATCACGCCGGCGACGGCCCTGATGGACAACTTCAGCGCGCTCTGCGCCAAGTACCGGCGCGAACCCGTCGACGCGACGTTACCCGGGGCGCCGGACTCCTTTCAGAACAACTACCTGATCCTGCAGGCCGAGGACGAGATCGCCGCGATCGGGATGGTCCTCGGTGCCTCGTGGAGCGGCGCGCGCGCGTTCACCTCCACCTCGGGTCCGGGGATCTCGCTGATGAGTGAGCTGCTGGGCCTCGCCTACTACACCGAGATCCCGGCCGTGATCTTCGACGTGCAGCGCACCGGCCCCTCGACTGGCATGCCCACGCGGACCCAGCAGGCCGACATCCTGCTGTGCGCCTACGCCAGTCACGGCGACACCAAGCACATCTTGCTGTTCCCGGCCAATCCTCACGAGTGCTTCGAGTTCGCCGTGCGGAGCTTCGACATCGCCGAACGCTTCCAGACGCCGGTCTTCGTGCTCTCGGACCTCGACATCGGCATGAACGACTGGGTGGTGCCGGAGCTCACCTGGGACGACGATTACGTGCCCGACCGCGGGCGCGTGCTCGACGACCGCGACCTGGCCGGCATCACGGAGTTCTTCCGCTACACGAACGAGGACGCCGACTTCGTCACCCCGCGCACGGTGCCGGGCTCGGACTCCAAGGGCGCCTACTTCATCCGCGGTTCGGGCCACGACAAGTACGGCCGCTACACCGAGGTGCCCGCGCAATACCAAGAGGTCGTCGACCGGTTGAAGAAGAAGCACGCCGCCGCCGCTCGCTACGTCCCCGCACCCGTCGAGGTGCGCCGCCCGGGCGCGCACGTGGGCATCATCACTCTCGGCAGTTGCGACCTGGCGGTGCGTGAGGCGATCGAGGAGTTGGACGAACGCGGCATCGTCGCGGACTTCCTTCGCGTGCGCGGCTTCCCCTTCGTGAGTGACGTCCGCCGGTTCGTCGAGGACCACGAGCACTGTTTCGTCGTCGAACAGAACCGTGACGCGCAGTTGCGCTCCCTCATCGCCCTCGAGACCGAGGTCGACATCGACGCGATGCACCCGGTCGTGCACTACGGCGGATTCCCGCTGAGCGCCCGGCAGGTCGTCGACTCGGTTCTCGCCACACTGGAGGTCCACTCGTGAGTTCGCCCACCAAGCCGCTGATCCCGCTCGCGGTCCTGCCCAAGAACGAGTTGGGGCTGACCGTGCGCGACTACGAGGGCGCGATGTCCACGCTGTGCGCGGGCTGCGGCCACGATTCGGTGACCGCCGCGATCACTCAGATGTACTTCGAGCTCTCGATGCCACCGCACATGATCACCAAGCTCTCGGGCATCGGCTGCTCCTCCAAGACGCCGACCTACTTCGTACGCGGCGCGCACGGCTTCAACTCCGCGCACGGACGCATGGCCACCATCGCCACGGGCGCCAACGCGGCCAATCGCGAGCTCTCCTACATCGGCATCTCGGGTGACGGCGACTCCCTCTCGATCGGGATCGGTCACCTCGCGCATCTGATGCGTCGTAACGTCAACATGGTCTACGTCCTCGAGAACAACGGCGTCTACGGGCTGACCAAGGGTCAGTTCTCGGCCTCGGCCGACATCGGCAGCCGCTCCAAGCGCGGCGTCTCCAACGTCGTGGCGCCCATCGACCCCATCCTGCTGGGCCTCTCGATGGGAGCGACGTTCCTCGCCCGTAGCTTCTCGGGTGACAAGGAACAACTGATCCCCCTACTCAAGGCCGCCGTCGCGCACAAGGGCCTGGCCCTCATCGACGTGATCTCCCCGTGCGTCACCTTCAACGACCACGAGGGTTCGACCAAGAGCTATCGCTTCATGCGCGAGCACGAGGTCAAGGAGATCGAGACCGACTTCGTACCCTGGCAGCAGGAGATCTCGATGCCCCACCACAAGGGCGACGCCCGGGAGGTCATCATGCACGACGGATCCGCCGTGCGGTTCCGCTCCGTGCCCGAGGGCTACGACCCCCACGACCGCCAGAAGGTCGAGGAGTACATCCGCGAACGCCACGAGCGCGGCGAGATCGCCACCGGACTGCTCTACGTGAACGAGTCGTCCGCGGACGTCCACGAGATGAACAACACCCCCGACGTGGCCCTCGCCAAGGTCCCCTTCTCCAAGCTCTGCCCGGGCTCGAGCGCCCTCGCCAAGTTGCAGGAGGACTTCCGCTAGCCCCGCGCCAGGGTCTGACGAACGCCGGACGCGGCCTTCGCCGCGGGGACGGCGAGTCTTCACGTCAGCGCAATCCGAAAACTGACGTCACGGCCCTAGGCTGAGCGTGACGGTGGGCGTTCACCCTCCCGCGCGAGTCGAAAGGTCCCATGATGAGCACACGGCGACGCACTTGGGCGCGCAAGGACCAGGTCTCG
>JAGXBH010000083.1 GCA_018971185.1 Acidobacteriota bacterium
TCTCGTCGAAGTGGGGGAGCTGGGTGAAGAGCTCGGGTCGTTCGATGAACACCTGGGTGCCCGCGACCATGGTGTAGCGCGTCGTGTCGTTGCCCGCGGCGACCATCAAGGTGAAGAAGTTCTTCAGGGTGACGTCGTCGAGGGTGTCGCCGTCGCTCGTCGGCTGCAACAGGGCAGTGATGACGTCGTGGGTCGGCGTGATGCGCCGCGCGTCGAGAGCCGCTTGGGCGTACTCGAAGAGTTCGAGCGCCACGGGGGAGCGGAAGGGCAGGAGTCGGTAGGCGCTGGTGTCGGTCTGGTCGACCACGTAGTCGGTGAACTCCGGGTCGGTGTTGCCGATGAGCGCGTCGCCGCGACTCACCAACCAGTCCAGGTCCTCGTCGGGGAGCCCGAGGAGGCGGCCGAGCATCTTCATGGGCAGTTCGCGAGCCACCACCTTGACGAAGTCGAACTCGCGAGCTCCGCCGAGGTTCGCGAGGACCTCTCGCGCGAGGTCGCGGATGGCGTCCTCGTAGTCAGCCACCTGCCGCGGCGTGAAGGGACGAGCGACGATGCGCCGCAGTCGCGTGTGCTCGGGGGAGTCCATCTCCATCAGGGTGCGCCGGGCCTCGGTCTCCTCCTCGTCCATGTCCTCCATGCGAATGCCGAAGCGACTCGAAAAGATCTCGGAGTGTCGACTGACGTAGAGGACGTCGTCATACTTGGTGACGCTCCAGAACCCTCGCCCCTCGGGCTCCTCGGTCCACGCGACGGGGTGGTGGGCGCGCAGGTCCTTGAAGACCTCGTGAGGCACGCCCTCGAGGTAGGAATCGTGCGACGTCAGGATCGTCGAGAAGTTGTCCATGTAGCGCTCCCCCAAGTGACCGCCGTGAATGTTTGTTTGCGGCCAAACGATTTGTAGCACGTTTCGCGGTGCCCGGTGGGTAGAATCACCTCATGCGACCCTTGATCGGCATCTCCGGACGTCGTTGGCCCACGTCGCGACTAGGGGAGTACCTCCCACCGGCGATGGCCGACTTGGCCTTTGACCTGCACTTCGCCGACTACGGACGCTCGGTCGCGCTGGCCGGGGGAGTGCCGGTCGAGCTCACTCGTGACGCCGACGTGCACGAGATCATGGCGCACCTGGACGGACTGGTCCTGAGTGGTGGCGCCGACGTGGCGCCGTCGCACTACGACGCCACAGCACACGAGCAACTCGGCGAGATCGAGCCCGACCGCGACGAGTGGGAGTTCGCGCTCTACGACGCGGCGCGCGCCAAGGGAGTTCCGGTGCTGGCGATCTGTCGCGGGTTCCAGCTGGTGAACATCGCCCACGGTGGGACCCTCAACCAGCACGTCGAACTCGATGAGGGAGTCGGCCACCCCCAATGGGAGATCGATGGACGCAAGACGACGCACACGGTGAGTTGTCGGTCGAAGTCGCTCATCTCGAACGTGGTGGGACCCTCACTCGAGGTGAACTCCTTGCACCATCAGACGCTCGCGACGTTGGGCGACGGTCTCGTGGTCGGAGCGGCGGCCCCTGACGGGGTGATCGAGTCCTTCGCCACCTCCGACGAGTCGGTGCTCGCGGTGCAGTGGCACCCCGAATTGCTTCCGGCCCCCGATCCGACCTTCGTCTGGTTGGTGAAGTCCGCCGCGGAGCTCGTCGACTAGCTGCGCCGAATCGGAGGTCGCCTCCGCGTTGTCGCCGTGTCTAGAGTCGGGTACGCCAACCTGGGGGGGGGACCATGAGCACTTCGTCACTACGCGCACTTCTGGTGCTCTCGGAGAACTGGACCCTGCGACCCGCGCCGAGCCTGAACGACCTCGTCGACCTGGCGGTCGAGGCCGAGGCGCTCGGTGTCGACGGGGTGATGATGAGTGATCACGTGGTCTTGGGCGCCGGAGCGAACGCGAGGGGTCTCGCGCCCAATCCACGCGAGTACGCGATGCCCGGCAACCAGCACCCCGCGTCCCCGTGGCCGAGCCCCTACATGGTCCTGGCCGCCATCGCGGCGCGCACGACGACCCTTCGACTGGTGGTGGGGGCCCTCATCTCGCCCTTGCGCCATCCCCTGGTCAGCGCCAAGGACCTGGCCACGCTCGACCAGCTGTCCCAGGGTCGCCTGGTGGTGCTACCCACGGTGAGCTGGCACGACGAGGAGTACGCCGCGCTCGGGGTGCCCTTCCATCGCCGTGGGGCGATACTGGACGAGCAGCTTGAGGTCTGGCGACGCGCGTGGTCCGGCTCGCCCTTTCACTTCCACGGCGAGCACTACAGCTTCGAGGACGTGTGGCTGGAGCCGCGCTGTGTGCGACGTGAGGGTCCCACCCTATGGTTCGGCGGGTCGACGTTGCATCCGGCGGTGATTCGCCGACTCGTCACCTACGGCGCGGGATTCAACCCCCTGGGCCAACCGTTGCACGACGAGCTCGTGGCGCTCGACGAGGCGCTACGAGACGCGGGGCGATCGCGCGAGGAGATCGAGATGGTCGGTGGACTGCGGGGGACCTTTCGTTCCGCCGACGCCGTGGCCGACCTGGAGGAGGCGTTCGACGACGTGGGTGCTCAGGTGGCCTCGGGATATCGCACGTTCTGCTTCAAGCCCTCGATGTTCACCGACGACCTCGACGGCGTGGGTCGCGTCGCGTCGCGCGTGGTGCAGCGGCTGGGGGAGTGGGACTGAGTACTTGACAGGAATCGTTCGCTACCGTACGGTTACTGAATTGCCCAGGGGGGGCGATGCGGTCCTGTGGGGGGAAGCAATGTCGCAAGTGTCGAAGTCATCCTTAGGTGGCGCCAAGAAACTCACGTTGGTCGACGCGGTCGCCCAGTCGGTGGGCTTCATGGGGCCCGTGTTCTCGATCGCGTTCCTCGTCCCACTGGTGGTGGGCATCACCGCGGCTTCGGGAAACGGGGCGGGTAACGCCGCCGCCCTCTCGGTGATCCTCGCGGCGGTGGGGGTGATCGGCCTGGGTTGGATCATCGCGGAGTACACCAAGAAGATCCAGGCGGCCGGCTCGCTGTACACCTACGTCAGCGACGGACTGGGCGGGCGAGTGGGGGCCGCCGTGGGCTGGCTCTACTACACCGGGATCCTGGCGCTGAGCGCGGGGATCCTCGTGATGATCGGCGGCACCATCCACGACACGCTGCTCGGCGAGTTCAACTTCCACGCGATCGCGTACTGGGGCTGGGACCTGATCCTCTTCGCCCTGGTGGCGGTGGTCATGTACCTCGGCGTGGCCCTGTCGACGCGCCTGCAACTCGTGCTGGCGCTCATCTCGGTCACGGTGGTCTTGATCTTCTCGGTCTACGTGGTCATCAAGAGCGCGGGTCTGCACCACCTCGGATCGGGCTTCTCGCCCAATTCCTCGCCCACCCACTGGAAGGGGGTGCTCTTCGGGATGCTCTATGGCGTCTTGCTCTTCACGGGCTTCGAGTCATCGGCGAACCTCGGTGAGGAGACCGACAAACCCGAGCGCAACATCCCGCGCGCGGTCCTGTTCTCCGTCGTCGCCATCACCGTGTTCTACGTGATCGGCTCCTTCGCCCAGGTGGCCGGCTTCCATTTCAACCTGAGCGCGCTGGGTAAGGCCAACGCCACCGGACCGCTCTTCGTCTTGGCGAGCCCGAGCTCACAAGGGGGGTTCGCGAGCGTGGCGATCCGTCGCCTCGTCGAGCTCGTCGTGATCTTCGACATGATCGCCGTGCTGATCGGCACCGCGGTGGCCGCGTCACGAGGGATCTTCGCCCTGGCTCGCGACGAGCGCTTGCCGCGTCAGCTCACGACGGTCTCCAAGCGCGGCACGCCCACGGGCGCGACGGGTCTCGTGTTGCTCACCTACGTCGTGATCGGCGCCCTGGCCCTGTGGTCGACGTCCTTCGCGATCACCGGGCTGCCTGAGTACGTGGCGTTGTTCAGTTGGATGTCGACCTACGGCGGATTCGCCATCGCGATCATCTACCTGCTCATCGCCGTGGGGGCCCTGCGAGGGTTGCGCGAGCACCCGGCCAAGGGCAAGCTCTACGTGGCGAGTGCCGTCGGCTTCCTCGTGACGGGGGCCGCCATCTTCGGTGGTGTCTACAAGGTGACCGCGCCCACCGTCTACGCGCCCTACACCGCTGTCATCGTCCTCGTGGTGGGACTCATCGCGGCCTCCGTGATGCCCAAAGCGCCCGAGGGGATCGCTGACTACTCACCACTGGTCGAGACCGAGCAGGGACCGCTCAAGCTCTAGCGCGCCATCATTGGGCGGTCAATGACCCAGGGCCGCACCCAGGGCGAAGAACGCCCCGCACAGTAACGGCGTGGTGATGACGATGGTCGCCGAGTAGCCCCAGTGGTGCTCCTTGGCGAGCAGAGCGGGGATGGCGAAGGCGGAGGAGAACGTCGTGAGGCCGCCACAGAATCCGGTGAGGAGGATCGTATGAAGGTTGGCGTCGAGTGACGAGGTGAGTCGATAGGTGATCCAACCCGCGAGGCCGCAACCGAGGGCGTTCGCCCCCACGGTGGCCCAGGGGCGACGAGTGGGGTGGTGGCGCCGCACGAGGAACTCGGCCACGTAGCGCACCACACAGCCCAGCGCGCCCGCCAAGGTGGTCAAGAGGAGCGTCACGCCGACCAACTTCGCGCACCCAGCCACGCGAATCCGACGCCGGCGAGCACCGTGAGCGTGGTCGTGAGGATTGCCCCGACGACCGAGACGTGCCAGATCGCCCCGAGGGAGACGAACAGACTGGAGTAGGAGGTGAATCCGCCGAAGAATCCGGTGATGATCAAGAGGCGGGTCAGGTTGTTGGCGTCGTGTCGCTGCAGGGGGCCCCTCAGTGCGAGGGTGGCGAAGTAGACGCCGACCAGATTGATGGCCATCAAGATCCA
>JAGXBH010000084.1 GCA_018971185.1 Acidobacteriota bacterium
CGACGAAGCCGCGGGCCAGGAAGTCGCGCGCCTCCTCGGCAGCCGCGCTGAGGCGAAGTTCCGGGCGGAAGTCCTCAATCTGGCGCCAGAGGCCCGCGTACGTGGTCGGGGGGTCCTGGGCGCCCAGGTCGCGGGCCAACTGCGCCATCTCGCCCACGTAGGCGTCCGCCTCACGAGGACTCAGGCGCTCGCGCCCGTAGCGCTGATAAGCGCCGAAGAACATCGCCGTCTCACACGCGTGCACCCAGGCCAGGAGATGGGGATCGTTGGCGTAGTAGGCCACGCCGTCGTCGGCCACGCCGGTCACCGCCTCGTGCACCGAGCGCACGCGCTCGATGGCGAGGGCCGCGCGCGACGCGGACCCGTAGGTGGTGTGACCGATGAAGTTGGCGGTCTGCAGGAGCCGCCCCAAGGCGTCGTCGCGGTAGCGCGAGTGCTGCGCCACGCCGGCCATCGCGTGGGGATGGAGCATTTGCAAGAACAGCGAGCCGAGCCCACCGATGATCATCGTCGAGAGGTCCCCGTGCACCACTCGCGCCACCGCGTCCACGCGCATGTAGGAGAGGGCCGGGTCCACGCAGGCCGGGGGCGGGTCCTGGGTCAGTCCGACCGTGTGACGGATGCGGGTGTTCACGCGCTGGCGCAGCAGCGACGCCGTCGTGCGGGGGGAGGCGGGCACGAGAAAAGTGTAGGACCCACCTCGCGTCACGCGACCGGCGCGGCCCGACCAGCCCCGGGCCGGTCCCCTCAGCTCGCCACCAGCCGGTACCCGGCGCCGCGCACCGTCAGGATCAAGGGTGTGGCCCCCTCGAAGTTGATCTTCTTACGCAGGTAGCTCACGTAGACGTCCACGATGTTGTTGCCCGGGTCGAAGCCGTACTCCCACACCTCGTTCAAGATGCGCGTGCGCGAGAGGACGTGGTTGGGGTGGCGCATGAAGAGCTCGAGGAGCGCCCACTCGCGCGGCGCGAGGTCGATGCGGCGCTCCCCTCGCCAGGCGACCTTCGTGAAGAGGTCGAGGCGGAGGTCCTCCACGACGAGTTCGTTGGTGGTGGGCTGCGACGCGGCGCGCACCGTGGCACGGATGCGCGCGAGCAACTCGGCGAACGAGAAGGGCTTGGTCACGTAGTCGTTGGCGCCGAGCTCGAGACCGCGGACCTTGTCCGCCACCTCAGCCCTCGCCGTCAGGACGATCACCGGCAGCGCCGCGTCACGCTGGCGAAGTCGGCTCAACACGTCGAGTCCCGACTGACGCGGCAGTCCGAGGTCCAAGAGGACCAGGTCGAAGACCTCGAGGTTCGAGGAGAGCAGATGACTGGCCTCGAGCCCGTCGGAGGCGACCGCGGTCGAATACCCCTCAGCCTTGAGCCCCTTGACCAGGAACGAGACGATCGCCGGGTCGTCCTCCGCGATCAGTATCCGCATCACTGCACCTCACTCTCATCGTCGTGGGTGCCCAGGGGCACCACCATCGTCACCCGCGCGCCGCCGTAGGGCGACGTGGTGATCTCGATCCATCCGCCGTGCGCCTCGGCCACCGCCTTCACGATGGCGAGCCCGAGGCCCGACCCGTCGCGGTCGCGCGCGCCGGGGCGCGCGAAGCGCTCGAGCACCGCCGCACGCTGGTTGGGCTCGATGCCGGGCCCCGAGTCGTCCACGCTGATGCGCATCATCTGCTCGCCGTGCTCGTCGTCGAGTTCGGCCACCAGGGCCACCGTGTCGCCGTCGTGCGTGGCGCGGATGGCGTTGTCGACCAGGTTCATCAGCGCGCCGCGCAACTTCTCCACGTCCACCTCGATCACCACGTCGGGTGAGACCGGTTCGCGGAAATCCCGACGGGCCAGCACCTCCACCGCGCCGTGCACCTCGCGCAGCAGCGTACGCAGCTCGGTGGGCCGCACGTCGAGGAAGTCAGGCTCCATGACGCGCCCGAGCATGAGCAGCCTCTCCACCACCGAGCGCGTGTGGTCGATCTGGTCGATCACGATGTCCAGCGTCTCGCGCACCTCGGCGGGGTCGTCCATCGGGCCGCGGCCCAACACCTCCAGGTGGCCGCGCGCCGCGGTCAGGGGCGTGCGCAATTGGTGCGACACGTCCGAGAGGAGCCGACGCTGAGCGTTCATCACCGTCTGGAGCCGGTCGAGCATCGAATCAAAGGTGTGCGCGAGTTCGCCAACCTCGTCGTTGCTCCCCTGGTCGCCGAGTCGCTCATCAAGGTTGCCACTTTCGATGTTCTGGGCGGTGGTGGTGATGCGCCCGACCTTTCGAAGGAGGCGACGCAACAGGACGAAGGTGCTCATCACCGCGGCCACCAGCGCGATCACCCCGACCGAGATCGACAGGCGGATCTCGCGGGCCCGTTCGGCCGCGAATTGGCTGAGGTCGCTGGTGGCGATGAAGGTCCCCACGACGTTGTGCCCGGCGAAGATCGGTGCGGCGACCACTTCGACGGGGCTCCCGGCGATCTGCGTGGACGCCACGACGGTGCGCGCGGGTGGCGTCACCAGCCACTGGCGAACCTGGGGGCTGCGCAACACCGACGCCGAGCCGGGCGTCGAGAGGACGCCGCCGTGGGTGTAGGCGATGACGACCACCTCACCGGGGGCCAGGGCGTAGTTGACCAGGAAATTCCTCGAGAAGACCTCGAGGTTGCTCGGCTTCTGCTTGAGGGCCTGCTGTTGGAACTCGTGCAGCTCGATGCCGATGCTCGAGGCCGCCACCGCCTGGTAACTGGTCGTGAAGTTGCCGATGAACACCGCCACGACGGTGCCCAGGATCATGGCGAGGATCAACGTGTTGAACACCGCCAGTCGCCCGGCGCTGCCCACACGCCGCAGCATCCGACGCGAGTTCATCGCCCGCGACCCGCGTCAGGGTCGGCCCCCACCGATGACGAGGTTCGACGACTCGCCACGGACTTCGCAGGCGTAAAGCCTCGCTGGGGCGACGCGACGCCCCGGCCCCTCCCGCGGTCGTCGAGGAGAGCCCCCGTGGGTCGTGCGTCGTGGCGGCGGCCACGGTGATCACGTCGTCTAATTGTCGCCGACCTTATGAGTGGAACCCGAACTCGAACCGTCGCTCGAACCACCCGAGGAGTCGGACCCCTCGCTCACCTTGGACTTGGGGATCACGATCGTGATCGGGGTGGGCGCGCTCGAGGCGGTGGAGGGGCTGGTCGTGGTCGTCGAGGTTGCGGTCGTGCTCGCCGCGGGGGCGGTCGTGGTCGTCGAGGGGGAAGCACTTGTGGACGAAGTAGAGGGGCGGGCGCTTTGAGGATGTGTGGTCACGGGCGTCGTGGGAGGGGTGGTGACCGGCGCACTCGTGGAACCCGTGGCGGAGCCACCGCGCGCGGCGGGAGCGGACACCGGTGTCGTCGCCACGGTGCTGCTCGTCGAGGTGGGCGCGACGACGGGCGAGGTGGAAGGCGCGACGGAGGGTGTCGTGACGAGCGTCGACGACGGAGCCGCCTGGGACCCGACCTGCAGGGCCGAGGGGACCTGCGCGGTCGCCCCGCCGGTGCCGGCGATCACGATGAGCGCGACGGTCCCGGTGACGCCGAGGAGCGACGCCGACAACACGCCCCACCACGAGCGGCGGGCCCGCAGCGCGCGGCGATGCACCGGCCCGCGCGACGCCTCGTGCGACTGGCTCTGAAGTCCTCGAGGACTGTTCATGTCACAATTCTCCCTCATTTTCATCGATCGCGCCGACCGGAGCGACTCGGGCGCCGACGAGGGGCTGCGACGACCACCACGGGCGTCGCGGAGCCCCGCGGGTCGGCCAGGAGCGTGAGCGCGCCCGCCGGACACGCGCGCACCGCACGGCGGGCCCGGGCGATCTCGCGTTCACCGACGAGGGGCTCGTCCACCAACGACGCGAAACCCCAGGTGTCGAGTGAGATCCGCTCCGCCAGGACCAGGGCGCAGATGGCGTGTCCGTCGCACTTGGCCCCGTCGACCACCAGGCGCACCTCGGCGTGGGGCGTCACCGGGTGTCCCCCGACTCGGGCAACGGGAAGTCCAGGAGTTCGCGCGATGTCTCGCACACCTCGCCGCGTAGGTGGCTGCGCAGCTCGTCGGAGAACGTGTCGAGTGCGGAGTCGATCAGCGTCACCACGCCGGTGGGGTGCCCGCAGGCACCGCGACCGCGCACCGACGTCGCCAACTCGCGCAGCCGTCGCAGGTCCCCCTTGCGGGCTCGACCCGCGACGATCGCGTCGAGTTCATCGCTCAGACGCGGCAGGCCCAGGACGCAGGGTCCGCACTGTCCCGCCGACTGGCTCGCCAACCACGACACCAGTCGGGCCGTCTGGGCGAGACCGCACGCCTCCTCACCGAGCACCGCCACCAGCCCGCAGCCCAACGACATCGAGAGCCGCGAGAGGCGGTGGCGCTCGACGGGTGTGGGCCACGCCGTCTCACCCGACATCCAGGTCCCCTCGTAACCGCCGAGCAGGACGGCCCGGGGCACGTCGTTGACACCGCCGTGGGCCGCCAGGACCTCGCCGATGGTCGCGGGCCCCACCACCTCCACGACGAGACCGGGCTCGCTGACGGCACCGTTGAGCGTGAGCAGCGTCGATCCGGGAGCCTCGGGGGCGCCGACCTGCGCGAACCACGGGGCGCCGAATCTCGCGATCAGGGCGAGGTGCGAGAGGGTCTCCAGGTTGTTCACCACCGTCGGACGACCCGCGATCCCCGCGCGCGCCGCGGGGATCACGCCGCGCCGCGGCAGGGCCCCCCGGCCGTCCAGGTAGGACACCCCCGCGCTGGTCTCGCCGGCGATCTAGGTCTCGGGTGCCTCCACGACGCGCACGCGCACCGCGAGGTC
>JAGXBH010000026.1 GCA_018971185.1 Acidobacteriota bacterium
TCCTCGAGACCGAGTTCGACACGGCCACCGGAACGGTACGCATCACGGACTTCATGCCTGTTCGTGATGTCCACCCGACCGTCGTTCGTCTGGTCGAGGGGGTCGCCGGCCACGTCGAGATGCGCATGGACCTGACATTGAGATTCGGCTACGGCGACACCGTCCCCTGGGTCACCTCGACCGAGGGCCTGATGCGCATGACGGCGGGCCCGGACTCCGTCGCGCTGTGGCACATGGTGGAACCAGAGGGTCACGACCTCACCACCGTCGCCGACTTCTCGGTGAGCGCGGGACAGCGCTATCCCTTCACTCTGGTGTGGCACCCGTCGCACGAAGCCCCACCCGCACCGCACGACGCGGTGTACGCCTTACGGCTCACGGCGCAGTACTGGCGCGACTGGTCATCGCGCTGCACCTACGACGGTGCATGGCGTGACGCGGTGGTGCGCTCGCTCATCACGCTGAAGGCATTGACGTACGCGCCCACCGGGGGTATCGTGGCCGCCGCCACGACGTCGCTGCCCGAGACCCTGGGGGGTGGCCGTAACTGGGACTACCGCTACTGCTGGCTCCGCGACGCGACCCTCACCCTCGAGTCACTGATGCGAGGGGGTTACGACGAGGAGGCGCTGGCGTGGCGCGACTGGCTTCTTCGGGCCGTCGCGGGGGACGTCACTCGGTTGCAGATCATGTACGGTCCGGGGGGCGAGCGTCGCTTGGACGAGTGGGAGGTCCCCTGGCTCGGCGGCTACGAGTCGTCCACACCCGTTCGCGTCGGCAATGCGGCGTCGGGTCAGTTCCAGCTCGACGTGTACGGCGAGGTCATGTCGGCGCTCTTCGCCTCCGCCAGCGCCCAGGGGACCCCCAGCCATTCGGCGTGGGCACTGCAGCGCGCGCTCATGGAGTTCCTCGAGAAGGGGTGGAGTGAACCCGACGACGGTATCTGGGAGGTGCGCGGTCCTCGGCGCCACTTCACCCACTCGCGGGTCATGGCGTGGGTGGCCGTCGACCGCGCGGTGCGTACCCTGGAGCGTTGGCCCGAACTCGGAGGTCCGCTCGAGGACTGGCGTCACCTGCGCCATCGAATCTTCGTCGAGGTGTGCGAGAAGGGCTACAACGAGGAGGTGGGTGCGTTCACCCAGTACTACGGCTCGACGCAACTCGACGCCAGCGTGCTGATGATCCCGCTCGTGGGATTCCTACCAGCCACCGACGCGAGGGTCATCAGCACCATCGAGGCCGTCGAACGCGAGCTGCTCGACAACGGGTTCGTGCTTCGCTACCAGACGTCCGACGACGGCGCCGTCGATGGACTCAGCGGTCGAGAGGGGGCCTTCCTCGCGTGCTCGTTCTGGCTCGTCGACTGCCTGCACATGATCGGTCGCAGCGAGGACGCCGAGCGGCACTTCGAGCGCCTGCTGTCGGTTCGCACGCCCCTAGGACTGCTGGCGGAGGAATACGATGCGTCGGCGCGCCGCCTCGTCGGCAACTTCCCCCAGGCCTTCTCCCACGTGTCACTGGTCAACACCGCCTATCGTCTCGGCGGACACGACGTTCTCGCCCTGCGCCCTGATCAGGATCTGGGGACCGACGGGGCACCGGGGGCACCCGTGCCGGCGGCGGAGGTCGCGTCCTCGGCGAAGAAGTCGCGTCGCACGACGGCGCGTGCACCCAAGGCAACGCCGTGACCGACGCACTGACGACACCTTGACCGACGACCGGCGCGGCTCGTGCAACGTCGACGCTCCGTCGGCCGAGGGCGGATCCGTATCGTGTCTTCCGTGGCGCACGCGCCGCGACGTGCGACGTGCGACGGGTGACGGCCCTTCGAGGTGGGGCTCGGTTACTCACCGGTAGGGGTTGACTCGAGCCTCCGTGCACCGTCGGGGACCTTGGACCCCGACGGTGCACGGAGTACCCCGTTCGACCTCGGTATCGTGGCAGAGGGTGCGTGGAGCGCACCCGTCTCTCGAAGAGGCTGTCAGTGAGAAGAGGTTTGCTCGTGCGTCATCCCAGTGCTTCGTATTCCGTCACCATGCGAGTGTCGCTCGAGAATGGTTCGGCGATCGCCGACATCTCCCAAGCGGTGGGCGACATCGGAGGCCTGGTCACGGCCCTCGACGTCGCCGACCCCATCGGGGGCAAGATGATCGTGGACCTCACGTGCAACGCGTCCGACGACGAACACGCCCGCCAGCTCGAGGCCGCGGTCAACGCCGTCGAGGGTGCGAGCGTGAGGGTCATGAGTGATCGCACGTTCCTGATGCACCTGGGCGGCACCATCGGCATCGCGCCCAAGGTGACGCTCAAGAGTCGTGACGACCTCTCGATGGCCTACACCCCGGGCGTGGCGAGGATCTCCCAGGCGATCGCCGATGACCCGACCAAGGTCCGTAACCTGACGATCAAGCGCAACACCGTCGCGGTGGTCACCGACGGTTCCGCAGTCCTCGGACTGGGCAACATCGGCCCCGAGGCCGCACTGCCGGTCATGGAGGGCAAGGCGTTGCTCTTCAAGCAATTCGCCAACGTCGACGCGTGGCCCGTGTGTCTGGACACCCAGGACGTGGACGAGATCGTGCGGATCGTCCAGTGCCTCGCCCCGGTGTATGGCGGCATCAACCTCGAGGACATCTCGGCGCCGCGCTGTTTCGAGATCGAGGCGCGCTTGCGCGAACTGTTGAACATCCCGGTGTTCCACGACGACCAGCACGGCACCGCCATCGTCGTCTTCGCGGCCCTCGTGAACTCACTGCGACTGGTGAAGAAGGACATCAGCGACGTGCGGGTGGCCCTGATGGGCGTGGGCGCGGCCGGAGTCGCCATCGCGAAGCTCCTCATGGCCGAGGGCGTCGGTGACATCGTGGGCGTCAACAGTCGAGGGATCCTCGATGAGAGCGACCCGAGCCTCGACGCCGATCGTCGTTGGCTCGCTGAGAGCACCAACAAGGACAAGCGCCGCGGCGACATCGGCGACGCACTGAAGGGCGCCGACGTCTTCATCGGGGTCTCGGGTCCGAATCTGGTGACCGAGGAGCAGGTCGCCTCGATGGCGCCCGACGCGATCGTCTTCGCGCTGGCCAATCCCGCGCCGGAGATCGACCCCGCGCTCGCGCGTCGCCACGCCGCCATCGTCGCCACGGGTCGAAGCGACGAACCCAATCAGATCAACAACGTGCTGGCCTTCCCGGGCATCTTCCGCGGGCTCCTCGACGCCGGTGCGACGCGCGTCACCGAGGAAGTCGAACTCGCCGCCGCGCACGCGATCGCCGACATCGTCCAGGAGTCGGAGTTGTCGGTCGACTACATCATCCCGACGGTGTTCAATACCAAGGTGTCCAAGGCGGTCGCCGACGCGGTGGAGCGCGTGGTGCGCGCGCACTGAGTCACCGCGATTCGCTGGTCGTCCCCGTACGGCTGGTCAGTTCGCCGCGTCGTAGAGGTGCTGGCGTCGGCGCTGGTGGAGGTTCGCGTGATGGTGGTCGAGGCGCGCGTTGAGGATCCAGGTGTCCTCGTCGGCCACGCCGGAGAGTCCCTCGGCGATGAGCTCCGCCGCGATCTTCTCGTGGGAATCGGCTTCATCGTGGACGAGTGAAGTGTGCGAATGCGAGGGATGGCGTGTGTTCATGACTACACCTTGCCGTCCCGACCGTCCTCGCGTGTCATCTATTTTCGAAATGGACGACATATCTCTCATCTCATATTGAGATGAGATGAGAAGCGCGGACGAGTGGCCTCGTCGCAGTGGACCTGGCCACGTGCCATCACGCGGAGGACGACGTGATAGGTGAGGGCCGCGCCCGAGACCGCGCCCGGAGGATCGCGGATGCGACGAGAACGCTAGAGCGGGTCGCTCAGGCTCGGGTCCGGCTCCGCAGCACTCGGGCTGTCGAGGTAACGCTTGACGATGAATCCCGAGCGCGAGATCGCCTCGCTGAGCGCCAGCGCGGCGAGCAGGGTGACCCCCAATGACGCCAGAGTCGACGAGGAGCGCTCGATGGTGCTCTCAGCGGAACGCAGGACGATCAAGAGGGCGAGGAGCGCGTACTCAAAGCCGCTACGTCGCAGCACCACCGAAGTGGTCGGCCTGATCGCGCGTACGAACATCACGCGGGCTCGGGCGTAGCCGATGAGGACACCGAGGAGCGCCCCCACGACGGCCACCGCGACGTGCGTCGAGGAGTGGGTGATGAGCCGCCACAGGTAGGGCCCGATGATGACCACGCTGAAGAGCGGATCGAGCAGGGTGATGGCGAGGGGGCGGATCCGTTGTCCCTGTTCCAATTGGGCGGTCCGCGACTGGAGTCGCCCGCGCCGCACCAATCGTGAGGTTGTCACGAGCGCCACGATCAAGAGGACGCCCAGCACGGGGCTGTGGGACGAGGACACGGACTCAGACTAACGAGTTCTCCTCCAACACGTTCTCGTCGTCGTGGCGCGACCGTGAACACAAGACGTCCGGTCACCTCCTCGTCACGTGGCGTCTCGGTACAATCTCATCCACCGGCGTGATCGACGCCTCGAACCCCCTTGACGACAGTGAGGCCACGCCAGCGTGAATGTGCTCTTCATCACTCTCGACCAGTTCCGCGCCGACTCCTACGGCGCGGCCGGACATCGGGTGGTGCAGACCCCGACGCTGGACCGCCTCTGCGCCGAGGGGGTCCGACTCGGCCAGCACTATTCCCAAGCCGCGCCGTGTGCGCCGGGTCGCGCGGCGCTCTACACCGGGACGTATCAGATGAACAATCGCGTGGTGGCCAACGGCTCGCCGTTGGAGGACCGCTTCGACAACGTCGCGCGCCTGGCGCGCCGCGCGGGCTACGTGCCGACGCTCTTCGGCTACACCGATCAGGGACTCGATCCGAGTCAGGCGGCCGGGGTCGACGACCCTCGCCTCGACAGCTACGACGGCATCCTGCCGGGATTCGCCCTCGGTCATTATCTGCCCGAGAGTCAGGCGACCTGGGTCGAGCATTTGCGCGACCTCGGCTACGACGTCCCCTTCGGATGGGCGGCGGCGTTGCGCGGCGAGCCCGATCGACCAGCGGAGCACTCCCTGACGGGCTTCTTGACCGATAAGTTCCTCGAATGGCTCGGCGTCCAGGAGGGGGGCTGGTTCGCCCACGTGAGCTACCTGAGACCCCACCCGCCCTACGCGGCGGCGGGGGAGTACTCGCGTCGCTACGACCCGGCCGATGTCGACCTGCCCATCGCCGCGGTCGACGAGGGCGACCGTCATCCACTGCACGCGACAGCGATGGGCATCGCCTACTGCGCCGCCCCCGAGGGCGAGGAGGCCCTGCGCCACCTTCGCGCGCAGTACTACGGCATGATCGCCGAGGTGGACTTCCACTTGGGCCGGATAGTCGAGGAACTCACGCGGCGCGGGGAGTACGAGGAGACGCTGATCATCGTCACCTCGGATCACGGGGACCAACTGGGCGACCACGGCCTCATCGAGAAGCTCGGCTACTTCCCGCAGAGCTATCACATCCTGGGTATCTGGCGCGACCCGCGTGTGGGGGCGCGTGGACGCGTCGTGGACCACTTCACCGAGAACGTCGACATCGCGCCCACCCTCGCCGACGCGCTCGGCGTGGAGGTCCCCGCGCAGTTCGACGGGCGGGTGATGACGCCGCTCCTTGAGGGTCGTGACGTCGAGTGGCGCACCGCGGCGCACTACGAGTGGGACTACCGCAGCATGTTCCTGGCGCAATCGACCCGGCCCTGGCCCTACGATCGCTCGCTGTCGCGCGACAACCTCGCGGTGTCGGTGACCAGCGAGACGGCCTACGTGCAGTTCGGTGACGGCTCCTACCTCTGCTTCGACGTGGCGCGCGACCCGACGTGGCGCACTCCGGTGGACGACGTCGACCGAGTGCTACGCGCCGCGCAGGAGATGCTGCTGTGGCGCCAGGAGCACCTCGGGCGGACCTATACCGACATGTTGCTCGAGGAGGGTCGTCCGGGTCGTTGGCCCGCCCACCTTCGCCACTAGGGACGCGTCGCACTACGTGGCTGGGTCGCGCACCGCGCGCGAGCCGCGGTGCACCAGTCCCTCGTCGTGTGGTCTCCCTTCGACGGGGACGTGACGTCCAGGTGACGAGGAGTCACGTGCTCATCACGTGGACGTCACCCGACGTGATTATTTCCTCCCTCGTTCGCGGACCAATCGCAATGAATTCATCTACTTCAATGTCGCGTCGCGGAGTCGTGCGTTTAGATGTGCCCATGAACCTCACCACCACATCAATCAAGCGGGCCGTCACGGCTCGATATCTGGCCGCGGTCCTCGGGGCCACGGTCGCAGTCACCTCCCTGTCGATCGTGAACTCGGGCGCGGCCACACCGCACTCGTCGGTCCCGACGATCCTGCTCTACAACGCCCAGGGCTACGGCGACTACGTCGCCAAGGCCTTCAACGCGACCAACCCCGGATTCAAGATCGTGGTGGACGACGACTCGACCGGCCCGCTCTTCACGAAGATCCAGGCCGAGATGGCGGCGGGCAACCCCAAGTGGGGTCTGTTCTGGGCCGACGGAGCCACCGAGTTCGCCGCGTTGGACAAGTCGGGCTACCTGGTGAAGAACGTCGTCGCCACGTCGACGAAGTACACCGCGGGCGGCGCGGCGAATCTGCCGACCGACCGTAGCTACGCGCCCACCGGCATCACCACCGTGGGCAACCTCTGCTACGACACCGTCGCGACCAAGGGCATGAAGCTCCCCACGACGATGGCCGGACTCACGAGCCTGCCCAAGGGCGCCCTCGGCATGAACAACCCCTCGCAGTCGGGCCCGACGTATCCGCTGGTGGCCGGCGTCATGGCCCATCTCGGCGGTCTCAAGGCCAACGTCACCCCCACCACGGCCCAGGTGAACGCCGCGATCAAGAAGGGCGAGGCGTACTACCTCAAGCTCAAGGCCAACGGGCTGCAGGTGCGTGACACCAATGGACCCACCCTGGGGGCCATGGAGTCCAACCCGCCGACCCTCGCCATGGCGACCATCCAGTCCTCGGCCTGCTACGGACAGATCCTCGCGAAGCCCAAGTCCCAGTGGCCGACCGGCAAGGTGAAGACGCTGGACTACTCCATCGCACTGCCGGGAAACATCGCGGTCGACAACAAGTTGTCCCCGGCCCTGCAGGCCGACGCCATGAAGTTCGTGGCCTACGTGACCTCGGTCGCCGGTCAGCACGCGATGCTGCAGGGCGACCCCTACGGTGACAGTCTGTTCTGGCCAGTCATCAAGGGCGTCAATCCGCGTCCGGGCCTGCCGAGCTTCGCCTCGACCAAGGCCTACGCCATCAACCCCTACGTGTGGGGCCCCCTGGAGAATCAGATCAACGCCTGGTTCACGAACAACATCGTCAACTGATCGTCCCCGAGTCCTCAACCGCGGCGGGTCCCCGCCGCGGTTGAGGACGTCGCGACCCCCATGACCGTCGACACCCTCTTCTCCGAAATCACCCCCAGCGCCCCACCGCGCCAGAGCATGGCGCGGCTGCGTCGCGTGCGCTGGTCCGGACTCGCCGTCTGGGCCGTGTTGCTGGTCCTGATCATCATTCCCGTGGTCACCTTCGTGGTGGCGGCGATCAGTCCGCGACTGTTCCATCAGGGGACGTCGTACTTCACGCTGTCCAACATCGCCACGGCCTTCAGCGGCTACACCGGTCGCGGCATCGTGGACTCGCTGTGGGTCTCCACGCTCGTCGGGGTCTTCGCCGTCTCCTTCGCGACCGCCATCGCGTGGATCGTGCACCGCACGAACGTCTACGGTCGCCGCGTGTGGTCGGGGGCGATGTGGCTGCTGTTGCTCATCCCCACCTGGATGATGACCCTGGGCTGGATCGACGTCCTGCAGCCCGGTGAACTGGCGAGCGCCCTGGGCGTGCATTCGCTCTTTTTCTACCACATGTTCTTCGGGGCCTCGGGCATCGTCTTCGTCCTCTCCTCGGCGTCGCTGCCGTTCTCCTACTTCGTGATTTCGGTCGCGCTGCGCGGTCTCGGATCGGAGTTCGAGGACGCCGCGCGCGTGCACGGCGCGAGCCGATGGGGGGCGATACGCGCCGTGCTGCCGATCATCGCCCCGGCGCTCCTGAGCGCCTTCGCGATCAGCTTCGCCGAGGCGATGAGCGACTTCGGGACCGCGTTCACGCTGGGCTCGTCGTCGCACTTTCCCATCGCCACCTACACCCTCTTCAACGCGATCTACGCCTTCCCGGCCAACTTCCCGGTGGCGGCGGTGATCGCCGCGGTCCTGATCCTGTGCACCGTCCCCCCGGTCTTCCTGCAGTCACGCGTGATGCGAGGCCGCTCCTACGCCGTGCTGGGAGGACGCACCCGCGCCGTGCGCCGTCAGGAGTTCTCGCCGTTCACGCGGGTCCTCGTGACGGCGGCCCTGGGCGTCCTCATGCTGATCGTCCTGGGCCTGCCGATCCTGGGCGCGGTGACGAGCTCGCTCACCAACACGTCGAGTTTCGTCACGCCGACGGGTATCCACTGGACGCTGCAGGCCTTCAAGGACGTCTTCGTCTCGCTTCCCTCCTACACCTCGCTGGGGCCGCCCCTGTGGGTGTCGAACCAGCTGGGCCTGGTCGTCGCCACGGGCACGATCATCCTCGGCTTCGTCCTCGCGCGGCGACTGGCGGCGCGGACCTCGGGCGCGAGCCAGCGGGTGATGGACGTCTTCTTGCTGGGTTCGATCGCGATCCCGGGCATCGTGTTGGGCGTCGGCTACATCTTCCTGTACGACCAACGCTTCCTCACCGAGCACGTCATCAACCTCTACGAGACGATGCCCCTCTTGATGATGGGCCTCATCGCCTCCTCGGTGCCCTCCCAGGCGCGCTTGCTCACCGGGCCCGTCGCGCAGATCCAGTCCTCGCTGTCCGAAGCCGCGCGCGTGCACGGCGCCAGTCGGTGGCGCGCCTTCGGCACCACGGCATTGCCGCTACTGTCGCGCGCGCTCGTGTGGGCGTGGCTCATCACTTTCACCAAGACGCTCTCGGAGCTGGCGATCGCCCAGATCCTCTATCAGCCGGGTCGCGAGCCCGCGTCGGTGGTGATCCAGACCTATCTGGGGACGAACTTCGCGTCGGTGGGATCCGCGGCCACCGTCATCACGCTGGTGGAGATGCTGGGCGTGATCGGTGTCGTGTTGTTGTTGTTCCGCCTCCTCACCCCCGCGGGGTGGCGCCGCATCGGGGAAGTGGGGACCATCTCGTGACCCAGAGCCTCCGTCAGCCCTCGAGGGTCCAGATCACGGACCTTCGAAAGGACTACGGCACCAAGGTGGCCCTCTCGGGCGTGTCGCTCGTCGTGGAGCCGGGGACCTTCACGGTGCTCCTGGGACCGTCGGGTTCGGGCAAGACCACCCTGTTGCGTTGCCTGGCCGGCATCGAGCAGCCGACGAGTGGGACGATCACCATTGCCGACAAGGTCGTGGCGGGTCCGGCCGGCAACGTGGGGCCCGAGAGGCGCAACCTCTCGATGGTCTTCCAGGACTACGCGCTCTGGCCGCACCTCACGGTGCGTCGCAACATCGCCTTCCCGCTGAAGAGTTCGACGCTGTCCAAGGTCGAGCGCGCGAGTCGGGTGGGCGACATGCTCGAACGCGTGGGCATCGCGCACTTGGCCGATCGCTACCCCAACGAGCTCTCGGGCGGCGAACAGCAGCGCGTGGCCCTGGCGCGCGCGCTGTGCGCCCACGTCGGACTGGTGCTCTTCGACGAGCCGCTGTCGAACCTGGACGCGGACCGTCGCGACCAGCTGCGCATCGAGATCGCCACCTTGACCCGCGACGCCGGCGTGACGGCGGTCTACATCACCCACGACCAGAGCGAGGCGTTCGCGCTCGCGGACCGGGTCGGGGTGCTGCGAAACGGCGAACTGGTCCAGTACACGCGGCCCGAGAAGATCTATCGCCACCCCAAGAGCGCCTTCGTCGCGCGATTCACGGGCGTCGCCGGGGAGTTCCCCGTCACCCGGGTCCGCGAGGTCGGCGAGAAGCGCGTGGAGGTGCAGTTGCCCTTCGCGCCGCACATGTTCATCGAGGCCACCAAGTCCGAGAACAGCCCCTACGACAAGGACCCGCACCTCTTCGTGCGCGCCGCCGGCGTCACGCTGCACGCCGCGACGTCACCCGAGGGGGCGTCCGGGGTCATCCGCGACGTCGCTTACAACGGACGTGGTTACGAGCACGTGGTCGAGGTGGGCGCGAAGGAGTCGCTCACCAAGGTCTACTCGGCGGATCGCTTCGAGCGCGGCGACTGCGTGAAGGTACTGTTTGACCCCGTATCGTGCTTCGTCATGAACGCACAGGAAGAAGAGGTGTAGGGCCATGTTGGCAACCACCGTGTCGTCGGGCGTCGTCGTCCTGGTCGGAGCCGTCTTCCTGGCGTGCGCCGTCGAGATGGTCGAGGCGCTCACCATCGTGTTCGCCGTGGGCCACACCCGCGGCTGGCGCTCCGCGTTCGAGGGGGTGGGCGCCGCCCTCGTGGCGCTCAGTGCCCTCGTGGCGGTCTTCGGCCCCGCGCTCATCCACGTCCCCCTGACGTGGCTGCGCCTGATCGTCGGGGGCGTGCTGCTGATCTTCGGGATGCAGTGGTTGCGCAAGGCCATCCTGCGTTCCAGCGGACTCAAGGCCAAGCACGACGAGGACGCCATCTACCAAGAGACCGTCGCGGAGCTGGAGAACGTGGCGCCGGGCACGAATCGTGACCGTATCGCCTTCGTCATGGCCTTCAAGGGGGTCTTCCTCGAGGGTCTCGAGGTGGTCATCACGGTCCTCACCCTGGGCACCTCGGCGCATCGTCTGGGCCTCGCCTCGGCGACCGCGGGGGTCGCCCTCGTGCTCGTGGCGATCGTCGGCGCGCTGGTCGCCCGGCAACTCTCGAGCGTGCCGGAGAACGCCATGAAGATGAGCGTCGGCGTCCTGCTGGTCACCTACGGCACGTTCTGGGTCGGCGAGGGACTAAGGGTCAGGTGGCCGGGCAACGACACGTTCCTGCTCGCCTTCGTGGCGATCTACGCCGTCGTCTGCTGGGCGCTCGTCAACCTCATCAAGCCCCGAGACCCCTCGAACCCTCTGAAGGTGAACCCATGAACAAGCAACCCCTCGTCCTTCGACTCCTGAAGGGCTTCGCGATGTTCTGGTGGGACTTCCTGGTGGGCGATACGCCTGAGCTGTTCGTCGCGGCCCTGGTCATCATCGGGGCGGTCGCCCTGGTCAGCGAGCGCTGGCACGCCAACTCGACCGCCGTGATCATGCTACCGGTGCTGGCGATCGCCGCGTTGGGCCTCTCGGTGAAGCGCGCCAGCGACGCCGCCAAGCGCAAGTAGTCCCTACGCCAGGGCGGCGTCCAGGGTGATCGTCGTGCCCGTGAGCGCCTTGGACACGGGGCAGCCGGCCTTGGCCGCGAGGGCGACCTCCTGGAAGGCCGCCTCATCGAGGCCCTCGAGCGTCGCGCGGACCCGCAGATGGATGCCGGAAATACGAAAGCCGCCCGCCGGGTCCGCCTCGAGGGTCACGTCCGCCGCGACGTCCAAGGTGCCCGGCGTGCCTCCGGCGCGCGCGATCAGCGCGGAGCACTGCATCGCGTAACAGGCCGAGTGCGCGGCGGCGATGAGCTCCTCGGGGCTGGTGACGCCTTCGGCGTCCTCAGCGGTGCGTCGGGGGAAGCTGACGTCGAAGCTCCCCGCGCCACTGCTGCGTAGCGTCGCGACGCCCGACCCGTCGTTCAGTCCACCGCTCCAGTGGGTCTCGCCCGTGCGCATCGCCATGTTCCGACTCCTCTTCTCCTTGACCTGACTGGCATCCTACCGACGCGGCGCCGAGGACGTCACTCGAACTTGGCGCCACACCCCTGGCAGTATTGCTGACCCGGCAGCCGCAGCTTCCCGCACACCGCGCAGAATGACGACGTCGAACCCAGCGGCGCTCCGTCGATGACGGTGCCGGGTGCGCCCACGTCGAAGCGATTGGGCCCCGTCGAGGGGAAGAAGAGGAACACGATGTTGGCAATCGGGCAGATGATCCACCACCCCGAATGGTTCGAGTCGTGCATCCGGCGCACCCCGACGGCGAGGTTCGGCACGAAGAGGCCGAGCTCCCAGATGGGATAGAGCTTGGTGAAGATCAAGATGACGAGCAGACCCGCCCAGTAGAAGAGGAGCCAGTACCAGTACTCCGAACGAGACGCCCGCCCGGAGAAGGTGGCGTACTTTGACAGAACCGATCGAACCGCCTGATCGAACTTCACTTCGTCCCCTCTTTCCCTTGACTCCAAACTACCGACTCCAGGGGTGACCTCGGGGCCAGGGGTGACCTCGGGGCCAGGGGTGGGTCAGCCGGTGTTGCGCAGTCCTGTCGCGATGCCGTTGATCGTGAGCATCAGGGCGCGCTGGAGCACGACGTCGACCTCGAGGCCGCGCTCTCGCTGCGCCCTCACCCGTTCGAGGAGTTGGATTTGCATCATCTGTAAGGGGCGCAGGTAACGGTCGCGGGTCTCGAGCGTGGTGGCCAGCAGCGCTTGGGATTCGAGCAGCCTGGTGGAGTTAGTGACCGCGAGGACCTCCTTCACGGTCACCTCGTGCTCGGCCACGATGCGCTCGAAGAGGTAGTGCAGCTCCGGGGGCACCAAGTGCTCGACGTACTGGCGCGCGACGGCGAGATCGGTCTTGGCGAGCGTCATCTCGACGTTGGAGATGAACGTGGAGAAGAAGGGCCATTCGAGGTACATCTGGCGCAGGTCCTCACCGTGGCCGGCCTCGCGCGCGGCGCGCAGCCCCGAGCCCACGCCGAACCAGCCGGGGACGATCTGTCGCGACTGGGTCCAGCCGAAGACCCAGGGGATCGCGCGCAGCGACTCGATGCCGTCCTCGCCGGTGACCCGGCGCGCCGGGCGCGAACCCATGTGCAGGTTGGCGAGCTCACCGACCGGGGTGGACATCGTGAAGTACGTCGGGAGGTTCGCGTCGCCCACCAGGGCGCGATACGCCGTGAGCGACGCGTCGGCCACCACGCCCATGGCTCGATTCCACACGTCGAGGCGCGCCGGGTCCACCCAGGGCCTCGAGTGGTAGACCACCGCCTCGAGCACCGCCGCGAGGAGCAGTTCGAGGTTCTCGCGCGCGAGCGAGGGCAGGAGGTACTTGTCCGAGATCACCTCGCCCTGCTCGGTGATCTTGATCGAACCGTTCAACACGCCGAAGGGCTGGGCGAGCACCGCGTCGTGGGTGGGGCCGCCGCCGCGTCCGACGCTCCCCCCGCGACCGTGGAAGAGGCGAAGGTGGATCCCGTGGCGCTCGGCCACGTCGCGCAACTGGCGCTCGGCCAGATGGATGCCCCACTGCGAGGCGGTGATGCCGGCGTCCTTGTTGGAGTCGGAGTACCCGAGCATGATCTCCTGCACGTCGCCGCGTAGGGCCACCAGGCGCCGGTAGTCGCTGACGCCCAGGAGCGTCTCGAAGATCTCGCCAGCGTGGTGCAACTCGTCCAGGGTCTCGAACAGGGGCGCGAAGCCGATGCGCGCCACGTCCGAGGAGAGGTCCACCAGTCCCGCCTCGCGCGCCAGCACGACGGCCGCCAGCAGGTCGTCGGCGCCCTTGGTCATCGACACGATGTAGGTCTCGCACGCGGCCGTGCCGAAGTGGTCGATGATCTCGCCGATGGCGCGGAACACTCGGAACGTCTTCAGGTTGGTCCCCTCGAGGGGGCCGGGGATGGAGAACAGGGGCCGTCGTGACGAGAGCTCGGTCGCCAGGACCTCGAGTCGCTGGGCTCGCGTCAACGACTCGTAGGGCTGGGGCAGTTCGCCCAGACGGTCGAAGAGGACGCCGAGCACCGCGTGGTGCGCGGCGGCGTGCTCGCGCACGTCGAGCGTCGTCAGAGTCAGCCCGAAGGCCGAGACGGTGATGATGGAGCGCTCCAGGGTGCCGCGCGCCAGTCGCTCCGAGCCGTTGGCGACCAGCGAGTCGTAGATCAGCATGAGGTCCTCGACCAGCTCCTGGCTCGACGCGTAGTCGTAGCCCTCGCGGTGGCGGCCGCGCTGCTCCATCCGCCGCTGGGTCTCCTCGAGGCGCACACGGATGCAACTGAGCTTGAGTCGGTAGGGCTCCTCGGCGTTGAGGCGCAGGTACCGCGACTCGGGGTGCAGCCGCGTCAGGTCGTCGGCCAGCGAGGCCCGCAGCTCCTGCGAGATCCCCACGTGTTGGATGGAGATCGAGATCTCGTCCATCAGCCGGCCCAACATGGCGCGTAGGGCGCGCACCGCGAAATCGAGGGCGAGGTCCACCACGGACTCGGTGACCTCGGGCGTGACGAAGGGGTTGCCGTCGCGGTCCCCCCCGATCCAGGTGCCGAAGGTGAGCGGTCGACTCACCGGGGAGATGCGCACGCCCAGGCGCTCGGCGTTGGAGACCAGTTGCTCCAGGACGTCGGGCACGACGCTGCGCATCAGGTGGTCGACGTAGTGCAGGGCGTTGCGGGCCTCGTCGAGGACCTCGGGCCGCTCGAGTCGCAGTTCGTCGGTCTGCCAGAGCGTGTCGATCAGCTCCGCGGTGCGTCGCTGGCGCAAGGTCTCGCGCAGCGGCGAGTTCGACGTCGAGGCCTCGTCGAGCAACGAGCTGATCGAGCGCAACTTCAACAGCACCGAGCGCCGCGCCGCCTCGGTGGGGTGGGCGGTGAAGACCGGACGCACCGCGAGATGCGCGATGGCCGAGGCGACGTGCTCGGCGCTGACCGCGCCCGACGCGATCGACGAGAGGATCTCGTCGGTGACCCGGGCGAGGGGCCCGTCGTCGTCGTTGCGGCGCTCGCGCCCGAGCCGCGCGCGGTGGGTCTGCTCGGTGACGTTGGCCAGGTGGAAGTACATCGAGAACGCGCGCACCAATTGGCTGGCCGTTTCGAGGTCGAGGTTCTCGAACTCGCGGAACGAGAGGTCCATGTCGCGCTGCGCGCTGGTGCGCACCGACTCCACGAGGGCCAGGAACTCCTCGGACGTCTGGCGTCGCAGGGTGTCGTCGAGCATCGCGCGCAGGGCGTCGAGGTCACCGTAGAGGGCGTCACGGTCCTCGAGGTAGTGCGGGGACGACGACAACACCGATCGCGCGGAAGGTTCGGTCATTGACCAACGTTACAAAATTTCACCCCCGACGCTGCCGCGCCGCGAGAGATAGTCGTCATGCACGCCGGCGCCGCGCCGCGATCCACTCGAAGGACTGTTCGACCTGGCGCGGCGTCACGTGCACGACGCGTCGTTCGACCACCACCTCGAAGTCCTCGCCGAGCAGTCCGCGCAGCTGCGCGGCGTCGTAGCGGGTGACCTCGAGGCCCGAGCACGACGTCGGGCCTTCGGGGGAGAAGACCCCGATCACGACCGCAGCGCCCGGCGCGAGGGCCTGGCGCAGGGTCGCCGCGTAGCGCAGCGCGTCGCGCGGGCCAAGGAAGTGCAGGACGGCTCGGTCGTGCCAAAGGTCGTAGCGTCGCGCGGGGACCCAGGTCGTGACGTCGGCCTCGATGTCGTGGATCGCCCACCCCGAGCGCGCCCTGGCCTCGGTGAGCGCCGAGGCGGAGACGTCCAGGCGCGTCAGGTCACGGTGGCCCCGCGCGCCGAGTTGTTCGAGCAGCGTCGAGGTCCCCGCCCCCACATCGAGGACGCTGTCCTCGGGGGCGACGCCGAGCACGTCGATGAGCTCGAGCGAGACGGTGGGCTCGACCTCGAACCAACTCACCTCCTCGGGCTCTCGGGTGTCGTAGACCTGGTTCCAGTGTTCTGACGTCACCTTGGTCTCGCTCCTCATTAGCGGTGGGGGAAAATTCAAAGAGCCCGGGAGGGGGCCCGGGCTCTTTGGGTACTACTCCGGTGGGCTACACGACGGTAGTGTCGTCGACCCGTCGGTAGTGCCGGAGTCCTAGCAGCGTGAGCACCAGCATCAGTGCCGCCGCGATGAAGGCGCCGATCGCCGCCCAGAGGGCGATCTGCCCGAAGAACCAGTAGCCGTAGGCGTTGAGCAGCGAGCCGCGCAACATGGTGCCCTTGAAGATGGTGTTGACCTGATTGGCCAGGGCCGTGTTGCTGGGGTCGGCCTGAGCCTTGGCGCTCAACTCGGAGTAGGTCTGCCCTCCGCCGATCTCCTCCAAGTGCACCGCGATGAAGTCATTCGCGTACACCTCGGCTTGCGCGCCGGTGAGCATCTGCTGGCCCGCGTACTGCGAGACCGAGGGGATCATCGACGGCGTGATCTCGGTGCCGACCTTGGCGTTGGCGAAGGCGGCCTTGGAGGGGAAGAAGATCTTCTGCTCGGCCAACTGCGTGGTGACTTGGTTGTTCGCGAAGTCGTAGCCGATGTAGAGTCCGATGCCTGCTCCGAGCAGGACGACGGTGAGAATCGCTCCCACCCAGGTGAGTAATAGGTCCAATGTACGACGCTTCATGTTCGCAGGTCCTTTCTCTAAGTACCTCCTACATTGTGCGTCCCTTCACAAGTCCAGGGAAGGCTCGTGGTAGTGCCATATGTCATTTAGGTTACGGACGTCGACTAGGCCTCGAGGCCCAGGCGCGCGAGCAGTCCGACGCCCATCACGGCTCCCTCGCACCCCACGCGCGCGAGGGCGTCGAGGTCGGCGTCGTCGCGGACCCCACCGGCCGCCACCACTTTGAGCCCGCTGGCGCAGACCCGGGCGTAGAGGTCGAGATCCGGCCCGCTCATCGTCCCGTCGCGCGACACCGCCGTGACGTGCACCCGCGTCACCCCGGCGCGCACGCAACGATCGAGCGCCTCGTCGATTCCCAGTCCGGTGCCCGCGAGCCAACCGCGCACGACGAGTTGGCCGTCGCGCACGTCGAGCGCGGCCACCAGACGCTCGCCCAGTCCCTCCACGAACTGATCCAAGGCGTCGGGCGCCTCCCACAGGGCGGTACCCAAGATGACCCGACGCACTCCGGTCGCGAGCACGGACCGAGCGGCGTCGAGGGACCTGATGCCCCCCGACACCTGCAGGGGGACCCCGTGGGCGAGGGCGACGCAGTGGGCGATCACGTCGTGGCGCAGCGCCCCGACCCGCGCGCCCTCGAGGTCGACCACGTGGATCAGCGCGGGATGGGTGGCGAGCACGCGAGAGAAGAACTCGGCGCGGGGTTGGCGAAAGAGTACGCGTTCGTAGTCGCCCTTCTCGAGGCGAACGGCGTCGTCGCCGAGGAGGTCGATGGCGGGGATCAGTTGCATATCAGCGTGTTAATACGCTAGCATGGTGAAATGACCAGTGGCAAGGTACCCGCCGCCGACGCCCACGGCGAGACCGTGCAGCGATTCGACGAGCTGGTGGCCGCCTTCGCGCGCCTCGACGATCCTCTCGAGGTGGCGGCGTTCCTGCGCGACCTGTGCACGACCGCCGAACTCGATGCGATGGGCCAGCGTCTCACCGTCGCGCGCCTGGTGAAGGAGTCCGTTCCCTACCAGGAGATCTCGCGTCGCACGGGCGCCTCGACGGCGACGATCACGCGCGTGGCGCACTGGCTCAACTACGGCGAGGGCGGCTACGGGGCCGTCCTGGGACGCGACGGACGCGACGGGCGCGACTGAGGATGAATCGACGACTCACGCTGGCCCTGCCCTCGAAGGGTCGACTACGCGAACCCTCGTGGTCGCTCCTCGAGGCGACGGGCGTCGCCCCCCAGGAGCCCGGCGAACGCGTGCTACAGACTTTCTGTCGCAACGCCGACATCGACCTGTTGTTCGTTCGCGCCGACGACGTCCCCGAGTACGTCCAAGACGGCGTCGTCGATTGCGGTATCACCGGACTCGACCTGGTGAGCGAGCGCGACTTCGACGTCGACGTCCTGTTGCGCTTGGGCTACGGCACGTGCTCGCTGCAGGCCGCGGTGTCGAGCGAGGACCCCGCCCAGGGTTTCGCCGACCTCGACGGGAAGCGCATCGCCACGTCGCATCCGCGGATCGCGGCCCAGTGGTTGGAGGAGCAGGGCATCACGGCCGAACTCGTGCGGGTCACCGGGTCGGTCGAAATCTCGCCGCAACTGGGACTGGCCGACGCCATCATCGACCTGGTCTCCACCGGATCGACCTTGCGCACCAACGGATTGCGCTCCCTCGGCTCGCTGTTCGAGTCCGAGGCGGTCCTCGTGGGTCGACGCGGCTCGGGCGACCACGAGGCGCAGCGCACGCTGACGATGCTCCTCGCCTCGGTGATCAACGCGCGCGCGACGCGCTACCTGCTGTGCAACATCGCCCAGGAGAGACTCGACGAGGTCACCGCGCTCTTGCCCACGACGGGTTCGCCCACCGTGATGGCCCTCGCGACCCCCGGCGTGGTCGCGGTGCACGCGCTGGTGCCCGCGGCGCTGATCTGGTCCCTCCTGCCCCAACTTCAAGCCTGCGGCGCGAGTTCGATACTCACGTTGCCCGTCGAAAGAATGATGCCATGAGTTCACCCGTCAAGACCGATCGACCGATCAGCGTCGAGGAGATCGTCGCCGACGTGCGCGCCCGCGGCGACGCGGCGCTGGTGGAGTGGAGCCAGCGTCTGGACCACACCAGCGCCACTCGTCCCGAGCGCGCGGTGCCCTACGGGGACATCCCCACCGCGGCCGTGCTCGACGCGGCGTCGTCGGTGCGCACCTGGCACGCGGCGCAGCGTCCCGCGGACGTCAGCTTGGAGGTCTCGCCGGGTGTCACGCTCGAACGCCGGTGGACGCCGATCCGCTCGGTGGGCATCTACGTGCCTCGGGGGCTCGTGTCGTCGTTGATCATGGGCGCGGTGCCGGCCCAGGTGGCCGGAGTGGAGCGCATCGTGGTCTGCACGCCGCCGAGCGGCGCGCCGGCCGTGGCGGCGGCGGCCGCGTTGCTCGGGATCGAGGAGGTCTGGGCGATCGGCGGGGCGCAGGCGATCGCCGCGATGGCCTACGGGACCGAGTCGATCCGCGCGGTCGACAAGATCGTCGGGCCCGGCGGCGGCGCGGTCAACGCCGCGAAACTCCTCGTCAGCCGCGACGTCGCCATCGACCTTCCGGCCGGCCCCAGTGAGATCGTCGTGGTCGCCGACGAGGGGTTCGACGAGGTCATCATCCAACAGGAGGTGGCCGCGCAGATGGAGCACGGTCCCGACTCGCGCGCCTTCGTCGTACGCGTGGGCGAGGACCTCGAGGCGGCCCTGGCCGAGGTGGAGGACTACGCGGCGGAGCACGTGGCGCTGCTGGGCGCGCGCGCGGAGTCACTCGCCGGTCGCATCCGAAATGCGGGCGCCGTGTTCGTGGGACCCTTCTCCCCGGTGCCCGCGGGCGACTACGCGACCGGCGGCAACCACGTGCTGCCCACCGGCGGTTGGTCGCGGGTCTCGGGCGGGCTGGGACTGGAGACCTTCTTGAAGCCCGTCACCGTGCAGCGCGTCAGTCGCAGCGGTCTCGAGCGGCTCGCCCCGACCATCGAGGCGTTGGCCGAGCTCGAGGGCATGAGCGCGCACAAGGCCACGGCCCGCCGATGAAGCGCGAGACCCTCGACACCTACCAGTGGCCCCCGTCGAACGAGGCCCTGGCCGAACGCGTCGGCCTGCGCGCCGACCAGATCCTGCGCTTCGACGGCAACACGCCCGCGTCCCCGCCGGCGAGCGCCCGGCCCGCGGCCCTCGCGCGGGCCCTGGCCGATGTCAACGAGTACGACCGCGGTCGTTACCACACCCTTCGCCAGGCCCTCGCCGCTCACCACGGCGTCGGACTCGACCAGATCTCCCTTGGTGCGGGTAGCGACGAGTTCATCGTCCTCCTGGCGAACCTCTTCGCGCGACACGGCACGATCGCGACCGTGCCGGCGGACTCGTACTCGATGTACCGCTACGCGGCGGGCATGGCGGGGGCGACGATCGTCGAGGACCCCGCGAGTGCGGACCTGGTGTTCGTGTGTCGTCCGAACAATCCGACGGGGGAGCTCTGCGAGGTCCCCGAGGTGTCGGGTCAGTTGGTCATCGACGAGGCGTACGCTCACTACGCCGGGGTCGACGAGGTGGGGCGCGTGGCCGACGGGGCCATCGTGCTGCGCACCTTCTCCAAGGCCTACGGACTGGCCGGCGCCCGCGTGGGCTACGCCATCGCCTCGGCGGAGCAGACGGCGTTCATCAACTCGCACCAGGCGCCGTTGTCGGTCTCCTCGCTGTCGGCGGCCCTGGCGCTGGCCGCGATCAACTCGCCGCTCGACGTGACGGGCCAGGTGGCCGAGCGTGAGCGCGTGTCGCGCGAGTTGCGCGCGCTCGGCCTCACCCCGCTCGCCTCGTTCACCAATTTCCTCTTCATCCCCATGGCCGACCCCCAGGACCTCGTCGATCGCCTCCTGCCCTACGGGGTGATGCTGCGCGCCTACGAGCGGGGCCTACGCATCTCCATCCGCGACGAGATCGACGACGACGTGCTGCTCAGCGCCCTGCGCACCGAGCTGCGCGGGGAGCCCCTCGCCCCGGCGGCGCTGCGACACCGGCGCGCGACGGCCGAGACCCTGATCAACGTGCGACTACGCGTGCCCGGCGAGGGTCGCGTCTACGTCAACACCGGCGAGGGCTTCTACGATCACATGCTCACCCAGCTGGCGTTCCACGGCGGACTCGACCTGCGTCTCGAGGGCGTGGGCGACCTCGAGACGGGCGAGCACCACACCGTGGAGGACACGATGCGGGCCTTCGGCGAGGCCCTCGACGCGGCGTTGGGTGAGCGTAAGGGCCTCGCTCGCTACGGCGAGGCGCGCGTGCCCATGGACGAGGCCATCGCCCACGCGGTGGTGGACCTCTCGGGCCGGGCCACCGCGACGCTGGACATCGCGCCCGACCCCGGGATGGCGGCGCACGCCTTCGAGTCCCTGGCCCAGACCGCGCGCATCACGCTGCACGTGACGGCGTCGGGTGAGAACGCGCACCACGTGGCCGAGGCGGCCTTCAAGGCGGTGGGCCGCGCCATGCACCAGGCCCTGGTCCGCGAGGGCTCGCTGGTGCGCTCGACCAAGGGCACGCTGTGAGCGACGTGGTCATCGTCGACTACGGCGCGGGCAACACGCGCTCGGTGCGCGCCGCGTTGGCGCACCTCGGGCGCACGAGCGAGGTGAGCGCCGAGCCCGCCGTGATCCGCGACGCGCGCCACGTGATCCTGCCCGGCGTGGGATCGGCGAAGAGTGCGATGGCCCACCTCGAGGAGACGGGGGCCGCCGTCGCCCTGCGGCGCCGTTTCGCCCAGGACCACCCGGTGCTCGGCATCTGTCTGGGCATGCAGTTGGCCCTGCAGGCGAGCGAGGAGGATGGCGGGGTCAAGGGACTCGGCCTGCTCGAGGGGTTCGTGGTGCGCCTCGACGCGCCGCGGGTGCCGCGCCTGGGGTGGGCGCTGGTCGAGCCCTGGGGCGAGGCGTTCTACTTCGCGCACTCCTTCGTGGCCGAGTCGCCTGACACCGTGGCGACCTCCGAGGGCCTGTGCGCCGCGGTGCGCCGCGGGTCCTTCGTCGGCGTGCAGTTCCACCCCGAGAAGAGCGACGCCGCGGGACTGGAGTTCTTGGCCTCATGCCTCTCGCCCGCTTGATCCCCTGCCTGGACGTCGCGCGCGGGCGCGTCGTCAAGGGCGTGAGCTTCGTGAACCTGCGCGACGTCGGTGACCCCGTCGAACTCGCCCAGCACTACAGCGCTGGCGGCGCCGACGAGCTGGTGTTCCTGGACATCAACGCCACCCCCGAGGGAGCCGACACCATGGTGCACGTGGTCGAGCGGGTGGCTGACGTCCTCGAGATCCCCTTCACCGTGGGCGGCGGCGTGCGCAGCGTGAGCGACGCCTCGCGGCTCATCGAGGCGGGGGCCGACCGGGTGTCGCTCAACTCGGCGGCCCTGGCGACGCCCGAGTTGATCACCCAGATCGCCGCTCGATTCGGCTCCCAGGCGGTGGTCGTGGCCATCGACGCCGGCGACGGCCACGTCTACACCCACGGGGGCCGGGTGGCCACCGAAATCGCCACCGTGCCCTGGGCGGTCGAGGCGGCCGCGCGCGGCGCGGGCGAGATCCTGCTCACCTCGATCGAGCGCGACGGACGCCGCACCGGCTTCGACCTGGTCCTCACGAGGGCCGTGCGCGACGCCGTCGACGTCCCGGTCATCGCCTCGGGTGGGGCCGGCTGCGCGGCGCACGTGGCCGACGCGCTGCGCATCACCGACGCCGCCCTCGTCGCGTCGATCGTGCACGAGAACCCCGAAGGGCTGAGCGGACTGCGACGCGAGATCGAGGCGCTCGGCATCGAACTGCGTCGCGTGAAGGAGGCCGTGTGAAGGACGAACTGCGCGCCGCCATCGTCCAGGACGACGCCACCGGGCGCGTCCTGATGCTGGGCTGGATGGACGACGAGGCCCTGGAGCTGACGCGCTCGTCGGGGACGGTCCACTTCTACTCTCGCTCGCGCCAACGGCTCTGGGAGAAGGGCGAGTCCTCCGGGAACTACTTGCGGGTGGTGGAGGTGATCCTCGACTGTGACGAGGACGCGGTCCTCGTGCGCGCGAACCCCGAGGGCCCCACGTGTCACGACGGCTCCACCTCGTGCTTCACGCCCTGGCTCTGGCGCAAGATCCTCCAGCGCGAGAG
>JAGXBH010000027.1 GCA_018971185.1 Acidobacteriota bacterium
ACGAGGCGTACGAGGTCAGCGACGCGTCATATACGATCGTGCCACCGAGGGCCTTGTAGGCCTTCTCGAGCGGCGGCACGAAGCCCTGGGAGTTCGCCGAGTTGTCGAACAGCAGTGCCGCTGTCTTGTACCCGTGCGAGATCGCGTACTGCGCCATGGCGATGGACTCGTTCGAGTCCGACGACGAGGTGCGGTAGACGAACGGGTTCGTGTTGTGGTCCAGGGTCGTCAGACCACCGACCATGAAGTCCACCACGTCGTTGGGCTGGAACTGGTTGATCACGGCCTCGATGGTCGGCGAGAACGGCCCGATGATGACCGTCGGGTGGTTCAGCATCAGCTTACGGAACGCTGGCAGAGCGTCGACCGAGTCGGCCGCATCGTCCACGTACTTCGCCACTAGCTTGTGACCCAGGACACCGCCGGCCTTGTTGACCTCGTAGATGCCCACGGCCGTGCCGTGCACGCCCCACTTCGACAGTAGCGACTTCGCACCCGTGAACGGGAAGATGCCACCGACGACGAGCGGCGCACTCGAACTCGACGACGCCGCGGCGACGCCGGCTGATACGCCGACGCCCGCGAGGGCCGTCATCATGGCGAGCGACACGACAACCTTGCCCCTCACTTTACCTTTTGATTTCATTCCTTAATTCCCCCTTTTTCTGCTTTTCTCTCGTGACCGTGGGAATCTCCCACCATTACGACTGTGGTGCCTCGGCGCGCCCCAGGAAGATGGCGGCCAGGTCGTGCTTGGCGATTTCGGCGGTCGTGCCGTGGAGGTGATTGGTCCCGGCCACGAAGATGTGCACGAAGTCCGAGTGCGTCAGGGCGCGCTCAACGTTCTGCTCCACGACGAGCACCGCGGTCCCCATATTCTTGATGGATTCGATCTGGTTCCACACCACGTCGGTGTAGGCCGGCGAGAGTCCCGCGGTCGGCTCGTCGAGCACGATGACCGTCGGGCTCACCATGAGAGCGCGCGCAATCGCCAAGAGGTTCTGCTGACCTCCCGAGAGGTTGCCCCCGCGCTTGCCCGTCGCCTTCTTGAGGTCCGGGAACGCGTCGAGGATCTGCTCCATGCGTGCCGAGGAGTCGCCCCGAGCGGCGAATCCACCGATCTCGAGATTCTCGCGCACCGTGAGATTGACGAAGACGTTGTCGTTCTGGGGAACGTAGACGAGGCCGTTGCGCGGGATCAGGTGTCCGGGCATCTTGGTGATGTCCTTGTCGTTCACCCGGATACTGCCCGTCTGGGTGCGCAGGATGCCCACCAGTGTCTTGGCGAAGGTCGACTTGCCGGCACCGTTGGGTCCAATGATGGTGGTGATCGTCCCCACCTCGCACGACAGCGAAATATTCGAGATGATGACGTTGCGGCCGTAGCCGGCCGTGATGTTCTCAGTGGCTAGGGCCGGCATTGATGATCTCTCCTAGGTAGGCGGTGACGACTTCCTTGTTCTCGCGCAGTTCGCTCAACTTGCCAGTGGCCAATGTGCGACCTTCGGCCAACACGATGACGTTGTCACAGATCCGCTCAACGACGTTGAGGTTGTGCTCGATCATCAAGACCGTCACGCCCTGGGCCTTCATGTCCAGGATGTAACCGCCAATCTTCTCGATCAGTGCGGGGTTGACACCGGCCATGGGCTCGTCGAGCAGGAACAAGCTCGGTGAGGCCATGACCCCGCGCGAGATCTCGAGCAGCTTCTTCTGTCCCCCCGACAGGTCGCTGGCGCGGTTGTCGCGCAGGGCGTAGAGGCCATACGTCTGCAGAATCTCGAGGGCGCGCTCAAGGTTCTGCTTCTCCTCGCGCTGCAAGAGACGCGGGCGAAAGAAGATGTTGAAGAGAGACTCGCCAGCCTGCACCTTGGGTGCCACGAGCAGGTTCTCGAGCACCGTCAGCCCGCTCAACTCGCGCGAAAGCTGGAACGTGCGCATCAGGCCCAATCGGGCGATCTTGTAGCGCTCCATGTTCGTGATGTCGATGTTGCCCAGGTGCACTTTACCGGTGTCGATCTTGAGCGCCCCCGACAGCAGGTTGACCACCGTGGTCTTGCCCGCGCCGTTTGGTCCGATCAGTGCGGTGATCTTGTTGCGCGGGACTTCGAAGGTCGCCCCGTTGACGGCGTTCACACCACCGAAGGCCTTGGTGATGGCCTCACAGCGCAGGATCGGACCGTCGGCGGCGGCGCTCACGTTGTCGTCGTACCTCATCAGGCATCTTCTCCTTCGTGCGCGGCCATTGCGCTGGGCGTGGGTGTGGCGGACATGGTGTCGATCACCGGCGCCTCCACGGAGTGCCCATCACGGTGGATGAGCTCGTCGGTGGGGACCTGGAATCGACGCACGCGCTCGGGAACCAGACCTTGGGGTCGGACCCAGAGCATGACCATCAGCGCCACACCGATCACCATGGCGTCGATGTATTCGATGAGACCCGGGTGACCCGGAATGTCGGGCAAGAACGCGGGCAGGTGGATCAACAGGGTCTCCACGAGCAGGGCTCCAACGAGGAGGCCCACGTTGTTGCCCACGCCACCGACGATGATGACCGCGAACACCACGAAGGTCTCACCGGGCAGCCACGCCGAGGGGTTGAACGATCCGCCGAACTGGATGATCAGTCCGCCGCCAATGCCCGCGTAGAACGAGCCGATCAACATCGAGGTCAACTGGTAGCGAAAGACCCCCTTACCCAGCGCCGACGCGACATCGGGATCGTCGCGGATCGCCCGGAAGGTGCGCCCGAGCGGGGACCGGGTGACCCGGCTCATCACGAACCACATAATCAATGCCACTACTCCGGTCACGCAGGCGAAGAAAATCACGAAGGCGTTGCTCGTCAAGTGAAAGAGTCCGGCCATGGGCTGGGGCACGTTGTAGAGGCCGTCGGCGCCGTTGAAGAGGCGTACGTAGTTGTTGATGACGTCGTAGAGCACGAGCGACAGCGAGATGAGCACCATGGCGAGGTAGTCGGTGCGCAGTCGGCGCAACGTGATGAACGCCACCACGACCGCCATCAACATGGCCGCCACCCCGCCGGCCAGGAGGCTGAAGGGGAAGGGCATGTTGAAGCCGAAGATGTACTGCTGGGCCGTACCGACAGACGAGGGCAGACTCACCGCCCCGGTCACGTAGGCCCCGAGGGCGACGAAACCGATGTAGGCGAAGTTGAGGATGCCGGTCTCGCCGAATTGGATGTTGAGACCCATCGCCAGGATGAAGTAGTCGAATAGGAAGAAGACCAGCGTGAACACGTAGAACCAGAACTGGGCCATGATTAAGCCTTTCCGGGCCGGGCGAAGACGCCGTTGGGCCTAAAGAGCAAGGTAAGTATCAAGATGACGAAGGCGACGTCGAGTTTGTAGGCGGGATTGATGTAGGCCGCGGAGATCTCGGTGGACAGCCCGATCAACACCGCCCCGGCCATGGCGCCGTAGATGCTGCCCACACCGCCGACGATCACCGCCGCGAAGATCACGAAGAGGAACAACTCGCCCGAGGCTGGCGTGATCTGGCTCTCGGAGATTCCAAGCACCGTTCCCGCGATTCCCGCGAGGCTACCCGACAGGAACCACGTGATGGTCGTGATCATCTTCGTGTCGATGCCACTCGTCATGGCGAGAGTCGTGTTATCCGACATCGCGCGCATGGACTTTCCCAGTCGAGTGGTCTTAAGCATCAAGTGAATCGCGAGCATCAATACCACCGAGATGATCATCACGATGATCTGGTCCTTGTTCAACAAGAAAGGCCCGATCTTCTTGTAGATCTCCAGCTTCATGTTGTAGGTGCGGTTGTTGGGCCCCCAGATTGAATACACCAGGTTCAACATGATCAGTGAAAGACCAAAGGTCACGATCAAGACGTAGAACGACTTGGAGAAGCGCCGAGCGAAAGGACTGAGGAGGAAGCGGTTGAGCAAGACCGCCGCCGCTCCCATGAGGACCGCCCCAATGATCATCGAGACCCACACGTTCAGGTGCAGTGCCTCCGCGTTGAAGAAATAGGCGAGGTACGCACCCAACGCCATGAAGTCGCCGTAGGCGAAGTTGATGTAGTTCGTGATGCCGAACTGCAAACTCAAGCCCACGGCGGCGATGGCTAGGACGGAGGCCGTCACTAACCCGAAACCGAACGCCAACCAGAACTGCGACACTCTTATCCCCCCCCGGGCTATGGACTGCGAGTCGCGACCCGTTAGGGCCCCTCACAGTTGTGAGAGTTTCTATCGCAATTTCTTAAAATTGTCAAGTATTGTGATAGTTGTTACCAGATTGCAACATTTTCGAACCGCGCGTGCAATGTCGTCAGAACTGGAATCTCCCCTCCGGTGAGCGACGTGTGACGGCGCGACGCCATTCTTACCACCATTACGCCGCCGGGCCGGGACTGTTGCGAGATTGTCATCCGCCCTTCGTGGACACCGAGAGTCTCTCAGCCGCGCTGCCAGGCGTCGGTGTCGTTGTCGGGGGTCACGTCCAAGGACCGGGCCCGACCCGCATCATTGTCACGAGAGGGCGGGAGGTCCTTGGTCGGGTAGACACTGACCCCGATCGACGTGGTGACCGTGGTCAGGTGATTCGTCCCTCGCGCGCCACCCGTGGCGAGCGCGAAGGACGCCGTGGTGGCGAGCACCGCGACGACGATCCCCGCGACGACGACTCGATACGACATCCAACGCCTCACTGACGTACCTTCCCGACCCGCGCCAGATCAGACGGCACGCGGGTCGCCCGCCATTCTAGGAGCGACACGTCATCGGCTCACCCAGCCACGCGATGCAGACCTCGGGGGGCCTGATGCAGGCGCCGCGGACCCGTGGGGGTCACCACGAGACACTCGCCGGTCTGGACTCCGGCACGGTGATCCGTGGTCACCACGTTGGGCTGCACGACGAGCATCATCCCCGATTCGAGGACCACGTCGGGAACCTCCGTGTGCGACCGGCTCGAGGACCCCAGGATCGGGGCGAGGTAACCGCCACCGTAGCCGTGGACCAGGTCGTCCAACGTGGTGAAGCCGTGGTCCTCAATGACCTGGCTGGCCGCGACGAGCTCGAACGCGCGCGTGCCCGGGACCAGCAGCCGCGAGATCGCGTCGAACGCGGCGCACGCCACCTCGTGCAGTGTCGTGAACAGCGCGTTCGCTTCCTCACCCACCACGAAGGTGCGAAGGACCTGACCCCCGTACTCGAAGAAGTTGGCGGTGATCTCGGTCGTGATGATATCGCCACGACGGACCTCGCGCGTCGACGGATACTGACGCGCGACGCAGTAGCGCGGGTCGTCCATAGCGTTGACCGCGAAGTAGTGGATCGCGTTGACCGCTCCGTAGCGCAGGTACGCGCCCTCGACGATGGCGCCCAGGTCGCGCTCAGTGACGCCCACCTCGATCTGCTCCTGCAGCGCCGCGATGGCGAGATCACCCATTCGCGCCCCGAGCTCGAACCAGACCAACTCCTCCTCGGACTTGACCGAGCGCAGCCGCAAGTAATCGCCCGAGAGGTCGACGACGGCGCCGAACTCGCGCTCGAGTGCGCGCGCGTACGCCAGGGGCAGCGGGCCCATCACGCCCACGCGACCGGGTCGCGCACCTCGGCGGCGTAGTTCCTCGATGGCGCTGGCGATCGTCGAGGGGCCACCCCACTCGACCCGCGCCGCGCAGGCGATGTGCGAGGCCAGGGGCACGTGATTGAAGTACTGGACGAGGAGGGTGTCGGCTTCGCCGGGACTCACGACCAAGTGCGCCTCGTTGGTGACCGGCCACTGTGACAGCCAGCCCACCGCGCCACCGCGCCCGGTGGTGGCGTGCACCAGGAGATGGTCGACCTCGGCGCCCGCCATGAGTCCCTCGACGCTCGCGCGACGGCGACTCATCTCCTCCTCGCTGAAGTGCGGGTACTCCTGGTCGAGGATCGCTCGTTGGAGCGGCGTGAAGGTCTCCACGACGCTCACGTCGTCGCGCCGCGACCAGGCGCGAGCGCCCGCCATGTCGCCAGGTGCGTCACCTCGTCGATCACGAAGGCCGTCACGTGGTGGACTCTCGCGACGGCGACGTCGCGAGGAAACCCTTCCGCGCCGGGCGCGACGGTCCCAATCGGGAGCCGGATCGGGCCGCGTGGGATCACTGTGGTCCCGCCGCGACCGAGCCGGGGTCGAAGTTGTTCCGTCTCCCATCGCGGACGTAGTCCACCGTGGAGCGGATGTGCTCCTCGCCGTGGATGGACTTCTGCTTGGCCACGTGGGCGAACATCTGGATCCCGAAGCCACCGTCGAGGTCCTCGGTGAGACGCCTCTTCCAGGGGCGTCGCACGATCTGGGTGGTCAAGCGTCGCGTCACCCGCGGCTGGGACATGATGTGATCGGCGATCTGATACCCCCGCGCGATGAGTCGGTCCCGGGGCACGACCTCGTTGACCAGTCCGTACTCCAGGGCGCGCTGGGCGGTGATGGCCTCACCGGTCAGTAGCGCGTAGGCCGCGCGCTTGGTCCCGAGCAGCTCTTGGAACGCGGTGTGGATGCCGTCGGCGGGCACCGAGCCGATGTCGAAGTGCAGATCGAAGATGACCGCCTCCTCAGCGGCCAGGGTGATGTCGCACATGAGCACGATCTCGGAGTGGAAACCCGGACCGTTCATGAGACCGATCGTGGGCACCTCGAGGTCGTTCACCAACGAACTCACGTTGATGCGCCCGTCCTTGTAGGCGTACTCGTACGCCCAGTGCGCCATATCCTCGGTCTCCAGGGCGAATCCCTCGGGGTCGGACTCCATCATGAACTCCTCGCCCGATCCGGTGAGGATCACCACTTCGTTCTCGGGGTCCGCGCCGATCACCTTGAGCATCTGACCGAGGGCCCGGTGGTTCTCGACGCTCAGCTGGATCGGGCCGCCCAGGGTGTGGGCCTGGACCAGCAGGACGCCGTCCTCACGTCGGTCCATGATGAAGAAGTCCTTGAAGGTCTCGCGGTACTCCTCGAACTTCGGGGTGGGGACGAACTTCTGCAGTGACACGTTGCTCCTACTCTCTCTCTGGTTCGTGCGGTGGCGTCGCCGCCGCGTCCACGGGCTCGATACGAAGGCCGGCCGACTCGGCCTGTAGCGCGAACAACGAGAGGAAGTCCGCGTCGCGATATCCCCGGCCGATGGCGACCTGCAGCAGTTGCAGCAGTCCGGCCGCCAGAGGCATCGGGGCCTCGACGTGGCGCGCGCGGTCCATCCCCAGTTCGAAGTCCTTGCGCAACAACTCGGTGGTGAAGGTCGGCGTCCAGTCGAGGGCGAGCAGGTCGGCGGTGCGATTACGCACCCACGGCGTCGCGAGGCCCGTGACGTTCAAGAAGTCCAGGAAGCGCGAACGTTCGACGCCGGACTTCTCGGCGAGCACCGTCACCTCCGCGACCGACTGGGCGATCAGTCCGAGGTAGAGGTTGTGACAGATCTTGACCGTCATCGCCTCCTCGTGCTCCCCCACCCAGACCGAGGTCCGCGCAATGCGCTCGAGAAGTGGCGCGAACTCCTCGTAGGCGCCACGCGGTCCCGAGACGACGAAGGTCGACTTCGCGTCCGCCACGACGTGGGGGTTCCCGCTGATCGGCGCGGCCAGGGACTCGACGCCGTGTCGGTGCAGCAACGAGCGCACCCGCGCCGAGGTCTCGGGGTCCACCGTCGCGCACGCCACCACGGCGCGCGGACGCTCCGTCGCGCTGAGCAGTCCGGAGTCGACGCCCAGCACCTCCTCGAGGTCACTCGGGCGCGCCACCATGACGAAGACGACCTCGCGGCGTGCCAACTCACTCAGCTCCGCGGCGCGCGAAGCCCCCTCCTCGAGAAGACCTTGGGTCTTCTCGACGCTGCGATTCCACACCATCACCTCGACCCCGGCCTGGAGCAGTCGTCGGGCCATGGCCTGTCCCATCCGCCCCGGCCCCAGCCACCCCACCGGGGGCAGCGACGTGCTGATGGGCGCCCGCCGCCTCTGACGTCACTTCTCATACCAGGTCCCCCACGACGTCTCATACCGGGGCGTACTCCCCCGCGGGGCTGGTGAGCGTCGGCGCTGTCGGGGCGGGGAGGTCACGGCCGAGCGCCTCCCAGCTCGCGTCGACGACGTCCTGCGTGGCGAGCCCGTACGTGGTGAAGAGCCACGACGCGTTCTGCGCCCCTTGGGCGAACGTGTCGGCCAGTCCGACGCGCCGTAGAGGTCGGGCGAGGGCCTCTTCGGCCAGCACCTCGGCGAGCGCCGACCCCAGTCCCCCGATGATGGAGTGGTTCTCGGCACTCACCACCGCGCGGGCGCGCGTGGCCACCGCGACGACGCTCGCGCGATCGAGTGGCTTGATGACCGCGACGTTGACGACGCTGGCGCTGACGCCCGCTCCGGCGAGCACCTGGGCCGCCGACAGCGCCGCCGGGAGCATCATGCCGCAGGCGAAGATGGCCACGTCGTCGCCCTCGAGCACGACGTGAGCGCGATCCAGGGAAAGGCGATGGGAGTCGTCGAAGATCACCGGGGTCTCGCCGCGCTTGAGCCGCAGGTACACCGGGCCCGCAACGTCGACGATGGCCTCGACCGCCTGGGCGACCTCGGTCGCGTCGGCGAGGTCGAGCACCGTCATGTTCGGTAGCACGCGCATGAGCGCCACGTCGTCGATCGCCTGATGACTCGGGCCGCCCGGGCTCGACACGCCCGGCATGAAGCCCACGATGCGCACAGGCAGGTTGGGGTACGCCACGCAGTTGACGATCTGGTCGAAGGGCCGGCGGGTGGCGAACACGCCGAAGGTGTGCACGAAGGGGATGAACCCGCGGCGCGCCAGCGCCCCGGCGACCGAGATCATGTTCGCCTCGGCCATGGCGGCGTGGATGAACCGATCGGGGAACTCCTCCTGGAAGAGGTCGACCTCCGTCTGACGGGTGAGGTCGCCCGAGAGGCACACCACGTCCTCGCGTCGTCGTGCCAACTCCACCAGGGCGCGTCCGTAGGGCTTGAGGACCGTGGGATAGGGGGCCTGATTAATCAACGCGCGCCGCCAGTTCGGCCAGGGCGTCGTCGATGAGCGCGCCCGAGATCTTGATGAAGTGACCGTCCGCCCCCTCGGGCAGGCACGAGAGGCCGTGCGAGGTCGACGTGCGCGCGATGACGATGGCCGGCCGTTGCGCTGCCAGGGCCTCGTCGAGGGCCTCAACCAGCGCCGCGACGTCGTGGCCGTCCACGTCGATGGCCGTCCACCCGAAGCTCTCCCACTTGGCGGCGATGGGTTCGACGGTGGTGATCGAGGACACCGGACCGTCGACTTGGGAGTCGTTGGCGTCGAGCAGCACCACGAGGTTGTCGAGCCCGCGGTGCGCGGCGAACATCGCCGCCTCCCACACCTGTCCCTCCTCGAGCTCGCCGTCGCTCAGGAGAGCGAAGACCCGGCCCTCGCTCCCGCGCAGCCGCGCGGCCAGGGCGAGGCCCGCGGCGCTCGAGAGCCCCTGTCCGAGGGAGCCGCCGGTGACGTCGGCCACCGGGGAGGACTCGGTGCCGATGGCCTCGAGGGAGGAACCGTCGACGCCGTAGGTGCTGAGCAGGGCCTCGTCGAGCAGACCCAGTTCGGGTCCCGCGGCGTAGGCCACGATGATGTAGTGCCCCGGTGAGACGACCAGCTCGTCGACGCCGGGCCGGAACGCCCGAGAGAAGAGCGACGCCATCAACTCGGCCGACGAGAGGACCTGGCCGAGGTAACCGAAGCCGTGTGGTGCCACCATGCGCACCGCCCTCAGCCGCAAGAGGTCGGCGCTGCGTTGGATGTCGCGCACGCGACCACTCATCATCCCCCCCAGGTACGGTAGTTGCTTAGCCACTATAACGCGGACCACGGCTCTCGTCTTGTCGGCCGCGAGGAGACGCTCAGGGCGAGGTCGCCTGACTGCGCGCGAGGTGATCCTGCATCGCGCGGTGGTGCACCTGCACGGCGGCCTGCGCCAGAGCCTCGTCGCGGCTTCGCACGGCCACCAAGATGGGCTCGTGCAGGGCGATGAGTGACGCGGCGTTGGCCCGACCGAGCCACGCGGGGACCGTCCCACTGGCGACCCAGTGACGATACTCGTAGTTCATTAACGTCTTGTGCACGCCTTCGAAGATCGACGTCAGGTAGGGGTTGTGCGACGCGCCCACCAGCGCGACGTGGAACGCGGTGTCGGCACTGAGCCAACTCGCGGTCGACGCGGCGCTGGCGCGTAGGCGCTCGAGGGCGACCTGCGCCACGTCCAGGTCCTCGGGCGTGCGCTGGTGGACGCCGGCGCGCACGCCGGCGTCCTCGAGCCAGAGTCGCAGGTCCGCCAGGTGCGCGACCGACTCGACGTTGACCCCGAGCATCAGGTCCATCGACGTGGCCAGGCTCAACTCGGGCCGACGTCGCACGTACGCACCCGACCCCCGGCGCGACTCCACGAGACCACGCACGATGAGTATCCGTATGGCCTGGCTCACCGTGGGACGACTGGTGTGAAGAAGTTCCGCGAGGTCCCGTTCGGAGGGCAGACGACACCCCTCCCCGAGGTCCTGGGCGAGGATGACGTCTTGTATCTGCTGGGCGATCTCCTCGGCGGCCCCGTTGGTCGCCCCCAGGCGGACCAGCGAACGCTCCCAGACCTCGAGGTCGGTCGATGACTTCGATCGCGACATGGCACCTCCCCGCGTGTCCGCGCCAGACTTGTGAACACAACATCATCGCTCGCGCAGGGCCCTCGACGCGGCGCTCGCGCGAGCAACCGAGCACCCCGGCGACCTCGACGCGACTCACTAGGATGCGACGATGGTCGACCCCACTACCGGACCCCTCTTCGTCCAGGAGGTGCCGGGCTCCTCGCGGCCGGCGCAGATGCACCTCGCCCCCAGCCTCGACGGGCTCTACGTCCCCTACGCCCTGCGCACGCCGTCCGATGAGGGCGAGTTCCCCTTCGTGTTCCTCGCCTACGGCAACGGCGGGGGTGGCCTCGAGTGGGTCTCGTCGCGCGTGCGCACCCACTCGTACCTCATGGACCGCCTGCTCGCGGCCGGTTACGCCTGCGCGTGGGGCCAGTACCGCACGGAGGTGGATGAGGGGTTCGCCCGCGGTGGGCCCCTCGTGGTCGAGGAGCGCTCGGGAATGGGGCTGATGAACCGCTCGCCCCTGGAGTACGAGGACGAACTGGCGATCTTGCGCCACGTGGCGCGCCACCCGAACGTCGACGCCGATCGGCTCGCCCACCTCGGGGTCAGCCACGCGGGCGAGATGCTCTTCAAACTGGCCTCGCGCTACCCCGGGGTGCTGCGTGCCGGGGTGGCCTGCGAGCCCGCCAACCACGAGTTCCTCGGGCTACGGCCCGAAGCATCCGACTTCGTCGACGCGAGCGCACGCGGCAAGGTCGAGGAGATGCAGATGCACGACACCCGGCGGGTGCGTGCTCGCTGCGACGTGGACCTGGCGCGCCAGCGGATGGCGCCGATCGACCTCCCCATCCTGGTCATGGGGCGTGACGACGACCACCTCCAGGGGATCTTCCGTCTCAGTTACGAGTTGCTCGTCGAGTGCGAGAAGGACGCCACGTGGTCGTCGTGGGACCACCCGGTGCACGGCTACATCTCCCCCGCTCGCGACGCGCACGACCGCGTCGAGGTCGACGAGGTCCAGGACCGAGCCATCGACGCCGTCATCACCTTCCTCGATCGACACCTCGGTCTCCCCGCGTAGGCGAACCGCGCCCGCGGCCGCAGAGGGCCGACACTGGCCGGTGATGCCGCACCACCCACGAGGCCACGAGGCCACGAGGCCACGGGACCGTGGGGCCGCGCGGGGACACGCCTCGCCTACGCCAACGTCACGGCCGAGCCCCGTCGCGAGCGCAACCGCGTCATCGCGCGGTCATCGGGCGCAAATCAGCGATCACGCCCCCATGGAGGTCGTGACGGTCGCGACGATGCGCTCCACGGAGGGGATCGCCATGTCCTCCAGGGCGTCGGCCGCCGGCAGGGGGATGTGGGGGGTCGTGATGCGCACGATGGGTCCGTCGAGGTCGTAGAAGGCCTCCTCGGAGACGATCGAGCTCAACTCGCCGCCCCAGCCGCACAGCCGCGGATTCTCCTCCACCGTGAACAGGCGTCCGGTGGCGGCCACCTCGCGCAGGATCGTCGTCGTGTCGAGGGGCACCAGCGAGCGTACGTCCACCACGGTGCAGTCGATGCCCGCCGCGGCGAGTTCCTCGGCCGCCTTGAGGGTCTTGGGCACCATCGCGCCCAGCGCCACCAGGGTGGCGTCACCCCCCTGACGCAGCACCTTGGCGCTGCCCAGGGTGTCGACGATGTCCCCGTCGGGGACCTCCATCTTCGACGCGTAGAGGGACTTCGCCTCGAGGAAGATGACCGGGTCGGGGTCGCGCACCGCCGCCGCCATCAGTCCGATCACGTCGAGCGCGTTCGAGGGCACCACGACCTTGAGACCGGGCACCATCATCGCCCAGTTCTCGACGCTCTGGGAGTGTTGCGCGCCGAAGCGCAGTCCCCCTCCGTTGCCCGATCGGATCACCAGCGGGAAGGTCATCTGACCGTTGGTCATGTAGCGCGACTTCGCGATCTCGTTGACCACGATGTCCCAGCACACGGCGAAGAAGTCCGAGAACATGATCTCGGCGATGGGCTTGAGGCCCGTCATCGCCGCGCCCATCGCCGCGCCCAGGATCGCTTGCTCCGAGATCGGCGTGTCACGCACGCGCACCGGACCGAACTCCTCGAAGAGTCCGACCGTGCCCTTGAAGACGCCGCCCGCGGCGCCGATGTCCTCGCCGATGGCGAGCACGGTGTCGTCGCGACGCATCTCTTGGGCGATCCCTCGCGAGATCGCCTCACGGAATGTCAATTGCGCCATGCGGAGCCTCCATCAGCCCAAACGTCCTTCATCAACAGGTCGGCCCCGGGTGTGGGTCCGGCCTTCGCCTCCTCGGTGGCACGATCGACCTCCGCGGCCACCTCGAGCTCGATCTGCACCAACAGTTCCTCGCTCGCCCCCTCGGCCAGCAGTCGCGCGTGATACATCGGGATCGGGTCCTTGGCCAGCCACTGCGCGACCTCCTCGTCGGGACGGTACTTGCCCGGATCGGCGCGGCTGTGCCCGCCGTGTCGGTAGGTCAACGCCTCGATCAGGCTCGGCCCCTCGCCGGCGCGGGCGCGCTCGATCGCGGCGGACGCCACCGCGTAGACGGCGTCGACGTCGTTGCCGTCCACGATGATCGACTCGAGACCATAGGCACTGGCGCGATCGGCGGCGGGGTTGGGTACCGCCGTGATCTCCGTGGTACGCGTGTACTCCATCCAGAGGTTGTTCTCGCAGACGAACACCACGGGGAGCTTCCAGATCGCCGCGAAGTTGAGCGCCTCGTGGAAGGCGCCGATGTTGGTCGAACCGTCGCCGAAGAAGCACACCGCCACTTGGTCGGTGCCGCGATACTGCGCGCTCCAGGCGGCACCGCAGGCGATGGGCAGGTGCGCGCCGATGATGGCGTAGGAGCCCATCACGCCGTGCTCCACGCTGGTCAAGTGCATCGAGCCGCCCTTGCCGGCCATCAGTCCGTTGGTGCGCCCCATGAGCTCGGCGAGCACCGGGGTCATCGGCACGCCGCGCGCCAGGGTGTGGGCGTGGCCGCGGTAGGTGGCGAAGGTGTAGTCGTCGGAGCGCATCGCCGCGGCGAAGCCGGCGGCGATGGCCTCCTGGCCCAGCGAGAGGTGGCTGGTGCCCTTCACGTAGTTCTCTAAGAAGAGGTCGTAGGCGCGCTTCTCGAACTGGCGCAGGGCGACCTGCACGCGATACAACTCGAGCTTGGCGTCGAGGTCCAGTGCGGTGCTCGTGGTGGTGGTCATCGTCACTCCTAGTACTTGTTGGCGATCATGAGCTCTTGAGCGGGAAACTTCGTCAGGATCGCCGGTCCGTCCTCGGTGACGACGATCTCCTCCTCGATGCGCGCCGCCGAGATCCCGTCGGTGGCGGGGCAGTAGGTCTCGAGGGCGAAGACCATGCCGACCTGGAGTTCGATGGGGTCGCTCAACGAGTTCAGTCGCGAGATGACCGGGCGCTCGTGCAGTCCCAGGCCGAGCCCGTGGCCGAACTGCAACCCGAAGGCCGCCATCTCGTCGGGGAACCCGAACTCGGTGGCCGCCGGCCAGGACCGGGCGATCACGTCGGTGCCCACGCCGGGCTTCACGAGATCGATGGCGCCGTCCATCCACTCGCGCGCCTTGGTGTAGGCGTCGCGTTGCACCGGCGTCGAGGAACCCACCGATAGGGTGCGGTAGTAACACGTCCGATAGCCGTTGTAGGAGTGGATGATGTCGAAGAAGGCCTGATCACCAGGTCGGATGATGCGATCGGTGAAGTTGTGCGGGTGCGGATTGCAGCGCTCGCCCGACACCGAGTTGATGGCCTCGACCTGGTCCGAACCCATCTCGTAGAGACGCTTGTTGGCGAGGGCCACGATCTCGTTCTCGCGCACGCCGGGCTTGAGCGCCTCGAAGATGTCCTGGTACACGCCGTCGACCATGGCGGCCGCCTGACTCAGCAGCATCAGTTCGTCCTGGTTCTTGATCACGCGAGCGTCGAGCATCGTCTGCTGGGCGTCGCGCACGTCGATGCCCGCCTTCTGGAGTTCGAAGAGGAACGGTAGCTCCACGATGTCGAGACCAATGGGTTGGTCGGCGACGCCGGCGTCGCGAAGGAGACCCACGATCTCCTTCACCGCCGACTCGAACAGTCCCGCGCGCGGGGCGATCGCCCCGCGGAGCCCGAGCATGCCGGCGCGGCAGTTGTCGGGTTCGAGCCAGGGCGCGAAGAGCTTGTGGTGGCGTGCCGCCGAGCCGAAGTCCCAGACGATGGGCTCTCCCCCACGGGTCAAGAGGCAGTAGCGCGTCATCTTGTCGCCGAGGGCCCCGCCCACCCAGGTGCCCGACACGTAGCGGATGTTGTAGAAGTCGAACAACAACAACGCGCCGAACTCACTGCGGTCGAGCACCTCGCGCGCGCGCGCCAGCCGGTAGTTGCGCAACCGATCGAAGTCGACGCGCGTCTCGAAGTCCACCCCCATGTGCCCCGGGGTGTTCATGACCGGTCCGAAACCCTCCATCGTCAGCCTCCCAGCCCGTCATCGACGGGAATGTTCTCGGGCACCATCTCGAGGCCCGCGCCGCGCGCCGCCTCGAGCAACAGCACCGCGAAGTCCTGCGTGGCGTGTCCCGCCGCGGCGCTCATCTTCACCAGCTCGGTGCACAGCGCGGACACGGGCATCGCGACGTCGTGCTCGTAGGCGGCGTGCATGCCGAGGTCGAAGTCCTTGCGCAGCAGGACCGGCGTGAAGGTCGGGGTGAAGTCGAGGTTCACGAACGCCGGGGTCTTGTAGCGCGTGAAACGTGATCCCATCACCGAGTCGTTGAGGAAGTTGAGCCAGGCCGAGCGCTTGACCCCACCCTTCTCCGCGAGGACCGTGATCTCGGCCATCGCCTGGGTGACGATACCGAGCATCATGTTGTGACAGATCTTGACCAGGCGCGCGACCTCGTCCTCGCCGACGTAGGTCACGCCCTTGCAGATCTGGTTCATGTAGGGCTCCACCGTGGCGAACGCCTCTTCGGGCCCCGACACCGCCATGGTGAGCCCACCGGACTTGACGACCTTGGGATTACCACTCACCGGGGCCGCGAGGAACTGCGTCCCGCGGGCGAGGGCGGCCGCGCGCACCGCGGCCGACGTCTCGGTGGACACCGTCGAGCAGTCCACCACGATGCGCGGCGCGTGATCGGGGTTACTCAGGACCCCACTCGGTCCGGTGGTCACCTCGAGCAGGTCGTCGTTCGCCGACACCATCACGAAGACGATGTCGCGATCGGCGAGCTCCGCCGGCGAGTCGACGACTCGGGTACCCAGCTCCTCGGCCTTGGCCCGAGTGCGGTTGGTCACGGTCACGTCGTTGCCCGCGGCGATCAGACGCGTGGCCATGGCCGCGCCCATTCTCCCCGCGCCGATCCAGCCGATGGTGTGTTCGTTCATTGCATGCTCTCGCTCTCTGTCGCCAACGTCGCGTTCGTCGCGGCGGTGGTCTCCTCGATCGAACCGCCCAAGTAGAGCGCACCGATCTCCGGGTGGTTCAAGACGCCGTGTCCCGTGCCGCTCAGGCGGACGTGACCGTTCTCGAGGACGACGCCGTAGTGGCTCATCTTGAGGGCACGACGCGCGTTCTGCTCGACCAGGAGCACCGTGCGCCCCGCGTTGTTCATCATCTTGATGGTGGCGAACATGGACTTGAGCGTCTTGGGGTCGAGGCCCATCGAGGGCTCGTCCAGCACCACCAGGTCGGGTTCGAGCATCAGGCACCGCGCGAACTCGACGAGACGCTGCTGACCGCCCGAGAGGCTCCCGGCCTTGTCGTTGGCGCGCTCGGCGACGATGGGGAACATCTCGCGCACCGCGGCCAGGCGCGACGCGATCACGCTCTTGTCCTTGACGAGGAAGGCCCCCAGCTCCACGTTCTGCTGCACCGTCATCTCTCGGAAGAGACTGTGGTTCTGGGGCACCTGCACGACGCCCAGGCGCAGGATCTCCCTCGGGGTCTTGCCGACGAGGTTCTCCCCCTTGAACATGATCTCGCCCGCTCGCGGCACGAGGATCCCGCTCACCGTCTTGAGCAGGGTCGACTTGCCCGAACCGTTGGGTCCCACGATCGTGGTAACGCCACCCTTTTGGACGTCGAAGTTGATGTCCTTCAACACGTCGGCGCCGCCGTAGCCGGCGAAGACGCCACGGAAGGTCACGAATGCGTTCTCAGGCATTGATACTCACCTCGTCCTCGTCGTCCTCGTCGCCCCCACCGAGGTAGGCGTCGAGCACCAGCGGGTTGGCACGGACGTCGGCCGGTTTGCCCGACACCAGATGGCACCCCTGGTTCATCACCGTGACCGAATCACAGAGGTTCATCACGAACTCCATGTTGTGCTCCACGATCAAGAAGGTCTTCCCCTGGGCGTTGAGTTCGCGGATCTTGTCGGCGATCTGGTTGATCAGCGTGAGGTTCACCCCGCCGGCGGGCTCGTCGAGCAGGATCACGTCGGGATTGGCCACCAGGACGTAGGCGAGCTCGAGGAGCTTGCGCTGGCCGTAGGAGAGGGCGCCGGCGGCGAGGTCCGCCAACCGCGTGATCCCCACGAAGTCGAGCCACTCGCGGGCGTTCTCCACCTCGGCACTCGACGACTTCGAGCGCGTCATGCCCCGCAGCCACCCCTCCTCGTGCTGGATGGCGATGAGCATGTTCTCGAGGACGGTCATGCGCGCGAAGATTCGCGTCAACTGGAAGGTCCGCCCGATGCCCCGAGCGAACACCTTGTCGGGTTCGAGTCCGGTGATGTCCGCGCCGTCGAAGGTCACGGTGCCGGCGTCGGGACGGACGTACCCGGTGATCACGTTGAACAGGGTCGTCTTCCCCGAACCGTTGGGCCCGATCAGCCCGGTGATCGAACCCTTCTCCACCTCGAGGTCGCAGCCGCGCAGGGCCTGCAGACCCCCGAAGGCACGACTGATCCCTTGGGCCTTGAGTAGCACCGTCATACGAGGCTCCTTGCGGCTGGGGTGGGCGTGCTCGGCGCGCTGGGCGTCGGCGAGGGATTGGCCATCGACGCGGCGGCCAGCGTCGCGCGACGGCGATCAAGGAAGAAGTTCACCACGCCGCGCGGCATGAACGTGATGACGATCAAGAAGAGGGCCCCGAAGAAGATCAGGTACAGCGAGCCGTTCGAGTACGTCACCGTAAGATACTGCTGGGCCGACTCGAGGACCAGGGCGCCCAACAGGGGACCGGTCAGGGTGCCCAGGCCGCCGAAGAACGACATCAGGGCCACCGAGACGTCGAAGGTCGGGTCGAAGACGAACTGGGGGTAGATCTGGCCCTGGAACATCGCGTAGATGGCGCCCGCCATGCCGATGACGAAGGCCGAGAGCGCGAAGCCCGACAACTTGACCGCACCCACCTTGACGCCCAGACCGAGGGCCCGGTCCTCATCGTCGCGAATCGCGAGGAGTTGCAGACCGAAGCGCGAACGACGTACCGCCGCCGAGATGACGACGGCCACGAGCACGATCCCGAGGGCCACGTAGTAGAAAGGGACGTTGTAGTAGGACGCGTCCCACTGGATGAAGGGCAGTGACAGGCCCGCCGTACCCCCGGTGAAGCCGAAGTTGATGGCCCCCAACTGGAAGATGAAGAAGATCGCGATCGTGATGACCACGAAGGTGTGGCGTCGCACCCGCAGCGCGATCCACCCGATGGGCACCGCGATCACGACGGCGACGAGCCCCCCGAGGGGCACGAGCCAGAACATCGCGGCCCCCGGGGCCATGTGCCAGTGGATCGAGGCGAGCGCCATGGTGTACGCCCCGACGCCGTAGAACACCGACGAGCCCAGGGCGATGTAGCCCGAGTAGCCCGAGAACATGTTCCACGAGGTGGCGCAGGCCATGAACAACAAGGTGTAGACCCCGATCGCGGTGTAGGTCGGGTTCGTCACCACCACGGGGAAGAGGGCGAAGGCCGCCACCGCCACGGCCCACCACGAGTACTTGAGCTTGGACATCACGCGACCCTCGCCGACTGCTTGCCGAAGAGTCCCTGCGGACGCACCAGCAGGACGACCGCGAGCACGACGAAGTAGGACATACTCGACCACACCGGGGACCAGATGACCCCGACCATGTCACCGACGAACACCATGCCCACGCCCGCGAGCAGGGCGCCCCCGAGGCTGCCCATACCGCCCAGGACGATGATGGTCAGGAGCCGCGAGATCAGGTCGTAACTCGTCGACGCGTTGAACGCGTTGGTCGCTCCGTAGATCATCCCACCCGCCGCGGTCACGGCGACGCCGATGCCGAAGACGATCGTGGACACGCGCTTCACGTCGATGCCGACCAGAGCCGCTGAGGTCTGGTCGGCCACCGACGCGCGCACGCTCACCCCGAAACGGGTGCGGTACAACATGAAATACAACGCACTCAGCAGCACCACCGCCAGCACGAAGCCCGCCACGTAGATGAACCCGAAGTGGACGCTGCCGATCGCGAAGGACTTGTTCACATACGAGCCCTGCAACTGCACGTCGTTCACCGAGAAGATCATGTTGAGGGCTCCCTCGATCAAGAGTGAGACCGCGTAGGTCACCAGGATCGACATCCCCGTCCGCTCGGGCCCCGTGAGGCGCCGAAAGAACAGCCGCTCGATCACGACCCCGACGAGGAACATCGTCGGGATCGTGATGAGCAGACCGACGAACAGGTCGATGTGCCAGTGCACTTGCAGCGCGTAGCTCAGGTACGCACCCAGGATGACCAGGATGCCCTGGGCGATGTTGATGATGTCCATGACCCCGAAGATCAAGGTCAGGCCCGTCGCCATGAGGGCGTAGACCGACCCGGTCAGGATGCCGTCCTTCGCGGCGCTGAGGAGTGCTGTGGCGTTCAAGGTCTACTTACCCCAGGCCGGCTTGGGGAAGAGGACCTTCACCGAGTTCGGGTCGTGGACCGGGTTGACCTGCACGAACTTCGAACCCTGCCACTGGAACGTGAACGCCGTGGGGGTCACGTTCTCACCGACCGAGTTGAACTTCACCGGACCCTGCGCCGACGAGAGGACCGCCCCGGAGTGCAGGTACGCGATGATCTTCTTGTTGTCGAAGCCACCGGTCGCCTTGACCGCCTGGGCCACCACTTCACCGACCGAGTACGCCTCGACGACGTCGCTGCTCACGCCGGCTGCGGTGCCACCGTACTGCTTGATGTACTCCGCGACCATCTTCTTGCTGAGCGGGTTGGCCGAGCCGCCGTACCAGGCGTTCGGGACCATGATGCCGTTCGCGTTGCTCGCGCCCACCGCCTTGATGAAGGTCGAGCCCTGGTCGGGACCGCCCGTGGCGATGAAGACCTTCGGCGAGAAGCCCGACTGCTCGAACGCCTGCATGAAGGCCGACACCGTCGGCACGTCGGTCGAGCCGAGCACGACCACCTGCGGCTTCGCGGCCGCGACGGCGTCGGCGATCGGCGTGAAGTCGGTCACCTCCGCGGGGAACACCTTGTTGTAGACCTGCTTGATGCCGGCCTTGGACAGGGTGCCCTCGATCGTCGTGAGCTGCGGCTGGGTGAACGGGTCGTTCGAGGTCACGTAGGCGACCGACGTGGGCCGGACGCTCTTGGGCAACGAGGTGATCCACGTCGCGAAGGGCATCAGGTTGTTGGCCACCGGCAGGGACACGTCGAAGATGTTGTGCAGTCCCGCTTGGAAGACCGACGGACCACCGCCCGCCCCCTCGACCAGTGCGTACCCGTATCGCGAGAGTGTCTTGCCCGCGGGCAGTGACAGCAGCGACGAGAACGGTCCGAAGGTCAGGTTGACTTTGTCCGACGAGACCAACTTCTGGTAGTTGGTGACCACCTGGGTCGGGCTCGACGCGTCGGACACGATGTCGAGCACGACCTTGTGTCCGAGCAGGCCGCCGGCCTTGTTGACGTCCGCCGCCCAGAGCTTGTAGCCCTGCTGGAACGCCAGGCCGTCGGCCGAGAAGTCACCCGACAGCGAGAGGGAGATCCCGATCTTCACCGGTGCACCCGCCGCCAAACCGCCAGAGCTCGCGCCGCTGGCGGTGACCATGGTCAGCGACAACGCGCCGGCCACTGAGGCCACACCGAACGTGCGGAAATACTTCCTAGATAATTTCATTGAATTCTCCCCCACTACGTGTAGAACGCCACGGCGAAACCCCCCAGAGGTCCGCGCGTCTGACGACCGTTCGAAGAACGATGGGCCAACAGTAACGATGGGCCCCCAGAGCGTCAAGTTACGGGCCCATGAAATCTTTACACCCGCGTTAAAAGAATTAACGTTTCGCGGCCTAGCCCCGACGAGACCCGGCCCGTTACGATTTCGTCACTTCGGTACCGATCAGTAGGGGGGGCCTCATGGCTGATGCGTTGCTCGACACGGCCATCGCCAATTGGCAACCGCGCTTCACCGCGAACGGGGTGGACGCCAGCGACTACGCCGTGATCACGGCGTCGATGACGTCCTGGGACGACTGGTGCGCGGCGTGGTCGCGAGGGGCCGAGGTGCACCTGGCCCTCGGCGACGTCGCACTCAACGACGACCGTCACCGCTCGGCCGGCGAGTACTTCTCTCGCGCGGCGCTCTACTTCCACTTCGCGAAGTTCCTCTTCGTCCACGACCCCGATCAGGCGCGCGCGGCGCACGAGCGCGCGGTCACCGCCCTGACGCGCGCCCTGCCCCTGCTCACGCCCTCGGGACGGCGCGAGGAGATCGACTTCGACGGAGCCCGGCTCGTGGGGATCCTACGAGTCCCCGATGGCGAAGGACCCCATCCGACGGTCCTGTTGATCGCCGGACTCGACTCGACCAAGGAGGAGTTTCGCGACGTCGAGCGCGCCTTCTTGGACCGCGGCATGGCCACGTTCTCCCTCGACGGGCCGGGACAGGGTGAGGTCGAGTGGACCTTGCCCATCCGCCCGGACTGGGACGTCGTCGGCGCGGCCGTCGTCTCGCACCTCCAGGGTCTGCCCGAGGTGGACGCGGAGCGCATCGGGGTCTGGGGCGTGAGCCTCGGCGGCTACTACGCGGCGCGGCTCGCGGCGAGCGACCTGCCGATTCGCGCGGTCGTGTGCCTGTCGGGGCCCTACTCCTTCGGCGCGGCGTGGGACGGACTCAACCCGTTGACTCGCCGCGCCTTCGAGGTGCGCTCGTACAGTGACGGCGACGCCGAGGCGCGGCGTCGCGCCCTCGATCTGAATCTGGAGGGGCACGCCCCGCGGATCTCGGCGCCACTGCTGGTCATCATGGGTCAACGCGATCGACTCTTCCCCTGGACCGACGCCCAGCGCCTCGTCGATGAGAGCGCGGGACCTTCGCAACTCCTGCTCCTCGAGGAGGGCAACCACGGTTGCGCCAATCTCACCTATCGCCATCGTCCCTATAGTGCGGACTGGATGGCCGCCCGTCTCGACGCGCCCGGATCGACCCCGGGTGTTCGATAGTCCAACGAAAAGAGAGAATCGATATGGCCGACGTTTTCATGCCCCAACTCGGAGAGACGGTGGCCGACGGCACCGTCACCAAGTGGTTCAAGGAGGTGGGCGACGCCGTGACCCGCGGTGAGCCTCTCTTCGAGGTCTCCACCGACAAGGTCGACACCGAGATTCCCGCCCAGGCGGACGGCGTGCTGAGCGAGATCCTCGTGAGTGCCGGCACGACCGTCGACGTCGGGACGCGACTCGCGGTCATCGCCGGGGACGCCACATCCGCCACAACCGCCACGTCAACTACGTCAACTACGTCAACTACGTCCGCCGAAGCGACCGGGACCCCGACGACGGCGACGGCGCCTCCCGTCGGCGCCCCGGCCCTGGCGGCGTCAACGGCCGCAGAGCGCCTGTCGCCGGTCGTGCGTCGCCTCCTCGCCGAGAACGCGATGCAGGCGAGCGACGTCGTCGGCACCGGTC
>JAGXBH010000028.1 GCA_018971185.1 Acidobacteriota bacterium
CTTCGAGGCCACGACTCCCGGTGACGATCGCCCCCGGTCGCTCATCGCCCGAGCTCGGGCTTTAGCCCGAGGCGAGGTCGACACCGCCCACGAGATCCGTCGAAGCTTCGTCGGTGGTGTCCCAGTCGGTGAGTCGGGCTCTCCCGCGGCCGCGGCCGCGGCGCGAGCGGCGGGTCAGGCCGTCGGCGTGTGCCACATGGGCGCGCACGCCATCGGTGCCGCCGCCTACGCCGCCAGAGCGGTGTCACTGGCCAACTCGGGCCGTACCGACGCCGCCGACGCGGAGATCGAGTGGCAACTCAACCATATGACGCACCAGGTTCGCAGCGCCCTGGCAACACTCCCACCGGCCGGACGGGACCGATCCGGCCCCCTCGGACCCGGGTTGCTCACCAGGGGTGAACTGGGCGACTTGGTTCGAATGATTCAAGCCAGAATCGCCGCCGCGCCCGCGACCTGACGCCGGTTCCATCGAACTGTTCGTCACACCGACGGACCTTCACGTGGATCGACCAAGGGTAGGGCAGAGGCGGGAAGTCGACCGTGTGGGCTCGTCACGCCGTCGGCTCCCCTCATGCCTGAGTAGGTCAAGAGTGCGCAGGGGTGAGGCCCACGCAGGCACACCGCCTTGCGGGGCGAGTGCCGCCGCGAATGCACGACGACTCGTCGTTGCGTGGTCCAGGTCGGCCACCGGAAATGGCTGACAACCATGGCCGTGCGACTCACGGCCGTGACCGACGTCGTCGGATCCCCAATCCGGTGCACCACCGCAGGCCCGCTTCGCGCGTGTTACGTCGTCGCCTCCGGTGGGTCTCTCAGACTGCGCGGATCACCCGAGCAAGGTCTCGACCGCGCGCGCGGCCGCCACGGCCCCGTCGGGACCCTGGAGGAAGCTCGAACGGCGTTGGGCTTCGACCCGGAAATCCTGGCAATCGATCACCGCCTTCACGGCGTCGCGAATGTCGTCCACCGAAGCGTCGCCCGCCAATGCCTTGCCCGACCCCCAGGCTTCGAGTAGCTGGGTGATCGGCACCTGATCGCCTCCCGTCGCGGGGACTCCGACGATCGGGAGGCCGTGCTTCAAGGCGCGCATGGTGGTCCCGTGGCCACCGTGGCCGAGGACCATCGACGAGCGCTCCATCAGCGCATCGTGGTCGGCGAAGGACACCGCGACGGCGTTGGCCGGCACGACGAGGTCCGAGGCGTCGATGGTCCCTCCCGTCGTCGCCACGACGTGCACGTCGAGGGGGGCCAGTGCGTCGAGCGCGCGCTGGAACACCTCCACGTTGCGCTGCTCCGCGACGGTGCTGAAGCTCAGCAGGACTAGCGGCACCCCGTCGTCGTCCCAGGGCAGGGTCACGCGAACCGCCCGTCGTTCACTGGCGAGGATGGGCGCGCCGTGCACGACGTTGGTCCACGCGGTGGCCGCGGGGGCGTCGAACGACGCCAGGGAGTTGACGTGGAAGAGGTCTCGCTCGCCCCAGAGGACATCGAGACTCGCCAGCGCGTCGAACCCGCAGCGCTCGCGCGATGCGCTCTGCATGGCGAAGTTGGCGTTCCACCCGGCGTAGATATGGTGAAGGAACGTATGGAGCATGACCGCGGTGGGTCGATCGAAGCGTGGTGCGACCTCCAGGGCCGCCGAGAACATCGCGTCGATCACCACGACGTCGGGCCGGTAATCCTTGGCCACCGCGACCAGCTCCTCACCCACCGCCGGTGAACTGGTGTAGCCGAAGACGGTCGCCTGGGGATGGAACGAGTACCTCTCGAGGTACTTGTACGAATCCTTGAGCTCACTCGCCGCGAACCCCGCCGACCTCACTCGGCCCACCATGTCGGGCCGACCGAAGAAGTGCACCTCGTGCCCGCCCCTCTCCAGTATCCGAGCGACCCCGAGACTCGGCGTCAAGTTGCCGCCGCCATCCCAGCACGCCCACATGATCCTTGCCATACTGTTCCCCCTCTACTCGTGGTGTAGCACCCCTTCGATGAGCCCCACAATTGTTTTCTCGGCTTGCTGTCGACTCAGTGCGAAGTCCCTGCGCAGGAGCTTCCACGCGTACACATCGGTGACCACCAGGAGCTGGGTGACCGCGCCCGTTCGCTGCTGTGAGGACAGCGGCGAGAGGTAGTCGTCGAAGGACGCCAACACCCACTGGCGATGACTACGTCGGCCCTCGCGCGCACCAGCCTCGAGCTCGCTCATCCGGTGCTCCTCGGCGAGCATGCGAATCACCCGGTCACCAATCAACTCGTAGTCGTCGAACAGGACCCTCACGCTGGCCGCGACCGAGGGAGAAGGACTGGCCACGCCGCGTTCCCCCGAACGAAGCGAACCGATGACCTCGATCATCAACTCCCTCTTCGAGTTGAAGTGCCGCAGGATCGTCTGCACGGAGACATCGGCCCTCTCGGCCACGCGCTCCAGGGTGACGGCCGTGGAGGGGTCATCGAGGAGCTCGCGAGCGACCTCGAGGATCCGCGCGCGTGTCGACGCCGACCGTGCCCCGCGCAAGGTCATCGAATAGGGTCGTGTCGATTTCATGTCAGTAACATCTACATCAAATCTGTATTCATGTCAATAGTACTGACATCGATTTTCGAAGGCGGTGGGACGGGTCACGATGTTCACCGATCCGCGAGGGCCACGGCGACGGGTGACCCTCCCGCGTGGTCCCCGCGACACCCTTCTCGAACTCCGTGTCGGTCGCACGTTTCGCGATGGTCGTCGAGGAATCGAAACGGCTTCGACGGCACCGCGGCCACGTCAGCTGGTTCGACCACGACCACCGTGGGCCGAGGCAAGGGCAAGATCACTGTTGAGGAGGGGGCCATGTTCGCAACCCCGAGTGTTCGACGATGTCGGGCGAAGGGCGCGGAGCGATCCGGTGATCCCCGGCGTCGCCGCCACGGCGGTGATCAGGCGCCCGCGTCACCCACGGCGGTCGTAAGGAGTTCGACCAGCCTCTTCTTGTCGGCGGCGGTCAACTTGGTCACGGCGTAGGAAGTGGGCCAGAGGTTACCCTCGTCGAGGTGCGCGGCCTCCTGGAAGCCGATCGTCGCGTAGCGGACCTTGAACTTGGCGGCGCTCTGGAAGAACACCACGACCTTGCCGTCGGCATTGGTGTAGGCCGGCATGCCGTACCAGGTCTTCGCCCTCAGATCGGTGTGTTTCTTCACCAGATCGTGCACCGCTTGGGCCAGCTCCCTGTCGCTACCCGTCATCTCCGCGATCGCGGTCGCGCAGGCGGCCTCGAGGTCGGCGCCGGCCTTGGCGGCCTTGGCCTCGGCGAGGGCCGCGCGCATGGCCGCCCTCTCCTCCTTGGTGAAATTCGAGCTCATGATTATCTCCAACGACTCATTGGCCTGCATCAGGAACTCTACGCGTCGCCCCGCGACTGCGCTTCTCCATTCCTGCGACCCTTCAGCGCCGACGACCCCGCGCCGTCGGCGTCATGGAGGTGCCCCACGATTTTACTAGCCATTGCCTCCTCCGGGGCTATGTTTCAACTGAGCCGCCTCGCCGCTCGCCGAGACCCGACGAACCGACCTCGCGGCCGGAAGGTGAAATGACGACGATCGACGAGGAGATGTGGGACTACGTCCAAACGAGCGAGTTGCCCTTCGTGCTCACCCGTCTCAGCGACTTCACGATCCAGGCCGCCTCGGCGGCGTACTTCGAGCAGATCGCCGTGCCCGCCGAGGACGTGCTCGGAGAATCGGTCTTCAGCCTCATGGACGAGGCCGAACGCCCGCGCGCCCGCGAAGCGCTGGCGGCGCTCGCCGACGGCACCATCGACTTCTACCGCACCTACCGACCCCTGTCATTGGCGCGCACCCATCGCTCCGGCGTCTACGTCTGGTCGCACGCGATCGATTTCGGCGAGCGTCGCTTCGCCCTGACCCAGATCCTCGCGGTCGAGGGGCCGACGCAGAGTCCGCTCGTGACCAGCCTGGGATACGAGCCCGCGAAGTTCGCCATCGGCATCATGGACGACCGGGGGATCGTCACCTCGGTGAGCAATGACGTCGATCGGGTGATCGGGGTCCGCGCCGAGGACCTGGTCGGGAAGTACCTGCTACCCGCGCCCCAGCGTGAGACGTGGTCGCACTTCCACTCGGCGCATCCTGCCAACAGTGGATGCGCCATGTCGATGCCCTACGGACCACGAGCCACGCACTCGTCGAGCGCACTCGCGCAGTGCCTCCTGGTGTGTCTCGCCGGTTCGACGTCCCTGTGCTTCATCCTCTCGCGAGACCCCACGGCGGCCCCGCGGGTCGCGGCGGCCGACCGCACCGCGGAGTTGGAACAGCACCTACGTCGTATCGCCCTCGAGGTCCAGGCCAGCGGTGTGATCGGCGCCATGTCGACGATTCCCGATCCCTCGCGCTTCCCGCAGTTGCGCACCCTCAACTCGCGCCAGTGGGACATCCTGACCCGACTGCTGCGCGGCGACCGGGTCCCGGCCATCGCCACCGAGATGTTCTTGAGTCAGAGCGCGGTCCGCAACCACTTGAGCGCGATCTTTCGGCGCTTCAACGTGCATTCTCAGTCGGAACTCCTGACCCTGCTGCGCACCTAGACGTTTCGTCCGTCCTTCGGACGCCGTGCCGGTCACGTCGGCGAGGGACACGACCATGCTGGAATGGTGACGAGCGACTTCGCGGCATCGGCGGATGACCACGACTATTCCCAGATCGCGCGGGTGGCCGACCGGTTACTCACCCCGGTGGCCGTGATCGCCCCGGACTCCACTTTGCGCTACGCCAACGGCGAGCTCGCCGGCATCATGGGCGTCGAAGTGCCCAATCTCATTGGAAAGCCGATGATCGACTTCGTGCATCCCGACGACCGAGAGCGCGTGCGAGGAGAACTGGCCCTCATCACGTCGCGCGAGGCCGATGGCGGCTTCTCGCGGCTCCGACTGAACGGCCCGGACCTTCGAGGCTGGCGCATCGTGGACGTCTACGCCCACAACCTGATCGACGACCCCGATATCAACGGGATCTTGATCTCGGGCGGCGACGTGACCGAGGAGGAGAATCTGGCGCGCACGTTGAAGGCCTTCTCCGACGTGACGCGCATCTTGATACACGCCAGGGACGAGCACGAACTGCTGAGCGCGGTGTGCGACTCGATCATCGAGAACGGGGAGTACCTCGTGGCCTGGGTCGGCTACGCACGAGACGACGAGGAGCGCACCGTCCAACGCGTCGCCGCCAGCGGTCTCACCTCGTGCCTCGAGGGCGACCTCACCCGCTGGGACGAGAGCGAATGGGGACAGGGACCAACGGGGGTCGCCATCAGGACGAGGTCCGCCCAGGTGATCAACGAGCCCCGGTCCTCGCAGCGCTACGACCTCTGGTCCGAACAGATGGACGTCTTCGGCGTGAGGAGCGTGTGTTCGCTCCCCCTCGTGATCGGCGACGACGCCGTGGGGGCATTGACCATCTACTGTCGCGACCCGCGCAAGTTCGCGCCCGACGAGATGGCGGTGCTGGGAGACTACGCCGAGGAGCTCTCCTTTGGCATCAGTCGATTGCGCGACACGCAGAGATTGGGACGCAGCGAGTCGCAACTGCGCGCCGCAGAGCGGCTGGCCCATCTGGGCCACTGGGAGTGGGACCTGCGCACTGACGTGGTCACCTTCAACGCCGACGAGATCCACGCCATCTACGGCACCGACGCGCGCAACTGGAGCGGCACCTTCGACGCCTTCCTCTCCTTCGTCCCCCACGAGGACCGCGTCGACGTGGGAGAAGCTCTGCGCCAGGGGGTGGTCACGGGTTCGGCCGAGTTGACCCACCGGATCACCACCGGGGCCGGCGAGATCCGTCACCTTCGCGTGCGCACCGAGCTCGAGCGTGACGACCGGGGCGCGCCACTACGGGTCCTGGGCGCCTCCCTCGACGTCACCGACGCCGCGATCGCCAAGTCGCGCGTCGAGAGTTCGCGAGAATTCTTGTTGGCGATCACCGACAATATGAACGAGGGTATGTTGGCCACCGACACCGAGGGTGTCATCACCTACGTCAATGCGGCGGCCAGTCGACTCCTGGGGGCCAGCGGACCCGAGATGCTCGGATCGTCGGTCGCGCGCTACCTCTGCGCAGAACCGCGATTGCACCGCGAACAGCGCGAGGAGGGCGCCGGTCGATTCGACGTCTGGCGCAGGGGTGAGACCCTTCACCTCGACCTCTGCTCCGCGGTGCGACACGATGGCTCCACCTTTCCGATCGGCCTCACCGCGTCGCCACTGGTCGCTGGAGGTATCGAGGGCTCCGTGATCGTCTTCGAGGATGTCTCGGCGCACGTCGTCGAACAGCGACGCATCGAGCAGGAGCTCGAGAAGCTGACCTGGGTGGGCCGAGTGCGCGACGCCCTCGACGACGCGAGATTCGAACTCTTCGCGCAGCCGGTCATCGACCTCGCCTCCGCCACGATCGTCCAGCACGAGTTGCTGATCAGAATGCGCTCACCGACCGGGGAACTGGTGGAGCCGGCCAGGTTCCTCGACACCGCCGAGGAGTTCGGACTGATTTCGGAGATCGATCGATGGGTCATCGCCGAGACCGCGCGGGTCGCCGCCCTCGGGCACCGTGTCGCCTTCAACCTGTCGGCCCGGTCGGTCGCGGACCCCCAGACGCTCGAGCGGATCCGCACGGCCGTGCGTGACACCGGGGCCGACGCCGACCTCATGGAGTGCGAGATCACCGAGACGGCCCTCGTGCACGACATCGCCGCCGCCGAAGGACTGGTGAAGGGCCTCATCGACCTCGGTTGCAGCGTGGCCCTGGACGACTTCGGCGTCGGCTACGGCGGTTTCGCCTACCTCAAGCGACTCCCCGTCTCGGTGCTCAAGATCGATCGCGAGTTCGTCCGCGACCTCGGTGAGGAGGCCTCGAGTCGTCACGTCGTCGCCGCAGTCGTCAGCCTGGCCAAGGCCTTCGGGCTCTCGACCACCGCCGAAGGACCCGAGACGACCGCGACGCTGGACCTCCTACGCGAGCTCGGCGTGGACCGGGCGCAGGGATTCATCATCGGGCGACCCCGCCCCCTCTCGGAGACCTTCGAGGGTTACTAGGACGTTCGTCGGTCGGTCTCGTCGACGATCGAGCGGTTCCGCCGTCGACCCGGGTCGTGGCAGTCACGCTGGCGAGCGCGCGACGAGAGGAGTCCTCGACGAGACCGCGCAACACCACTCTTGACACGTCGCCCTCCCCCGATTAACTTGTGACAAGAGGTCATACCATAGGGGGGCAATGACTATTCATGACGACGCACCGGCGACGGGCACACCAGGAAAGAACCGTGGCGCATCAGGCGTCGCCAGCGGCGATATCAAGTGCCGCGAGATCTTCAAATGGTTCGGGTCATCGCTGATCATCGAGGACCTCAATCTGGACATCGCGCACAATGAATTCGTCTGCGTCGTGGGTCCCTCGGGGTGTGGCAAGACGACTCTCTTGCGCATGATCGCGGGCCTCACCGACATCGACAACGGCAGCATCGAGATCGGCGGCACCAGGGTCACGAAGCCCCTGGCCACGGTGGGCGTCGTCTTCCAGCAGTTCGGACTCTTCCCGTGGAAGACGGTGCTGCGCAATGTGGCACTGCCGATGCGCGCGGCGGGCGTGTCCAAGGAGGAGGCCTTCACCCGGGCGCGCGAGGCCATCGAATTGGTGGGCCTCAAGGGCAGTGACGCCAAGTACCCCGCGCAGTTGTCGGGTGGCATGAAGCAGCGCGCCGGTTTGGCGCGGGCCCTCGCGATCCGGCCCGAGGTGATCCTGCTCGACGAGCCCTTCGCCGCCGTCGACGCCCAGACGCGCGAGATCCTCCAGGAGGAGCTGCTCAACCTGTGGGGCCGCCACAAGCAGACGGCGGTCTTCATCACCCACAGCATCGACGAGGCGATCACGCTGGCCGACCGCGTCATCGTGATGGGGGCGCACCCGGGACGGGTGGTGAAGGAGATCCCCATCCCCATCGAGCGCCCGCGCACCGTCGCCTCGGTGCGTCGCGATCCTCTCTATCCCTCGTTGCGTGAGGAGATCTGGGACCTCCTGCGCATTCCGACCTCGACCCCGAAGGGACAGTGACCCCGTGAGTATCGACAACGAAAAAGTCGTGGCCTCGGCGACCCCCCCCGCGACGAACGCCGCCGGGCGACCCTCGACCGAGGAGATCGGTCGCCTGATCTACCAGCGGCGCCAACGGCGACTTCGCCGCCAGCGCATGGTGTTCCTGTCGATCCGCGTCCTCTCGCTCGCGATCGTGTTCATCGGCTGGCAGATCTACGGCAGTCACACCATCGCCATCTTGTTCGCCCCGATCACCACGGTGATCCACGAGGGCTACACCCTCTTCGCCCAGAAGGGCCTGGGCGGACAGCTCCTCACCAGCGTCGAGACGTTCTTCTGGGGCTACGTGCTGGGCATGGTAATCGGTGTCTTCCTCGGAATGCTCACCGGCGCCTACCGCGCGGCCGAGGCGGCGATCTCGATGTACATCTTCGCCCTCTACGCCACTCCCATGGTGGCCCTGGTGCCGATCATCAGCCTCTGGGTGGGTTACAACTTCCACGCGCAGGTGGTCATCGTCACCCTGTTCGTCGTGTGGCCGGTGACGGTGACCGTCTTTCACGGCATCCGCGAGATCGACCCCGAGTTGCTAGAGGTGTCGCGCTCGCTGCGACTCAACCGACGCCAGACCTGGTTGCACGTGCTGCTACCCGGTGCGGTCCCCTTCATCATGACCGGAGCCACCCAGGGAGTGGCGATGGGAATGGTCGGTGTGATCATCGCCGAGGTCCAGACCCAGTTGACCGGTATCGGCGACGCACTGCAGACCCAGTCCTCCACCTACCACACCGCCGCCGCTCTTGCGGTCATCCTGCTCATCATGGCGCTAGGACTCACTCTTCGCATGATGCTCTCGCTGCTCAAGCGTTGGATCGTCCCCTGGCAGCGTGAGGAGCAGGGTCGACGTCACTGAGGACACTCCAGCGCGCTAGCGCGCGAGCTGGAGCTTCCCTCGCGGTAGCGCTCGACGCCTCGCTGTCACCGGGCCCCTTCATGAGGACCCAGCACCACGTCACAGCACCACGCACCTTTGCCACGACCCAGAGCCACCACCAGGACGCCAGCGTTCCGCGCGCCCACGCGACGCGACGGACGGATCGAATCGGTAGTCACGAGGTGTCGATCGAGGCGAGGAATGTGACGAGGTCGACCCGACCGACGGACCTCAGGAGGTCTGTCGCAGCCTCTTCATCGCGGCGTTCTTGGCGCCGTCGATGTGGATGGCCGCCGACGCGGCGGCCATGTCGGCGTTGCCCTCCTTGATGGCGGCGAAGACGCGGTGGTGGTCGTTGCGCGAGATCTCGAGGCGCCCGGGGACCTGCAACGTCGTCTCCATCCCCTCGTCGATCATCTCCTGGAGGGCGCCGAAGGTCTGCGAGAGGAAGCGGTTCTTCGCCATGGTGACGATGGCGGTGTGGAACTGCCCGTCGAGTTGCTTGAGCCGCACGTAGTCGACCGGCTCGGCGTAAGCCTCCTCCTGCTCCTGGAGGATCCGACTCAGCGCCTCGATCTCTTCGGGCGTCGCCGACGCCGCGGCCCAATTGGCGGCCGCCGATTCGAGGACCTCTCGGACCCGGAACAGCTCCATCAGCGACACCTCGAGATTGGCCACGCGCTGGCGCACCAGGTCCTGCTTATTGAGACCCACGAAGACCCCCTGGCCGTGACGCACGACCAGTCGCTGATGGGCCTCGAGTATCTTGATCGCCTCGCGAAGAGCGGGGCGACTCACCCCCAGCATGGCCGCCAGGTCGCGCTCGGGGGGCAGTCGCTGTCCCTCGCCGAGGGCCTGGGAGTCGATCAGCTCCTCGATGAGCGTGACGATGCGGTCCGATAGGCTCCCCGACTCTCGGATTGGGTGGAACAGCGACTCCATGTCCAGTCTCCAGACCTCATACGACTTGTAGCAAATCTACCAGAGCCCTTTCGCGCGCCGACCCATAAGGGCGTTACGAAAGGGGCCTCTCACCTCGATGTTCCCTCGAGCTCCAAGATGAAGCACGTGTCACTCTTGCGGTCGATGGTGTAGAGGATCGAGCGGTCGTCGAGGAACAGGTCGTTGAGTTGCCCGCGACTCGGTCCGACGGGGTCGATCCCCGGCACGAAGCGACCGATCTCGCGCGGACGAAGTGGCGAGGACACGTCGTAGACGCCCACACCCAGCCCGAAGAACGCCCCCGCGGCCACGTTGAAGTCGCGCCAGGCCCCCTGACCCAGGGGGTACTCGTGCAGGTTGTGGGCCCCGAATCGTCCCTCGCTCGGGACCTCCTCGGGCCAGGGCATCGCGAGGGACCCCACGATCTGGGGTCGGTCCTCGAGTCGCACGTCGACGACCCAAACGCCCTGGGGGAAGTCCGCCGCCCCCTCCTCGAGCGTCTCGTCCGAGAGCAGCGCGAAGCCCGAGGTGCCCAGGGGCACGAAGGTGTGCGCCGCAGCGGGCAGGGTCGCGCCGTAGTCGAGCTCGCCGAGGACCCTCGGCGTCGAGGGTCGAGAGACGTCGAAGATGAACGCTCCTCCCGAGGTCGCCGCCACGTAGGCGCGCCCGGGTCGCTCGGGAAGGACGCAGATGTTGTGCACGCGCATCCCGAAGTCCCAGGAGGTGACGCCGCCGTGGTCGACGCGTCGCGTGCTGAGCTGTTCGGGGGTGAGCGTGGTGCCGCGCGCCGCCGCGATGCGCTGGTGCGGGCGCAGGGGCGAAGGGCCCGGGTCGCTCACCTGGGTGCCGGCCAGCCACCAGCGACCGACCTCGGTGGCCCGCGAGGGGTCGGCGACGTCGAGGACCCTCATCATGAACTGGTCGCGCGGGTCGCGCGCGAGGTAGTCGCGGTCCTGGGAGGCCAGGTAGGCCAGACCCGTGCCGTCGAGCCACACGAAGTGGGTGCCGATGGAGTCGCCCCCCGAGGCGTCGAAGAAACCCACCGAACGCGGCCGCGACGGGTCGGAGATGTCGAAGAACTCGACGCCCGCCGGACTCGCGCCCTTCTCCTTCACCTGGCGCGTGACCGCCAACAGGTCGTCGTGGATGGCCAGGTTGTTCGAGCGCACGTGGGGTCCCGCCAGTTCGTGGCGATAGATCACGCGCGGCGCGCGCGGGTCGCTCACGTCGGCGACGACGAAGTCGTAGGGCACCTTCTCGGAGGCGACGAAGAGCGAACGTTCGCCCCGCGCACCCACGTGGGTGGCGAGACCCTCACCACCGGCCATCCCCTCGCCCAGCGACAGCGTCGAGAGCAGTCTCATTCCTCGTACGTCCACGGCATCCCCCCCTTTGCCCGGACTCCCCGCGACCCGTCGTTCGGCCGACCGGACGTCTCGGCCGCCGGGTCGCGCGGGCCCCGCCGTTCACGGGGCCCGCGCGAACGCCTTAGGCGCTGCGGTACAGCTTGGTGATCACGTACTCCTGGTGACCGATCGCCTCGGCGCAGGTGAGGCGTCCGTTGATCGTGCGGTCCACCACCTCCATCAGGCGGTCCCCCGCCTCGGCCAGGGTGTACTCCTGGGTCAGCAGACCCGACACGTCGAGGTCGATGTGCTCACCCATGGTGGCCGCGGTCAACGGGTTGGCGGTCAACTTGATCACCGGCTCGATCGGGTTGCCGATGACGTTGCCCTGACCCGTCGGGAAGATGTGGATCACCGCACCGGCCGCCGCCATCAGCGTGATGCACTCGGCCGCCGCCGAGGAGGTGTCCATGAAGTTGAGCCCCTGGCGCGTGGGCGCCTCGGCGGGTTCGAGGGCGTCGACCACCGGCTTGGTCCCGGTCTTGGCGATGTTGCCCATGGCCTTCTCCTCGATGGTCGAAAGACCACCGCGGATGTTGCCCTGGGTCGGCTGGGACCCCAGGAGGTCGACCCCCTGGGCCACGACCATCTCGATGTAGTTGTCGTAGAAGCCCTGGAACTTGTCACGCACCTTGTCGTCGACGCAGCGCGCCGCGATCAGGTGCTCGCCACCCGTGAGCTCGGTCGTCTCACCGAACAAGACGGTCCCGTTGGCCTCGACCATTCGGTCGACCGCCTGCGCCGTCGTCGGGCAGGACCCGAGTCCACTGGTGGTGTCGGACTCGCCGCACTTGATCGAGAGCATGACCTCGTGGCGCTCCACGGGGACGCGCTGGATCTCACTGGCGTCCTGCAACAACCTGGCGGCCTCGCGGGCCCCCGCGGCGATGGTGTTGATGTCGCCGTAGCGCTCGATCGACAGTCGCACCACTGGCTTGCCGGTGACCGCGATGCCGTCGGCCACGCGGTCGGTCCACGAGGGTTCGATCCCCACCACGACGACCGCCGCGACATTGGGATTGGCCCCCGTGCCGATCAGCGTGCGAAACGTCAGTTCGAGGTCCTCGCCGAACTGCAGGCGACCGTAGGCGTGCGGGATCGCCAGGGTGCCCGGCACCAGTCGTCCGATCCCCTCGACCGCCGTGTTCGACAGGTCGTCGACCGCCAGGATCACGACGTGGTTGCGGATTCCTACTTTGCCGTCGGGACGACGGTATCCAGTCAGGCCAGTTGCCATCTTGCGCTCCTCACATTGTGCACGTGTACCAAGGCGCCGACGGCGATGTCCGCCGTCGCCACCGCGACGTTCTGGCCGTACTCGACGACCTTGTCCCCCTCGGCGATCTGGACCAGGGCCACCTTGTGCCCCAGCTTGATCGGCTCGAGGACCTCGATCGAGCGACGGATGCCCGAATCCAGCGACGCGTACTCCGCGTGCCCCACTGCGACGTCGCGCACCGCGACCGCCACCATGTCGTCCTGACGATGCGCCAGGAACGCCAACTGCTCACTCATCGCGACCTCCGATCTCCTGTCTCAACCGCATGCTCTGACCTCTCCCCCGGCACCGGCCTCTCCCTGTTCTTAGGTCGGACCTCTTGCCACTTTGCGTTGGCGAAACCCTAACACCGGCTACCAGGACTGTCAACCCGTCGACGCGCCTCACGACAGCTCGCTCATGGTCTCTTCGACGTCGACGGCACGCTGCTCCTTGAGGGCGCGCAACGTGGCCATCATGACCGCCACGTTGGCCACGGCGGTCTCGAGGTCGACCTCGACCTCGCCCCGGCCCCGGATGGCCCGCGCGAACTCGTCGATCTCCTCACGCAGGTGGTTGCGAGCGTCGAGTTGGACGGGGCGCTCCGAGAGCACCCGCGCGTCGGGGTCGTCGCCGTGCGAATCGAACTGCACCTTGATGAGCCGCGCGTGCGCGTCGGTGTCGGCCGAGTCGCTCCACCAACTGAAGTCGAGCTCGTAGCGCAGGCGCGCGACGGTGGCGTAGAGGTCCATCGTGAAGGCGCCGGGGGTGAGCCAGTCGTTGCCGAGGAACCCGATCACGTCGTCGAACTCCATCAGCGCGCCCACCACCATGGTGTTGGACACGCGCGGCGCACCCTGGCGACCCATGGCCACGACCCGGCGTGGCACCCCGAAGAGATAGTTGAGGTTGTCGATGTGGTGGATACCCAACTGCGTCAGCGGGCCACCCGGCGCCCGTTCGGGGTCGCCGCGCCAGTCACCCTCGTTGAGCTCGAGGCCCCGCTCGTTCGAGAAGACGGCCTCGACCATCGAGGGCGTGCCGATCTCTCCGGTGTCGAGGCAACGGCGCATCTCACGCACCCCGGCGAGACGGCGGGCGCTGTGGCCGCAGGCGAAGACGATGTTCGCCTCGGTCACGGCGGCGCGGATCCGCTTGATGTCGGCCGCGTCGACCGCGACGGGCTTCTCGACGTAGACGTGCTTGCCGGCCCTCGCGGCGGCCTCGATGACGCTCGCGTGCTGATCGTTGGGCACCGTGACGATGACGCCCTCGATGTCGTCACGCGAGAGGAGCGCCTCGAGCGAGTCGTCCTCGCCACAGCCGTAGTCGGCGGCGAAGCGCGCGCGTCGCTCGGGGTTGCGGGTGAAGCAACTCACCAGGTCCACGTCCTCGCTGCGGTAGTAGGCCGACGCCATGATCCGCGCCCACCTCCCCAGTCCGATCGCCGCGAGTCTGGTCGGCCCCCCGCTCGTTGACTGCGTCACTGACATTCCTCCTTGTGAAAGGTGGGCGCACCTGCGAACAGCTGCGAGCCCACGTTGGTTACTCAACTACCTCGGGCCCTAGCGCAACCGGTGTCGCGGTTCGTTGCCCTCGACGAGCACGGCGTGCACGTTCGACCACGCCTGCACGAAGAGCACGCGTGACGCCTCGGGCGTCACGCCCGCGATGTGCGGCGAGAGCAGGACCCGATCGGCGTGGCGCTGGGCCCAGGCGACCAGTGGCGACGAGGCCGGGAGTGGCTCGAGGGTGAAGACGTCGAGGACCACGCCGCCGAGATGACCGCCGTCGAGGGCCTCCATCAACGCGGTCTCCTCGATGATGCCGCCGCGCGCCGCGTTGACCACCACCGCGCCGGGCGCGAGTCGCGCCAGGGCCGCGGCGTCGATGAGACCCCGCGTGGCCTCGAGGAGCGGCACGTGCACGCTCAGCACCTCACTGCGTTCGAGCAGTTCATCCAGGCTCACCCGCTCGAAGAGACCCGACGCGTCGGCGGCGGCCGGCTGCGGGTCGTACCACATGACCTCGGCGCCCAGCGCGTGAAAGGTCCGCGCCACTTCGAAGCCGATGCTCCCGAAGCCCACCACGCCCACGCGAAGACCGCGGTACCCGCGAACCTGGGCGGGCGTCATGGCCGCGCGCGCCTCGCTGAAGAGCCCCGACTTCATCAAGCGGTCGCCGGTGAACAGTTTGCGCAGCAGCACACCCGTGGCGAGCGCCACGTAGGACGCCACGTCGGGGGCGCTCGCGCCGGGCACGTTGCACACCGCCAACCCCCGGGCGTCGATCACGTCCTCACCGATGCGATCGATGCCCGCGCCGGTGTACTGCACGAGGGTGAGCGCGTTCGCCCCGTCGAACATCGCGGGCGCGAGCGCCGCTCCCGCCGAGGGCAGTACTACGGCCGCGACCTCGGGTCCGATCCGCTCGAGACCACGCTCGTCGTCGTAGAACGTGATGTCGAGGTCCTCGGGCAGCGCGACACCCATCTGTTCGAAGTCGCGTCGCGGGCGCAGGCAGACGACCGAGGGGCCGTTCGGGGTACTCATCGACTACTCCTTCGTGTGTGAGGCGATGTCACCCGTGGGGAACACGCACAGCAGGTGCAGCGGCTCGGCGCCGCGGGGCATGATCTTGTGCATCTCGCCGGCGGGGACGTAGACCACCTCGCCCGCCTCGGCGGGCAGGACCCCCGCGTCGCAGTGCAGCAATCCGCTGCCCTCGAGGATCCAGATGAACTCGCCCACTCCCTCGTGGACGTGCAGTGGGCGCGGCGGCGCGTCGCGACGCTCGGGTTCGACCTCGACCACTCGCACCGTCATCTGTCCGTTGGTGTCCTCACCGTTCAGAAGCACCCGGGCGCGGCGCCCGCGCAGCGCGAGGACCTCGGCGTCGCGCGGACGCAGTACCCGCGCCATCAACCGACGTCCGTGCGAATCTTCTTCAGGTGCGCGAAACGCGCATCGAGCTCGCCGGCCACGACCTCGGCGACGCGCGCCACCAGTTCGCGCCCCTCGTCGTCGCTCACTCGTTGCGAGGAGCCGTACCAGCCCGAATCGGAGATCTCGCGGATGTCGCGCAGGACCGTCTGGAAGCTCCGACCGCGACGCGCGTGGTCGGCCGGTCGCTCCCCCGGCGAGTCCTCGGCCGGGTCGAGTTGGTCGTAGCGCACGAGTTCGGGCCGGTACCCGAGCACCGCCGCGGCCTCGATGGCGCCGCCGTGGGTCAGGCCCGCCATCCTCTCGCCGAAGTGCTCCTCGGCCACGTAGCAGGCCTGGGCCACCACGACGTTCGCCTTGAGCTCCTGGGTCACGCGACTGGCGATCGTCGTGAGCGACCCGATGTTGCCCTCGTGCCAGTTCACGTAGGCGATCTCGGTGACGCCGTGGGCGACGAGTGACGCCGCGATGTCGAGGTGGATCGCCTCGAAGGTCGCCGCCGAGACCGTCACGGTGCTCGGGAATCCCATGTGTATGGGAGTGATGCCGAACTGCATCCCGCCGAGCACCAGTCCGCCGATCGACGTGGCGACCAGGTCGCAGACCGCCAGACTGGCGAAGTAGTCGGTCCCCGTCGGCAGGTGTGGACCGTGTTGCTCGGTGCTGCCGCAGGGGATCAGCACCAATGGTCGCTCGGAGAGGGCTGCCACGATCTCGGGGTTCGTCAGTTCGTCGAATCGAACTCCTCGACCCCGCTGAGACTCCACCATGACAACCCTCTCCTTCGCTACCAATTACTTCGTGCTGTGTGCTTGTTAGTTGTTGCGTGTTGCGTACGACGCGCCATTCCTACGGCGCGTCGCACCGAGCGTCCGCTCAGCCCTTCATCTGGCTCTTGACCAACTTCTCAGCCGCCACCAAATACTTGGTGTTGACGACCTGTGAGTAGGTCGGCACCACCGAGATGTCACCGATGGTCTTGCACTCCTTCGAGGTCCACGCCACGCTCGCGGGATTGACCGCCGTGGTGAAGGACTTCGCCGCGATGTTGAACTTGAGCGCGTACACCACGGCCGCCTTGTCCTCACCAGTGGCGCGCACCGCCAGACTCACGAGCGCGTTGAAGTTCTTCGGGTTGTTGATCCAGTTGTTCGCCAGGATCAACGCCGCGAGGAAGTGCTCGGTCACGACCGGGTGGGTCTTGGTGTAGGAGTCGAGCGACGAGATGCCGCCGTACCACCAGTTGGGCAACGTCTGGTACTGCTTGTCGATCACCGTCGATCCCTTGATCTGGTGCAGAACGACGTAGGCGTCATCCGCGTGGAAGGAGGCCACCTTGATGGCTCCGGTCGCCAGCGCACCGACGAACTGCGACCGGGTCATGATGACCGGGTGCACGTCGTTCAGGGTGAGACCCAGCGGCCTCAGGCACGCCGCCAGCGTCGTGGCCGCGAAGCCACCCGCTCCGGTCGTCCCGACGTTCTGTCCGCGCAACTTCGCCGCCGTGTTGAAGCCCGGAGCCGCCACGCACTCGGTGTCGAGCTTGGCGCCGTAGGAGGCGATGGCGTGGATCGGCGCCTTCGCGGCGGCGGCCTCGACCGAGTCCGTGGCCGAGCTCAGACCGAAGTTGATCGATCCCGCCGTGGTGCCCAACTCGGTGTTGAGTCCGTTCGGCATCGAGATCAGGTTGACCTGCAGGCCCTCCTGGGCGAAGAAGCCCTCCGCCTGGGCCACGTAGGGCGCCATGAACACCACCTTGGGTGGCGAGAGCGCCACACCGACACTGATCGTGTCGTAGGACGTCGCCGACGCCGTCGTGGCGCTGAAGGCCCACGTGGCGAGCACGCTGCTCGCCGCCAACGCGGTGGCCACGGACACCGTCGCGCGGCGCCTCATTCGGTTGCTTATGTACATCTTCACTACCCCCCCCTGTCTTGGACAGAATTTAGGACGTTGTGATCGTCGCTCCGGTCGCCATATCACCCCCTGGCGGGTCCCATGGTGGGACCGCCCACGTAGATATGGTCCCTGACCTCTGACCACTTGTCAGGCGTCATCCTAACGGTGGGTCGTGGGACTGTCAAGGAGAAGTCGCACAACCTTCACCGGGGGTCATGGGCGAGTCGTGGTTCGCGTTCGATCGGACGGGAAGGAGAGATGGGCGTCGAGGGATTCTTGGGCTCCGACACGGTCGACCTGAGAGAACGCGTCTGTCGCGATGGCACTGAGGAGCAACGGGTGCAGTGGCTCCCCCGCGCCACCTCCTCCGAGCGACTGGCCAGTTCGTCCGTGGGGTCGTCCGTGGGGCGACATCATCAGAGGGTCGATGACTTCACGTCGCGTCGGGGAACCCAGACGAGAAACGCCTCCTGGTGTCACGTCCCAATCGTCGAACGTCACTCGACCTCCTCTAGGGACCTCGTCGACCTCATCGACCTCATCGACCTCATCGTGATCATCGTGATCATCACTGAGGTGAGGATCGATGCGCGGGCACGGTTGTCGGCTCCGCGGGTGCGGACATCTCAACGAGGGGTCACCAAGCCCTTACGATTCCACGCGTCCGAATGGTTCCACGTGCTCGATCGATCCCTCGGGAGTCCGCGCCCACCTCGCCGTAGAGTGTCGTTCGGCGACGTCGTCTGAATCCGGGAAGCATCGAGTGCTCATGGTCTCGACGTGCACGAGCACCGAGGCCTTTCCACTCAACCGTTGGATGTCAGAAGGTAACGGGCGCTCTTCGATGACCTTGCCGCACACACACCGCCTCACGAGCCACCCTCCCGCCTTCTTCTTCGTCATGCGATACTCAGGGCGACCCACCGACCGACGGCGGCGAAGTCCAGATCCGCCCTCTCAGCCTTTCATGCCGGGGAGTAGGCAAATTCTTAACGCGATTCAGAATTTGGCGTCGCGTCCAATTGATCCGACGCACGACGCCGCGTGTCGCTGAGGTGCGAAAGGTCTTCGCTCCAGGACGACGAGCGATAAGTCGGGCGCCTTTCTCGTCTACCCGTCGACCCCGAGTGTCGCCATCATCGGATCGACGCCTCGTCGTCGTGCCTCGTCGTCACTGAGAGCGTCGAGGTCGTATCCCTCGTCGAAGAGTTGGAGGCAGGTAACCACGACGTCGTGATCGTAGAGGGTTCCGCTACCCATTCGTATCTCGGCCAGTGCCTGCTCGACCCCCAGGGCTCCGCGGTAGGGACGCCGATGCGACATGGCCTCGACCACGTCGGCCACGGCCACGATCCGCGCGGGCAGGCAGATCTCCTCGCCGCGCAGTCCGCTCGGGTATCCCGACGCGTCGAGACGCTCGTGATGCTGATGGGCGACCTCGGGAATGGGCCACGGTAGGTGCGCCGCCGAGAGGATGTCGTAGCCGACGCTCGAATGCGTCTTGATGAGTTCGAACTCGGTGGGGCTGAGCCGGCCCGGTCGGGTGAGGATCTCCGCGGGAATGGCGATCTTGCCGATGTCGTGGACCTCCGCGCCCTGTCCGATCAAGGTGACCAGTGCCGACGCCAGCCCCATCCGGGTCGCGATGGCCATGCTGAGGCGGGCCACCTGGTTCTGGTGTCCGGCGGTGTAGGGGTCGCGGATCTCGGTCATACTGCTCAGCGCGTTGAGGGTGCCCACCAGGGAGTCGTTCAGTTGATTCACCGCCTCGAGGTGCGAGATGCCGAACTGGATCTCGTGGACCGACGACTCGATCTCCTGGACCACCGTGGGGTCGAAGGCGTCAGGGTGGGCGTCGAGGATGTTCAAGACGCCGCGTCGGCCGAAGACCCGTATCGGTAGCGCCATGCCCGAGTTGAAGCCGCTGCGCTCGTTCACCGCGCGCCAGGGGCGATCACGCTCACTCTCGAGGAGTCGATTCTCGACCTCGGTCCTCTCGAGGCGCAGCGCCGTCCCCACGAATCCTTGGCCGCTCTCAACCTCGTCCGACCACGAGATGGCACCCGCGTTCATCATGTCCACGCGACCGGACGAGCAGACCGCGTCGATGGCGAACTCGCGCTCGAGCGACTCGACGCCGATCCACGCCGAGTCGTAGGTCAACTCACTGGTGATCGCGTCACAGAGCGCCTGCAGGGTCGTCAACTCGTCGTTCGCGGCGACGATCGACGTCATGACGTCCTTGTGGAGGGCGAGGAGCCGGGTCCGCCGCCAGCGGTCCGTGACGTCCTCGATCGTCACGACGACACCCCTGACACTCCCTTCGCTCATCATGGGCCAGGAGCTCACGCTGATCCATCGCCGCTCGATGTCGGGCTCATCGAGGGACGCGATCACACCCGCGCAGGGCGCGCCGGTGCGCAGGGCGTTGGCCAGAGGCTCCTCCCAGGGCAACTGGGATCCTCTTCGGGATCCACGCCCTCGCGCGTCAGCACCGGCGTGATTGACATCACTCAACAGCGCCGCACCGCAGAGGTCCACCGTGGCTTGGTTGCACCCGGTGAAGGAGCCGTCGCGATCGAAGATCATGAGGCCGAGGTTGAGTGAGTCCAGGAAGTCGGGGTTCGCGACGACGCCGAAGAGTTCCTCACTGCTGAGCACACTGGCTTGGGCGACTCGCATCATGCCGATTCCTCCATGACGGACCGGTCCGCCCCTCCGCGTCGACCCCCATCAGCGAAGGATGCGCGACCTCACTTCGGCCCGTCTTCACCTTCATTCCAAGGCTATCGCCCTCGACATCGAGTTATCTCCGCGAGTCCATAAGTTGTCACCCTTTTGTGAATCACGCCCGCCTGGCCCCGTGTCGCGAGGTGCGCACCATCGTCTCACGGGCGCACGCGGTACCGAGGTGCGTCACTCGGTCGGATCCGACGTCGGCGCCAGTACTCTTCAGTCGCCCTCGACCGGGTGGTCCTCGTGAAGGAATTGCGCCGAGAACTGCTCGCTGGTGAGGGGACGCGCGAACATGAAACCCTGCGCCAGGTTCACGTGCTCGGCCTGGAGGTGCTCCACCTGGAGGGGTGACTCCACCCCTTCGGCCACCGTGCGAAGTCCGAGGTCGCGACCGAGCTGCACGAGGGTGTGGATCAGGGCGTCAGACTCGGGCGAGCGAGAGATGGCCTCGACGAAAATGCGGTCGATCTTCAGGCTGTCGACGGGGAACTGTTGGAGATACGACAGTGACGAGTATCCCGTCCCGAAATCATCGATCGAGATCCGCACGCCGAGTCGCTTCAACTCGGTGAGACGTTTCGCCGTCGTGGGACGGTCCCTCATGAGGGTGGTCTCGTTGATCTCGAGGGTGAGGGCCTCGGCGGGCAGTGCGCTGGCGCTGAGCGCCTCACGGACATCCTGGATGAACCCCTCGCGACCGAGTTGGCGAGGCGACACGTTCACCGAGATCGACATGTCGATCCCGCGCGACCGCCAGTGCGCCATCTGAGTGCAGGCCTGAGCGAGCACCCACCTGCCTACCTCGATGATCTGACCCGAGGACTCGAGCAGCGGGATGAACTCGTCGGGTTGCAGTTCACCCCACGTGCGATGCTCCCACCTCAGCAGGGCCTCGACGCCCGAGAGTGAGAGGTCGGCCAGGTCGTAGATCGGCTGGTAGACGAGGAAGAACTGCTGTTCGGCCAGCGCCGAGCGCAGGTCGAGCTCGAGCTCGAAACGGCGTCGCAGCTCACTGTCCGCCTCGTTGTCGAAGGGCACGAAGCGGTTCTTGCCCGCGTCCTTCGCCTGGTAGAGAGCGATGTCGGCGTCGCGGATGAGCTCACTCGCCCCCGGTCGGTCGCCCGTGGCGATGCCGACGCTGGTGGTGACGCTGAAGGGCACGACGGCACCCTCGACGGGGATGTCGAAGGGCTCGCGCATCACCTGCACCACTCGTTCGGCCACCAACTCCGGCGCGATCGAGAGGGTGGCCCCGTCGATCAGGATCACGAACTCGTCGCCCCCCATTCGCCCGATCGTGTCGGCCTCGCGGATCGAGGCGCTCAAACGCCGCGCCACCGCCTTGAGCAACTCGTCGCCGACCCCGTGGCCCATCGAGTCGTTCACGTTCTTGAAGCCGTCGAGATCGAGGAAGAGGAGGGAGCACTGCGTGCCCGAGCGACGCGACCGAGCGAGTACCTGCTCGATGCGGTCGCTGATGAGGAACCGGTTGGGAAGGCCCGTCAGGGCGTCGTGCAGGGCCTGGTGACGCAACTCCTCGGTCCGGGCCTCGACCTCGGTGAGGAGTCGCTGCTGCTCGGCGTGGGCCCGACGTAGTGAGGAGGTCGTCGTGGCGACGACCTCGCCCGCCAGCACCGCTCCGGGCACCACCAGGAAGACCGAGATGAGGTCGAACTTGGTCCGGGGCGCGCCATTGAGGAGCGGCAGGACGTACGCCGCGACCGCCAGCGGCGAACTGGCGAGGACGACGCCGCGCGGGAACCACATCCCGACCCAGACGAAGATGAGGACGAACCAGATGCCCAGCGTGGGCGCGGGCAGTCCGCCCAGCACGTTGCTCGTGGCGACGCTCGACAACGCGACCAACGTGAGCACGTACGACCACTTGCCGCGGACGACCTCGCGGGCCGAGAGCGACCACGTGAGCACGCCGAAGAGCGTGTTGGCGACGTCCACCAACGAGGACAGGGGATGTTCGTGCGCGGTGCTGCCCGGCAGGACGTCATTGACCAGCCCGAGCACTCCCACGACGAAGAAGAGGAGCCCCGCTTGGCGGATTGCCCGCTGAGGGAGCGACCAACGCTCGACGACGATCGCGGGCGCTGCGACGGTGTGCGTGCCCATAGCGCATGCTACGCCAGTTCTCGAAATGTAGGAGGTGCGCCACCCCAACGAGGGCCGCGAGCAGCCCGGTCGCAGTCGCGGGTGCACGTGGCCGAAGTCCCGAGGTCCCGAAGTCCCTCGGGGCCATTGGGGCCATCGGGGCCATCGCTCGAGTCACGGGTGACGAGGCCATGAGACGATATATGGGACGAGGGCGGAGAGCGCA